>JBMOHV010000001.1:0-70660 GCA_049317645.1 Bacteroidia bacterium
CCCAAGCAGACCTGGCCCAACCCGCCTAACCTTGCTGGCGGTTTCGGACGATGCCCTTCCGGAGGTGGCGTCCTTTTTTGGAACCGATCAAACCGATGCCCTCGTTCATTGCAGCGGAACTCGCTCTTTGGAGGACTTGGACGTTCACCCGGTTCGAGGGGTTTTTTGGCCCATCCTCAACCTCAGCAAGGCGGTTGAAACCCCTTGGAAGGGGGCGCCCATCCTCATCCAAACCGAGGATGCATCCCTCCATCAAACCCTGCACCACTGGGCCCAGCGAATCGGTGCCACAGCGCGGGATGTGACCGAAGTCCAACGTCAAAAACTGCATTTAGCAGCGGTTATGACGGCTAATTTTAACAATATACTCCTGCATTGGGGGCATCTTTTGACCCAAGAATGGGGAACCCATCGGGACTTATTTTCCATCCTCTCGCAACAGTTAAATGAATTTGAGCAAAACCCCCAAGACCCTTTGACCCGTCAAAGCGGTCCGGCCTGGCGCGGTGACCAACAAACCTTGGAATCGCATTTGCGCTTGCTCCAAGACGATCCGGAAGGAACCGCCCTTTACCGATGGTTTAGCAGCCTGATCAAGCGATTGCGCGATCAATCCCCCACTTAAATCCATCCTTTGAGCCGATTCGCCTCCATCGCCTTGGTCCTACGAGGATTGCGACCCATCAACTTGATTCTCTTGATGTTGGCCCTGCCATCGTTCAGGTATTTTTTGATGTTACCGGTTCTTGAAACCCGCTTGCTCAACTTTGGGTTAAGCGATACGGGATTTGCCCTGTTGGTCCTGGGGGCGGGCATGATAGCCGGTGCAGGCAACCTAATCAATGATTATTTTGATCAGTTAAGCGACCGAATCAACCTCAAACAAAGGCAGGTCCCTTCCGAAAAAGTATTTTGGTCGGTGTACACCACCCTCAACCTCCTGGGGCTCTCGCTCTGCGGTTGGGCCGCTTGGGAAGCTGGTTTGCTCAACCTAACCCTGATTCCCCTGGCCGCCGTGATGCTCTTGTTCCGCTATTCGGAGCATTTCAAAGGCCGAAGTTGGTCCGGACCCCTGGTCATTGTTTTGTTATGCCTGCTATGGGTGGCCCTGCCCTGGCTCTACGAATTCAAGGCCATGGGCATTCTCTACCGATACTATCCTTCCGATGCCCAATACCTGAACCAAACCTGGCTGGTTTACCTGGGGCTGGTGGCATTGGTCACCCTAAGTCGTGAACTCATCAAAGCCTGCCAAGACAGGGCCGGAGACCTCGCAGCCGGACTTCAAACCGTTGCGGTGGTGATGGGCTTCAAGGGCTGCCGGAACATGGCCTTCGGAGCTTGGGTACCGGTTCCTGTTTTGAATCTCTTCGTGGTGCGTCACCAAGTCTTGACCGGCGCCATCGTGGAGTCCCTCTATTCGAGCATCGCACTCCTCTTGGCGTTGGTGATCACCTACCGCCTTTTCCGTTTACAATCCTCCAGCGAAGCTGCGCGGGTTTCGTTGCTCCTCAAAGCCTATTTGGCCCTGGGTATCGGATCGCTTTGGGTCTATTATATGTTATTTCTTTATATGGCCCCGTCATGATGCCCACCGCCCCCCTCGAATTGCGCTACAACTTGGTATTGGGATCGGGTTCCCCCCGTCGCCAGGAATTACTGCAGCGCGTCGGCCTGCCCTATGACCTGCGGGTGGTACCGGTGGATGAAACAGTGGATCCCTCCTGGAAAACAGACCAAGTCGCCGAACATCTTGCCCTCCAAAAAGCCAGGGCCATCCCCATCGCTGATGATGAATTGCTGCTGACGGCCGATACCCTGGTTATATGCCAAGGCCAAATCCTGGGCAAGCCCAAAGACCCAGCGGAGGCCGTCGCCATGCTACGCCTTTTGTCAGGGAACGAACACGATGTCATGACCGGGGTATGCCTGAGGACCACCCAAAAAGAAATCATCCTGGGAGCCCGTACCCGCCTCGAATGGTACCACCTCGATCCCAAGGAAATCGATTGGTACGTCCAGGAATACCAACCATTGGACAAGGCCGGTGCCTACGGTATCCAGGATTGGATGGGCCTGCGCGCTGTCAAATCCATCCAGGGTTGCCCCCTCAATGTCATGGGCCTTCCCCTGCCTCTGGTCTACGAACGATTGTTTTCGGAGTTTTCTGTAAAAAGAGGAAGCCTCAATTCCATGCAGGTTCCCGATGCATCGGAATCGACCAATGCCAAGTTGCCTCCGTGCAATTCAGCAATCTGACGTGCCATGGACAAACCCAGCCCCATCCCCTGCGATCGGGTGCTAAAGCTGACCTCAAATATTCGCTCCTGAAGGGCCGGATCGATTCCGTTCCCGTAATCCCGTATCCTCGTAACGACCTGCTCATGAACCAAGGTCATCCCCAAATCCAAACGGACCTTCCCGTCTTCGCCAGGTGTTGCTCCATCGCTCACGGCCTGGCAGGCGTTTTGTAACAAATTCTGAAGCACACGTTGCAATCGGCTTTTGTTGCCCCAAACCTCCCCCTTCCCTTCTGGAATTCGATCGGTCCAATGAACCTGAATTTGTTCGCCGTACCATGCCACCACCTCATCGACCGCCTCCGGCCAAGAAAACCTTTCCTTGTCCGCCTCCTTTTCTTTGGCGAATTCACGGTAGGTATCCGCTATTTCAGTCAGAAAATCAATTTGTTGCAGAATGAGTTTCGCGTCGTTTTCAAACTTTTGGGTGAAGACCTCCGGGTTCTGGGCCTTGTCCCGTAACATCTTTTGAATACGCAACTTCATCGGCGTGAGCGGATTCTTGATATCGTGGGCAATCTGCCGCGCCATTTCTTTCCAGGCGGTATTGCGTTCAGCGGAGGCCAATTTGGCTTCGTTTTCGGCCAAGGACTGCACCATTTGGTTGTAGGATTTGAGCAATAGCCCCAATTCCCCCCGGCCCTGGTCTTCGTTAATGGTGTTCTTTCGGCCGGATTTGGTTTGTAGCATGGCTTTGGTAAGGGTCTGAAGGGGGGCGGCAACGCCTTTGGCCAAACGAAAGGCCAGGTACACCGCCAACAAGGTCACCAAAATAAAAAACGAAAAAACACCGGCCAGGTATTCACTCAAGCCCCCCTTGTCCGTTTGGTTCAAAAAAGGCAAACCCAAAACAGCCAATACTTTTCCATCCGAACCCCGCAATGCCTGATAGGCCCCTCGAAAATCCAAACGATCCAAACGCTCGTTGACCGAACGGTATTGGTTTTCTCCTTGGCTCAAGGAATGCCAAACATCATAGGGCATCCAATCCGAAAGCAATTTTTGGTCAAACCAAAGACTGCGCGAGCCTCCTTTGAATCGCCCTCTTTCATCGTAAATATAAAAATCCAAATCATTGACCGACGCCCAATCTCTCAAGGCGCGAACCGAGCCTTCGGACAAGGCAGGATCTTGAACGGAGAGATTCTGGGCAACCCGATAAAACTGATTCATTTGGGACCACATGGCCGTTTCGGCCTCTCGCTCAAAGCGGCGCGTGATGAACCAAGTGGTGAAGGCTACCAGCAAAGCAATCACCCCAAATACCAAGGCGGTGGAGGCCCATTGAACTTTGGTTTGAAACCGTAGTTCAGCCCACCCGTTCCATGGGTTCCCCAGGCCCCATCGACGAATCCCTCCCATGGCCCGAAATCGTTCGGCCCAACCCAAAAACAGCCAAACCAAGGCTCCAAACGAAATCGGTAAAACCAACGAAGGCCAAGCCAAAGCCTGCACCGCCCATTGACCGGATGGATTCCGGTAAACCAGCAAAGGACTCCCCCCATTCCATAAGACCAAACGCTCTTGGGATGCCTCCAACGAACCCTCCCAATGCTTGGGCACCCGGTAAGGATACGGAGCCAAGCCTTCCTGAAAAACCAAAAACCCATCTTGGTACAAGGCCAAACCCAGGGCCGACGAGCCACCAACATTCAAGCCGGAACTTGGACCCAAAATCGCCGGTATCGGAGAAAGACTTGGAAAGAATTTTTGATTTAACCCCACCGACAACGTATCCGGTACAACGCCCGCTGGTCCCAAAGCCACCCGAACCCGGTAGGCCGTCCGATTGGCCTCGGGTTTTTCTTGGACCGAGCCTTTCCATTGGGTGCCCCCATCGGGGGATGGTAGGAGGCTATCCTCCGCCGGATGAAATTCAAAGGATTGAAAATCAAAAAAGGGTCGCAAGTTCCGCGAATGACGATCCAACAAGGCCTGCAAGGCCGCCCGGTCCGGGGGCGATCCCCCCACCGGGGATTGAAACAACGAATCGGACCGCAGCGCGTCAATCCAAGGCATAAAATAGGTAT
This sequence comes from Bacteroidia bacterium, assembly GCA_049317645.1. Classification (GTDB taxonomy): domain Bacteria; phylum Bacteroidota; class Bacteroidia; order UBA7662; family UBA7662; genus SYHX01. Next base: position 4,331 of record JBMOHV010000001.1, read on the forward strand.
AGGCCTCAATGGGCCGGGCTTGAACGAGGGCCTCGACCCGACTTCTGGCCTGGTCCAAACCCACCCTGGCATGTTGAGCATAACACAAAACCGATAACAGCCCTCCAACCATCCCGTACAAGCCGATGCGCGTCCAGGTGGTCGCCAAAGGGCGATCCAAGGCCCAGCCAAGGACGGTCCAGGCCAGCCCCCCCAGACCCAAAACCAGCGACCATTCGTCCAATCCCTGCCAAATCCACCAGCCTGTTACGAGGCCCAGGGCCCCGGGTACCAGCCAACGACGGTACGGGGCCATGGAATCGCGTCCTGGACGTTGAGCAGAACGTGGAGACAAGAGTGCCGTCGCCAATCCCAAGACCAAAAGCAGCCAAGCGGTATCATCCCAAGACCAACCCAAGGGATCGGCCCAACCTATTTTGCGATGACCTGTATCCAGCGAACAGGCCAGCAAAACATAGGACCCCCAAACCCGGACAGGGCCGCTCCAAAAAGCTGAATAACGAGCGGTCATCGGAAAAACCCAGAGACCTACCAAGGCCAAAACCGCTTGGCTCCACACCCAACCCTTCAGGGGCTCGTGCAGCAAAAAAAATTCCGACTCCCCCCATCGTCCTTTGTAAAGCCAGAGTAGGCCGGTGATCAAACCAACGCCCCACGAAAACAAGGAAATCGTCGCCGACCAAGGGCCAGCCGAGGGACGATGCCGAATCCATAACATAGCCCACAAAAGGAGCCACAAAAACATGCCAGCGTTGAACCAGGTTTGAATTCGGGGATCATCGACCGTTGCAGCGGCCTTGCCAGCCATCTTGAACCAAACCCTGCCCTGCCATCGAACCGGATGCCCGCTGCGTTCCTCTTGAGGCCTCCAAACCAAAAGATGTTCACCCCCCACCCCGGGCCATTGCAAACCATCCAAGAGGGAGATGGACGCCAGGGGGTACCGGTACGTCAGTCGGTAAAACAGAACCTGGACTCCGGCATCCACCTGCTTGACCCAGGCCAAGCCCTGCCCGTTTTGGACCTCCACAAAATGCAGACCCCTCAACGAAGCCAACATTTTATCGTCCGAGGACATTAAACCCCGACCCGACCAAAAGAGACGCTGACCTTTGGCATCCAACAAGATGTTTTCAAACCCTGCAGGCGTAGCCGCGTCCCAGGGTTGGATGGACTGCGCCAGCTTGTTCAGTTCCGGAAGTCGCTGTTCAAAGTAGGCATCCGCTTCCGCTGCCAGGTCATCGCTGCTTCGCTGGAGTCGCGGATAACACCAAATCAACCAAGCGGCGACCGGCAACAAACCCAAAAGAACCCACCCTTGAAACCGGTCCCCGGCCACCGTCCATCGCTTCATCTTCCATTAGGGTTGAGGGCCCCATTCGCGGCGGACATAGGATGCCACCCCCTCCTCGAGGGAGGTGAATGCGTGGTCGCAGCCCAAACGCTCCATCCATTGCATGTCGGCGCAGGTATAATATTGATAGCTATCCCGAATGGACAGCGGGGTATCCACAAATTCAATCCGGGGCTCCAGCTGCAAACTGGCAAAAAGGGCGAGAACCAGGTCCTTGAACGTACGAGCCTGGCCGTTGCCCAGGTTGTAAAGCCCCCCCGGGTGCTCATGGGTCATGAACCAAAGGCAAACAGCCGCCACATCATCAACCCAAACGAAATCTCGGCTTTGATGCCCGTCCTCAATATCCGGGCGATGCGAACGAAACAATTGGACCTTACCGGTTTCCTGAATTTGACGGTAGGCGTGCCATACCACGGATGCCATCCGGCCTTTGGGGCCTTCGCCCGGTCCGTAAACATTAAAAAATTTGAGCCCGGCCCAGCGCAAGGGCGTTCGATGCTGCTCCCGCACCCACAGGTCAAACCGATGCTTGGACCAGGCGTAGGGGTTCAAAGGGCGATAGCGTTCCAACCCATCCATTCCATCCTTGAACCCGTGCTCGCCGCCGCCGTACGTAGCGGCCGAAGAAGCATAAACCAACGGCAAGCCAAACTCAGCACATATTCTCCAAACTTCTTTGGAATAATTCAAATTCAAGCGATCAAAGACTTCCTCATCCCCCAGCATGGTGTCGGTTCTTGCACCCAAGTGAAAAACCTGCTGAACGTAGGCCTGGTTTTGGTGCAGCCAGTCAGGAAAAACATCCCGATGGACGGTTTGGCCAAGCAGTCCGGATTCCAGACGCTGGGCCTTGGCCCGGTCCTTCCAATCGTCCACCAAGACCAAATCCCGGTATCCCAGCCCGTTGAGGCGAGCGGCCAGGTGCGCTCCAATAAATCCTCCAGCTCCTGTTACGATTATCATTGCCCAAAATTAAGCCTTTGTATCTTTGGCCGCCTATGATTCTTGTTACCCGCAAAGCTCATTTCAACGCCGCTCACAAATTGTGGAATCCCCAATGGGACCAAGCACGCAACGAAGAGGTCTTTGGCAAATGCGCCAACAAGCATTGGCACGGGCATAATTTTGAACTTTGGGTCACCGTGGCCGGTGAAGTGGATCCGGATACCGGCTTTGTCGTCGACCTCAAATGGCTCAAAAAAATCATCGAAGATCGGGTTATTGAACCTCTGGACCATTCGAATATCAACCTGGACGTGCCTTTCATGCAGGGTCGCATGGCCTCGACGGAGAACCTGGCCATGGCTATTTGGGACCAATTGTGGGAAACCCTGCAGCACCCCCGCTACCGCCTTTACAGCCTCCAACTCTTTGAAACCCCCAACAATTCCGTGACCTATTACGGTCCCGGTTTTGGAGGCCTTCCCCCCGCACCTTAAACCAACCCAAGCCTATGCGCGCCTATCTCTTTCCTGGACAAGGATCCCAATACCCCGGCATGGGCCGCGATTTGCTGGCCCTGGATCCCTTGGCCGAAACCCGTTTGGATCAGGCCTCCGAAATCCTGGGCTATTCCATCAAAAGCCTCCTTTGCGATGGCAGCGAAGAAGATCTCAAAGCCACCAAGGTGACCCAGCCGGCCGTTTTCTTGTACTCCGTGATTTGGGCCGAAATCCTGGGGGAACGCTTTGAGCCATCGATGGTCGCCGGGCATTCCTTGGGAGAATTTTCGGCCTTGACCGCTGCCGGGGCCCTGGACTTTGGGGACGGATTGCGCCTCGTGGCCCTGCGGGCCGCGGCCATGCAAAAAGCCTGCGAAGAACAACCTTCGACCATGGCGGCGGTTTTGGGACTGGACGACGAGCGGGTGGTCGAAATTTGTGCCAGCGTCCATTCCGAAAGGGTGGTGGCCGCTAATTTTAATTGCCCCGGTCAGGTGGTTATCTCCGGAGGACCCGTTGGCGTCCACGAAGCCGGTCAAAAAGCCATCGAAGCCGGAGCCCTCAAAGTCGTCCCCTTGCAGGTCGGCGGAGCCTTCCATTCGCCCTATATGGCAAGCGCCGCCCAAGCCTTGGAAACCGCCTTGGCGGCCACCACACTGCGCGCACCACGCTGCCCCGTTTACCAAAACATAGCCCCCAACGAAGGCCGAATCGATCCCGAGAAAATACGGGAAGGCCTCAACCTTCAGTTAACCGGTGCCGTGCAATGGACGCAGGGCGTGCGGGCGATGATTCGTGACGGGGCCACCGAATTCAGCGAACTGGGACCCGGCAAAGTTTTGCAAGGCCTTATGCGCAAGATTGATCGGCAGGCCGCTGTGGTAGCGGTTCTTTGATAACCCGCAGCATGCGGGGTTTGCCTTGCATATCCCTGCGGATTTGGGCCTGACAACCTGGCCATAACAACAAACATTCCTCGGCATAACGCGGGTTGAGCTCCAGCCAAAAAGAACGGGCCACCGGATCTTTCAAAAAATGTTCTGCCAATGCGCGGTACACATCCAGCGGGTCCGGACACTGGGCAAATAGAGCCGTAGAAGGCTCGTAGTCAAGGACATGTTTCTCCATTTGGGCGGCTTCATCCAGACCGATGTAGGGTGGATTGCTGATCCATAAAGCCGCCGAGGGCGGCACCCAGGCCTTGTCCATAAAGTCAGCCTGCAGGCCAACAAAACTCGACTCCAAGCCCCAGGCTACGGCATTCTTTCGGGCGGTTTTCAACGCCTCCGCCGAAACATCCACCCCGTAAACCGGACGGCAGCCTCCCTTCCAAGCCAGAGCCAGGGCCAGGCAACCGCTCCCCGTTCCCAAGTCCAAAAAAGCCTCCGTGTGGTTCTCCTTCTCTTCGAGTACCCAGGCCACCAATTCTTCGGATTCAGGCCTTGGAATGAGAACCGAGCCGTCGACCTCCAGGGTTCTTCCCATAAACCAGGCCTTGCGCAGCACATATTGAACCGGCTCCCCGGATACAAGGCGGTTCCACTGGACTTCGTCCGGATCATGCGAAGATTCTTCCATCCAAAAGCGACGCATCGCGGCCAATTCCCCGGAAGGGTAACGATCGCCTAAACGGCGCTTCCATTCCTCCATTGTCGCCGTTCCGCTTGGATTCATTGTGCAGGCAAGTTAGGCAGAAGAACTAATTTTGGCGATACCATGATGCTCCCCCCTCTGCCATCGGACTGGCCATTTATTCGTCGCTGTTTGGAATTGGCCGTAGCCCCCGGATCGGGGGTCTCTCCCAACCCCTTGGTAGCTGCCTTGATTACGTTGGACCACCGGGTCGTTGCGGAGGGTTTTCACCAGTCCTGCGGCTTGGCCCATGCCGAAATTAATGCGCTTAAGGCCTGGAAGTCCTACCTCCAAGATCACCCACTCGGTGAAGGAGCTGCTGCGGCCGCCACGCTCTTTATCAGCCTGGAACCCTGCAATCATCAAGGCCGAACCCCGCCCTGCACGGAGGCCATCCTTGCATCTGGAATTGGAACGGTGGTCTTCGCCTGCACCGATCCCCATCCCTTGGTCCAGGGCCGAGGTTTGGAACGACTTCGAACCGCCGGCCTGCAGGTCCGCGGTCCCGTTCTGGAAAAAGAAGCCCGCTGGATGAACCGACGCTTCGAAACCATGGTGCACCAAAATCGACCCTATACCGTACTCAAATGGGCTCGAACCGCGGACGGGTACCTTGACCAAGGAGAAAACGGGCCCGGGCCTCGCATCAGCGGACCCCAGGCCCAGCGTTGGGTCCATCGCCTCCGCAGGGAACAAGCCGCCTTGTTGGTGGGCGCCCGCACCCTCCTCCTTGACAACCCCCTTCTGGATGCCCGTTTGGCGGGTCCGCCCCATCCGCGCATCGCCGTTGCCGGGGATTCCCGACCCTGGCCATTGAACCTTCAGGTATTTCAACGAAATCCCCAACCCCTCCGTTTGCCCTGGCCAACGGACGACTCGTCTGATTCGGGACCAACAAGAAGCCACCTGGGACTCAAATCCTGGCATAAGACCCTTCTGGAGGAGGGACTGAATTCCGTGTTGGTCGAGGGTGGCGCCAAAACCCTGGAGCTTTTCCTTCAAGAAGGCTGTTGGGACGAAATTCATGTCATCGAAAACCCCCACATGCACACCGGAAAGGGGACGCCCGCTCCCGCTGAGCCCCAGACCCCCCTCTTCAGTGGAAACCTAGGCACGGACCTTTACCGGGTCTATCTGCACCCCGCTTGGGTCCCTGGAAAAAATGCCCCCGACCTGGATTATCTTCGCGACCACTTTAGCCCTCAACTCTCCCCATCATGAATCACAAAATCCTCCATGCCGTCCTTTTGGCCACCGGGCTCTGGACTGTATCCTGCAATGCCCAAAACAACAAAATGAAAAAAGAAGACCTCAAAACCGAATTGGACAGCGTATCCTATGGTTTGGGCGTAAACATCGCCTCGAACATCAAAACCCAGGGAATTAAGGACTTGAACCTCCAGGCCATGATGAAAGGCATGGAACATATTTTGGCAGGTGACAGCCCCTGGATGGGTGATCAGGAAGCCATGATGGCCATTCAAGCCTATTTCACAAAAATCTCCGAAGCCAAGGGCGCCGAAAGCAAGAAAGAAGGCGAAGCCTACCTGGCCGAAAACGCCAAGAAAAAAGGGATCACAACCACCGCGAGCGGTCTGCAGTACGAAGTCGTCAAGATGGGCGACGGAGCCAAGCCCCTCGCGACCGACGAAGTCACCGTTCATTACCACGGAACCACCACCAAAGGGGAAGTATTTGATTCCTCCAAGGACCGCGGCGAACCCGCCACCTTCCCCCTCAACGGCGTGATCGCTGGCTGGACCGAAGGCCTGCAGCTCATGCCCAAAGGCTCCATCTTCAAGCTCTACCTGCCCAGCAATCTGGCCTACGGAGAGCGTGGTGCTGGCGAAAAAATCCCACCGCATGCTGTGCTGATTTTTGAAGTCGAATTGCTCGACATCAAGAATAAGTAAGCTGTACACCGGGACCCCTATCCCGATCGAGCACCCATGGTGATCGAAATCGAGCACCCATGGTGATCGAACTTTTGTTGATTGGGAAAATTCGTGAAACCTATGTGGTGAACGGATGCGAACATTTTCATGAACGCCTGCGGCATTATTGCCGGCTGACTGTTACGGAATTGGCCATCAAAGAACAAGGCCTTTCCCCGGAGGATCAAAAGTCAGCCGAGAATCGCTTGATTTTTAGCAAGTTAAAGCCACGCCACGCGCTGGTTGTCCTGGACGAACGGGGCCAATCGGTGAGCAGTCCGGGCCTGGCGGGGCAACTCGAAAAATGGGGCAATGCCGGAACGGACCGCGTTCAATTTGTGGTCGGCGGTGCCTACGGAGTTCAGGATGAATTACGTCGCAAGGCCGACTGGATTTGGTCCCTTTCTCCCCTTACCTTTCCGCATCCCTTGGTACGTCTGATTTTGATGGAACAATTGTACCGAGGGTTCAGCATTCTACATCACCAACCCTATCATCATGGATAAGCCCGGTTCCCTTCATCGCCCCCAGCGGCGCGTTCTTCTGTTGGGCTACAGCGGTCTGGTGGGTCAAGCCTTGCTGGAACTTTGCATCAAGAGCGATCAGGTTTACGAAATTCTTTGCCTGGGCCGAACCCAGCCTCCCTTTACCCATTACAAATTACGCTGGGAGCGTTCCACCCTCCTGGAGCCCGGAACCGATGCCGGTCATTACACGGCCATTGATCGGGTTTTTTGTTGCTTGGGGACCACCCTTCGCAAAGCAGGGTCCCTGGACGCCTTTCGCAGGGTCGATTACCAAATGGTGGTGGATGCCGGTATCCTGGCCCGTCAAGCAGGGGTTCCCTACTTTGGCGTTGTTTCATCCGCCGGCGCAAATACCCAATCCAGATTACCCTATGCCCGCACCAAGGGGGAAATGGAAGACGCTCTGCGTCGCTTGGAATTTGACCGGCTGAGCCTATTCCGCCCCGGCCTCTTGTTGGGCGATCGGAGCGAAAGCCGGCCTGCCGAATACGGGGCGAGGCTAACCTACCGACTCTGGGATTTTTTGTTGCCCCGCTCCGTGGCCGCCGTGGCCGCCAAGGACGTGGCCGCCGCGATGCTCTTGGACAGCCTCAAGGACGACTTGGGCACCGACCTTTACGACAGCCGCCAAATCAAAGTATTGGCCGGTTTACTTCCCCGATAACCCCGGCTTCGTCCCCGTTGATTCCCGCCGTCTCCAGGCGGAGACCGGAGGAATACCCGGCAGGCTTAACCAACCTTGGGGAGCGCGTTGCCTGACTTCCATCTCCAGACCGTTGGTCACCGCCACAACAGGTGCAGGTATCTGCATTTCATACCCCGAAACCTGCCACCAGACCTCTTCGCTCAGCATCGTTTGCGGTGCTTTGCATTCCACCAAAACCAACGGTTCGCCCTCCTTGCCAATCACAAGCAAATCCATGCGCGTCGAGTCCACACCGCCCCCTACTCGCTTTTCGATGACCAATCGGTTCTTGGGATAGCCCAAGTGGTTCACCAAATAATGGGCCAGGTGTTGGCGGACCCATTCCTCGGGACCCAGAACCAACCAGCGACGCCGGAACGCATCCCAAACCTCCTCACGCTCGTTGTGCCAACGACGAAGCAGCGCCACCTCAGGAAAAAGGAAGGTTCGATTCAATGGGGGCCTATTCTCCATCATGGGACATCCAAAACTAAAGCATCGGCGTAATTTTGAATGAATAAACCATGAAAAGCAAGGAAGAAATTGTGCACGATTGGCTGCCCCGCTACACGGGTTTGGCTTTGGAAGATTTTACGCCGTATATCCTGCTCACCAATTTCAGCCATTACCTGGAACTTTTTGCGGAGAAATTCAACGTCCCCATCCATGGTTTGGACAAACCCATCAGCAGTGTCCGGGCCGGCGGTATCACCTTGTTGAATTTTGGGATGGGTTCTCCGATGGCTGCAACGGTGATGGATTTGCTCACAGCCGTTTCCCCCAAAGCCGTTCTGTTTTTGGGCAAGTGCGGTGGTCTCAAAAAGAAAAACGCCTTGGGCGATTTTATTTTGCCCATCGCCGCCATACGGGGCGAGGGTACCTCCAGCGATTACTTTCCTCCCGAAGTACCGGCCTTGCCCTCCTTTGCCCTCCAAAAAGCCCTCTCCACCACCATCCGCGACCTGGGTCTGGACTATTGGACCGGGACCGTTTACACCACCAACCGGCGGGTTTGGGAGCATGACAAAGTCTTCAAAGCCTACCTCCAAAAAATCCGCGCCATGGCCATTGACATGGAGACCGCCACGTTGTTTTCGGTCGGCTTTTACAACGGCATCCCCAGCGGGGCTTTGTTGTTGGTCAGCGATCAGCCCATGATACCCGAAGGGGTCAAAACGGGGGTCAGCGACCGCCGAGTGACCGCTCATTATGCCCAAACCCACTTGGACATCGGAATCCAGGCCTTGAATACACTTATAAATAACGGATTAACAGTCAAACATTTGCGTTTCTAATGGCTGCCAAAATTGCCCGCGAATGTTTGCAACAACCCCAGGAAGTCCTCCGCTGGTCCGGGTCGGTTTTGGTTCAGGGCGAAGAACCCTATTTTGTGGATGCCTTGGGAGATTTGTTGGAAAACCGCTTCCTTCCCGAACAGGCCCGCGATTTTAATCAAACGATTTTGTACGGCAAAGAATGCGATGCCGAACAAATATTCAGTGCCGCCAAACTCTTCCCCTTCATGGCCGAACAGCGGCTGGTGCTGGTGCGGGAGGCCCAACAAATGGCAGACAAAGAATGGGAAAAACTAGGAGCCTACCTCCAAAACCCTCTTGCATCCACCCTTCTAGTCCTGCTGTACCGGGGCAAGAACCTGGACCGTCGCAAAAAAACCTACAAAATCCTGGAGCAAAAAGGCTTGGTGGTCCAAAGCGATTCCCTCAAGGACCGGCAATTGGAGTCTTGGTTGGACGAAAAAGTAGCGGGGCATGGCTTCAAACTCAACCCCCAAGCCAAGGCCCTGCTCTTGGAATTTGTTGGCAATCGACCGGATCTTCTCGCCTCCGAGATCGAAAAACTCAGCCTCAACCTTCGGGACGGCGAACGAATCGAACCCGAGCATATCGAGAAATTTGTGGGGATTTCGAGGGAGTACAATGTGTTTGAACTCCAAGACGCCCTCGGAGAACAAGATGCCGGCCGGGCGTATCGATTGGCCGTCCACCTAGGGCAACAACCCAAAGCTTCAAATTTTAGTCTGCCCCTTTGCGTTGGGACTTTGTATGCTTTTTATCAAAAAGTGGCCTTGGTCCACGAGGCCTCGGATGCAGCCCCTCAGGCGTTGGCGACCTTGCTCGGCGTGCATCCGTATTTTGTTACGGCTTACCGCAAATACGCCCGTTCCCTGCGTCCGCCCCGGCTTCGGCGCAGCATACGTATCCTCATGGAATACGATCTCAAATCCAAAGGGATGGGCCAAGGAGGCCAGGTGGGCGAAGCGGAGCTGACCCGCGAAATGATCCAGCAATTGCTGCTGGATTAGCCAGGTGACTTAACGACCTTCGAAATACAAACGAGCCCTGGATTCGTCCAAGCGGATCTGGCTTTGCAATTCTTCGAGGCTGTCAAATTTGCGATCGTCCCTCAAGCGGCTCAAAAAGCGAATGGTCATTTCTTGGCCATACAAATCCCCGTCGTATTCCATCAAATGGACCTCCACCACCGACTTTCCATGGCTCTGAAGAGTTGGGCGAGGGCCGATGTACGCCATGCTTTGTTTCCAATCCGAACCAACCTGGGCATGGACCGCATAGATTCCCGATTTGGGAATTAATTTGTTGGGGTCGTCCACCGAAAGGTTGGCCGTCGGATAACCCAATCGTCGTCCGACCTGATCCCCGTGTACCACCGTGCCGCTCAAGGTATACGGATACCCCAAAAACATTTGGGCCAAAGCCACATCACCGCTTTCCAACGAATGCCGGATTTTGGTGGACGAAACAGCCATCTGATCCAAAGCCTGGCGTCCAATTTCTTGAACCGTAAAAGGCCACTGTTCGGTCATTTGCTGCAAAAAGGCATAATCCCCTTCCCGGTCCTTCCCAAAACGATGGTTGTATCCAATGACCAAGTGGGCAACGCCCATGCCTTGGACCAATCGGCCCAAAAAATCAGCCGCTGTTTGGTTGGAAAATTCCTTGTCAAACGGGACCACAAACAAGATGTCCAGCCCCAAGGCTTCCAACATTTCCCGTTTTTCGCGGTTGCTGCTCAACAGTTTCAATTTATCCGGGTCTTTGTTGAGAACCATGCGGGGGTGCGGATCAAAGGTCATGAGGGTCGCCAGGCATTGCCGCTCTTTGGCTTCGCGTACCAAGGCCGAGATAATTTCGGCATGGGCCAAATGCACCCCATCGTAGGAACCCATGGTGAGGGCCAAGGGTGCCGACTTGCGGTATTCTTCCAGGTTGTTAACGACGAGCATGATCCGTTGGGGAATCGATTTGCAAAAATGCGTCAAAATCTTCAAGCTGAAACGCTTGGTCCAAGGTTATGGTGCCAATTCCTGTTCGACGCAGGCCCTCTAGGTAGGCACCGCATCCCCAATAGGCCCCCAAATCATGGGCCAGGGACCGGATATACGTTCCCTTGCCGCAACGGATTCGCAATTGCATTTGAGGTTTATTCCATCCCAGCAGGTCGATAGCCTCGATATGCACCGTTCGGGCCTGCATTTCAAGGCTCTTTCCTTGCCGAGCCCTGGTATAGGACCTTACCCCGTCCACCTTAATCGCCGAATGGGCCGGGGGCTTTTGTTGAATGAACCCAACCATGGTCCCCAAGCCTTCGAGGATGGTCTGGGGTTCCAAATCAAAATCGACACCGCTGCTTTGAACCGGAGTTTCCAAATCGTAGGATTCGGTGACCGCCCCAAGAACGACCGACGCTTCGTAGGTTTTGACACCGCCCATCCATTGGTCAATTTCCTTGGTTTTGGCACCAATACAAAGAATTAACAAGCCATCTGCCAATGGATCCAAGGTCCCGGCATGTCCGATTTTGGCGCCTTTTAATCGGTTACGAACCCGACGTACCACGTCAAAGCTGGTCCAAGTTCGGGGCTTGTGCACCGGCAAAACGGCCCCGGCCTTCAGAATTTCTAATGAAGGCAGGCCGCTTTGTTTAGTCCAAAGTCCATCCACCCCAGACATAGGCCACCAAAAACAACAAACCCACCAAAATACGGTAATAGCCAAAGGCCTTGAAACCAAACCGATCGATCCCCACAATAAAGGCCTTAACGGCCAATAGTGCGACCCCAAAAGCAACAAGCCCCCCGGTCAAGAGCATGGGCCAAGCATCGGAGGATATCTGATCGTATTGCTTGAGCAGATCGTAACCCGTGGCAGCCGCCATGGTCGGCAAGGCCAACAAAAAACTTAACTCGGCAGCTAGGGTCCGACTCAACCCCACCGAAACCCCGCCAAAAATGGTAGCAGCCGCCCTGGAAACCCCGGGAATCATGCTGATGCATTGAACCAAACCCACTTTTATCAAGGCCGGGTACGGCATGCTTTCGATGGATGCGTGCCGAGATTCTCGACGATCCGACCAACGGTCTAATAAAATCAAAACGACCCCACCCACCACCAAGGAAATGCTCACCGTCACCGCGTTAAACAAATATTCTTTGATGGTTTGGTAGGCCAAAAATCCCACCAACCCGGTCGGCAAAAAAGCAATGAACAATTTGAAGTAAATAACCGGTCCCTTCAAGAAGCGGGGGTAATAAAGGGTCAAGACCGCAAGGATGGCACCTAATTGAATAAAAACTTCAAATAACTCCAGCAAAGGGGTTTGTTTCCAACCCATAAGGGATGATACCAAAATCATGTGACCGGTCGATGAAACCGGCAAAAACTCGGTTAGGCCCTCGACGACCGCCAGAACCCAAACGGCCAGCCAATCCATTAGGACCGGGGACGGTAGAGAATCGCGGCTAATTCAACCAAGTACCCCAAGGAAATGACCAACGGCGCCAAGGTGATTTTGGTGAAGGAGTAGATGTCTTCTTTGCCGATCATCAGCATATTTCCCACCACCAGCAAGACCAGTCCCAACAACATCAAGCGATAATTCATCGGGCCAAACAAAGGTGCACCCTTGCGACGAAAAGCATCCGTGATGGAAGACGATGGGGCGTTAGCGGTTTTGGTAGAAGTTGCTTTGTAGGCCATAACGAGGGAACGGTAGGGGGCTCAAAAGGATTTAGTGCAATTGATCCGATTCAAGGCGAAGATACTTGTTGAGGGCCACATAATGGCTCAACCAACCGGTCAGGAGGGAAAAGCCCAGCAGACCCCCCGCCAAAACCAGGGCCTGAAGCCCCGCACCGGGGTAATTCAAATCAGGGGCCCACTGCAGAACCCAGGCCATGGTACCCAAGAGGAGAAGGCTGCCCCCTGCCCAGGCTATGATCGACCATTTCAAAGCCCTGCGCAGGTAGGGTTGGCGAATAAACCGATCATCCGCACCCACCAATTGCATGGAACGAATCAAATGACGGTCGGCAAACAGGACCAAGCGAACCGATTGGTCAATCAAAAGCCAGGTCAACCCAAAAAGCGCCCCGCTCAACCCCAAGAGAATCCAAGCCATGGTGCCAAAATTGCGTTCAAGGGAAGCCAGCAAACGCACGGGGTACGCGACATCGCTCACCAATGGCAAAACGGCCAATTTGCGCTTGAGTTCCTCGAAGGCTACCTTTTCACCGAATCGGTAATGCACCCGAACCTTGACCGATGCCAGCAAGGGATTTTCGCCCAAAAAGTCAACGAAATCCTCCCCCAATTCTTGGCTCATTTCACGAGCCGCCTCATCGCGACTTACATACCGACATTGTTTGACTTCGGGCATCCGACGAACCGTTTGTAACAATGTTCGAATCTCAGCAGGTTGGGCTTCTTGATGCAAAAAAACCTGAATCTCTACGTTTTCGTGCAAATATTCCACCCACCAACGGGCCTGCACCGCAATGATTCCCATCAGGCCCAACAAAAAAAGCACCAAACCCTGCGAACCAAAGGCCGAGACCCTGGAACGGGAGACCGATGAACGCAGGAGCGTGGGGGCGGTGAGCTTCATACATCGCAAAAATAAAACAAATAAGCCCCGTAGCCTTGGTCTTGGCTTTGAACTAAATTCGCCTGAATTCAACACCCTACCCTTGAACCCCTCCCCGACTTTTCAGGAAATGGAAGCCCGATGGCAAGCTTATTGGCATCAAAACGGCACCTACCGCACCAAAGAACCCCTTGACGGCCAACCCAAAACCTATGTGCTGGATATGTTCCCTTACCCTTCGGGGGCCGGGCTCCACGTAGGCCATCCCTTGGGCTATATCGCATCGGATGTGGTGGCCAGGCTCCACAGAATGCAGGGCCATGCGGTCCTCCATCCCATGGGATTTGACGCCTTTGGCCTGCCGGCGGAACAATACGCGATCCAAACCGGGCAACACCCCCGCACCACCACCGTCCAGAACAGCGCACGGTACCGGGAACAACTGGGTCGGCTGGGCTTCAGTTTTGACTGGGACCGCCAAATCGACACCAGCGATCCTAACTACTACCGTTGGACCCAATGGATGTTTCTGCGCATGTTTGATTCCTGGTTCGATAACGAGGCCCAAAAGGCCCGATCGATCGCAGAATTGGAGGACTATCTGAGTCAACACGGCAACCACCACCTGCAGGCCGCCTGTTCCGAGCAAACGCCGTCGATCAGCGCCCAGGACTGGGCGATCATGGATGAGCGGAGCCGGCGTCGAATCCTGATGCATTACCGCTTGGCCTACCGTGCCATGGCCCGGGTCAATTGGTGCCCGGCTTTGGGGACCGTTTTGGCCAACGACGAAGTCAAAGACGGTTTTTCGGAAAGGGGCGGACATCCGGTGGAACAACGCCTGATGCCCCAATGGATGCTTCGAATTTCCGCCTACGCGGACCGCCTGCTCGAGGGCATGGACGAGCTCCAATGGTCCGAATCCATCAAAGAACACCAACGCCATTGGATTGGACGATCGGTGGGTGCCCAGGTTCGCTTTGAAACGGCTTGCGGGACCTTGGAAGTTTTTACCACCCGACCCGATACCCTCTTTGGGGTCAGCTTTGTAGTCGTTGCCCCCGAACACCCCTGGGTTGAACGCCTCACCACCCCCGAACAATCCGAACAAGTTCAGGCCTATCTTCTTCAGACCAAAGGCCGCAGCGAACGCGATCGCCAAGCCGAAACCCGCAAAATCAGCGGCTGCTTTACGGGCAGCTACGCTCGACACCCAATCACGGGACAACAGGTCCCGGTTTGGACCGCTGATTATGTTTTGGCCGGCTACGGGACCGGTGTGGTCATGGGGGTCCCGGCCGGGGATCATCGGGACTGGAACTTTGCGACTCATTTTGGCTTGGACATCCCGGCGATTTTTGTCAACCAGGACCCCTCAACGGGGGCCTGCGATGACCGCCATGCGGTGCTCAAGTCGTCCCAGTTTTTGGACGGACTTAACGCCCTTCAAGCCATCCCCGCCGTCATTGCTGAACTTCAAAAAACAGACCGCGGCTTTGCTGTAACACGTTATCGTTTGAGGGATGCCGTTTTTTCACGGCAGCGCTACTGGGGCGAACCGGTCCCCATGGTGATGGATGGCGAAGACCCCTATCCCCTCCCGGATTCGGCCCTGCCTCTTTTGCTCCCGGATATTGATCGCTACCTGCCAACGGCCGATGGCGAACCTCCCTTGGCACGGGCCAAGGATTGGACTTGGCAGGGTCTTCCGCTGGAAACCACCACCATGCCCGGTTGGGCCGGTTCCAGCTGGTATTTTTTGCGTTATACCGATCCCCAAAACCAAGAAACCTTTGCAGATCCCGCAGCGATGAAGGCCTGGGGTGCCGTGGATTTGTACATTGGCGGGGCTGAACATGCCACGGGGCATTTGCTCTATGCTCGCTTTTGGAATCATTTTTTGTTTGATCGTGGCCTGGTTCCCTTTTGTGAGCCCTTCAAGCGCCTGGTTAATCAGGGCATGATTCAAGGGGTTTCGGAATATGTTTTTCGTTCCCACCCGGCCCTATCGCTGGAATGGTGGAACCAATGCCAGGAGGCCCAAGGAAAAAGTGCCCCAACCGTGCAACCCCTGAGCCAAGCAACGGCGGGGACGCCCCTCCTCATTTCCGAAGATTGGCTTCAAGATTTGTTATCAAATCCCCACACCGCCGCTACCCTCCACGAATACCCCGGATTCCGTACCTCGGTGGACGTTCGCTTTGTCGACAAAAATCTTTTGGACATCCCTTCCCTCCTAGCGGGATCCCCGGAGACGGCCGAATGGCAAAACGCGGTTTGGCTCAACCGCCATGGCAATACCGGAGCGGACGCACGGGGCTTTGAATTCAAGACCCGATCGGAGGTCGAAAAAATGTCCAAGTCCAAACGCAATGTCGTCAACCCCGATACCGTTGTTGAACAATACGGGGCCGATACCCTTCGTCTTTACGAATTGTTTTTGGGCCCCCTCGAAGACGCCAAACCCTGGGATACCCAAGGTATTGAGGGGGTTTACCGATTTCTCCAAAAAGTAAACCGCCACGTTCGTTCTTCCGAGGTTCATTCGTCCGATCCGGACGAAGCCGCCCTTCGCATTTTGCATCGTTGCCTTCGCAGAGTTCACGATGGATTGGAACGCATGGCCCTCAATACTTGCATTTCGGCGATGATGATCGGCATGAACGAGTTGCAGAGCGCGGGGCTCTTTCATCGCCAAATCCTGGACCCCTACGTCCGGATGTTGGCTCCTTTTGCCCCCCATTTGGCCGAAGAACTGTGGGCCGTCTTGGGTCACGAACCTTCGATTCACCACGCCCCATACCCCAACTGGGAACCCATCTACCTGGAACAGGATACCTACTTGTATCCGGTGCAGCACAACGGCAAAGTCCGTTTGCAAGTGGAACTTCCAGCCAAAGGCCTCCCGGAAGATTTAGTCCAGCTAGCCCTGGCACACCCCAAGGTGGTGGAATGGCTCAACGGCCGGATCCCTACCAAAACAATTGCCGTACCTGGTCGAATCATTAACATGGTTTTGCCCAATCAACCCTAAACAAGGCCTTCTTTCGATCCTACACTTCCTCCTAAATTTCGCCCAAATGATTTGCAATCAATCCCTTAAACACCGGCTGACCCTTACAGCCATGGCGCTTTTGTTCACCCTTAGCCTTGGATGGCCGGCGACCTTGCAGGCTCAGTCCCAGGGAGACCCCGTGCTCAACGAAGAAATGTTATGGAAAATGTCCATGGTCCAGGCTCCCGTGGCCTCACCCGATGGGCAGCGCTTGGTGTACGGGGTCAGGACCACCGAATTAGCCCTTAACAAATCCCAAACCGACCTGTATATCCTGGATTTAAGCCTCCAAAAATCCACCCGCCTCACCACCACCCCATCGTCCGAAAGCGAAGTCCGATGGAGCCCCGACGGGCAATGGCTGGTTTTCCTCTACCCGGTGGATGGTCAACTGCAAATGCATCGCATGCGGCCCGATGGCAGCGGCAGGGAATGCCTGAGCGCGGTCCCCGGCGGGGTGGAAGGCTTTGGATTATCCCCCCAAGGTGGGCATTGGTTTTACCTGGCTAGGGTCCGCCTGGAACCCACATTGCGCGATCGCTACCCGGAGCTGCCTTTATCCAGCGGTCGCCTTTACGATCAGTTGATGCACCGACATTGGGACCGTTGGCACGACGGGACCTACAGCCATGTTTTTGTCCAAGCATTGCGCGATGGGTACCCCAACGGCAAAGCGGTTGATCTTTTGGAGAATCAACCTTACCACAGCCCCCTTCAACCGATGGGCTCCTCGTCCGAAATCGCATGGTCCCCCGATGGGGTTTGGTTGGTTTATCCCTCCAAAAAAATGAACGGAAACCAATCGGCGGTTTCAACCAATTCGGACCTGTACGCTTATCACATCCCCAGCGGAGAAACCCAAAACTTGACCGAGTCCAACCCGGGTTACGATACCGATCCGGTTTTCTCTCCGGACGGTCAACACCTGGCCTGGCTTAGCATGGCCCGCGATGGCTACGAAGCCGACCTGAATCGGGTGGCCCTGATGGAATGGAGCACCCGCAGCCTTCGTTACCTGAACACGGAATTGGATCGTTCGGCCTACGAATTGTGTTGGGCCCCGGATAGCAAATCCCTGTATTTTGGGGTCTACGACCAAGGATCAACCAAGGTTTACGCCCATCCTTTGCCATCGCCCCAGCACTCATCCGCGTCAACGGCCCCTCGTTCGGGGACCAAGGGTCCCTCGCCCCGCAACGAAACCGCCGTTCGCTCTTGGACCGAGATCACAACCGAAACGGCCCAGTACAGCGGACTTTTGGCGATCCCCCATCGGGTCACCAACAAAGCAGAATCCAAAACAAAGGCCGCCAAACAGCGCAGCAACCACCGCCTGGTTTTTCTCAAATCCACCATGCTGAGACCCTCGGAACTATTTGTCAAAGAGCCGCTGCGTTCAGCCCCGGAAACCCCGCTCACCCATTGCAACGATAGCCTTTACAGCCAACTGCAATCGGCTCGCTTTGAAAGCAGTTGGATTCCCTCTTCGGATGGCAAGGCGGTCCAGACCTACATCGTTTATCCCCCCAACTTTGACCCCAAGCGACGCTATCCAACCCTCATTTATTGCCAAGGAGGGCCCCAAAGCATGATTGGACAAGCCTTTAGCATGCGTTGGAATTTTCACTTGATGGCCGCCAAAGGTTACATCGTGGTCGCGCCCAATCGTCGGGGACTTCCCGGTTTTGGACAGGCCTGGAACGAGCAAATCTCCGGGGACTGGGGCGGTCAAGCCATGAACGATTTATTATGGGTTACCGATTCGGTTCGGCGCCTGCCCTTTGTGGATGCCGAGAAGGTGGCTGCTGTTGGCGCCTCCTTTGGTGGGTACTCGGTCTATTGGTTGGCCGGTCACCACAACGGACGATTCAAGTCCCTGATTGCGCATTGCGGGGTTTATAACCTGGAATCTATGTTTGGTCAGACCGAAGAAATTTTCTTTTCCCAATGGGACATGAAAGGCCGACCTTGGGATCGTCCCAAACCGGCTTCTTATACATGGTTTTCACCCCACAGGACGGTGGATCAATGGACCTCCCCCATCCTGGTCATTCACAACGAAAACGATTTTAGGGTGCCGTTGGCCCAGGGACTCGAAGCCTATACCGCCGCCCAATTGCGGGGAATCAAAACCAAGTTGTTGTATTTCCCGGACGAAAACCACTGGGTCGTCAAACCCCAGAATTCGGTCCTCTGGCAGAAGGTATTCTTTGATTGGTTGAACGAGACCCTTCGTTAAGGTCGCGGTTCCCCTTCCAATACCTTGGCATCAACGCCATCGCGGTATTGGTCAAAGTTTTTGATAAAGGCCGCCGCTAGCTGCGATGCTTTGGCATCGTAAGCAGCTGGATCGCTCCAGGTCAGTCGCGGGTTCAAAATTTCATCCGGAACTCCGGGGCAGGATGCGGGGACCGATACCTCAAACAGCGGATGCGCATGGGATGGAACCGTATCCAGTTCACCCTGCAGAGCCGCCGTAATCATCGCCCGGGTATAGGACAATTTCATGCGGGATCCAACCCCGTAAGGTCCGCCGGTCCAACCGGTGTTCACCAGCCAAACCTGAACCTGGTGTTCCTTCATCTTCTGACCCAACAAGGCGGCGTATCGTCCCGGGTGCAATGGCAAAAAGGCCCGACCAAAACAAGCCGAAAAAGTGGTTTGGGGTTCGGTGACCCCCACTTCGGTGCCGGCGACTTTGGCGGTATAACCCGAAATAAAATGGTACATGGCCTGCGCCTCGTTCAGACGACTAATGGGAGGCAAAACCCCAAAGGCATCGGCGGTCAAAAAGAACAAATGCTTGGGATGGTTGCCAACCGAAGGAACCATGGCATTATCGATGTAATGAATCGGATAAGCACAGCGGGTGTTTTCGGTTTTGGAACTGTTGTCGTAATCCACCTCCCGGGTACCTTCTTTGAAAACGACGTTCTCAACAATGGACCCAAAGCGAATCGCCTTCCAGATTTCGGGTTCCTTTTCGGGGGTTAGGTTGATGCATTTGGCATAGCAACCGCCTTCGAAATTAAAGATGGACTGATCACTCCAACCGTGTTCATCGTCCCCGATCAGGCGCCGCTGAGGGTCAGCCGACAAGGTCGTTTTGCCGGTCCCCGAAAGCCCAAAAAACAAAGCTGTATCGCCCTCGAATCCGCTGTTGGCAGAACAATGCATGGACAAAACATTTTTGTTGTGTGGTAACACAAAATTAAGAACCCCAAAGATCCCCTTCTTCATCTCTCCTGTATAACCGGTCCCCCCAATCAGGATGACTTTGCGGGTAAAATTAAGAATTGCAAAATTATGTTGACGGGTCTTGTCGCGTTCGGGGACGGCCCGAAAACCGGGGGCGCATAGAATCGTCCATTCGGGTTCACCGGCCTTGGATAACTCCTCCGCTGAAGGTCTCAAAAAAAGATTGTAACAAAAAAGGTTGGAATAGGCCAACTCGGTAATCACCCGAATATTGAGGCGGTGGGCGGGGTCGGCACAGGCATAGGCATCCCGGGCATAGATGGTTTTGCCACCCAAATAGGCAGCCACCCGATCGTAAAGGGCATCAAAATCATCCGAAGAAAAAGGAATATTAATATCCCCCCACCAGACGGCGTTTTCGGTGATCGCATCCTTCACCACAAAACGGTCTTTGGGCGAACGACCGGTAAATTCCCCGGTATCCGATGCCAAGGCCCCGTTATCACAGAGTTGTCCTTCACCGCTCGCCAAAGCCGACTCAACCAATTCGGCCGGACCCAAATTCCAGTATACCTTTTGCACACCGCCCAGGCCGCTACGATCCCAATGTAGATTCAACGGTGGATGTCCCTTGTGTTCCATGACAAAAAAAAATGAATAGGTTGAAACGATGATGGAGAGGGCAAAAGTAAGGTCCAAACGCCCAAACGCCTACAACCCCCTTAGGGGCTTGTTTCGCAGGTGTTTAACCCGAAAACCCCATTCCAGGCTGCGTTGACCCTGCGGTTCAAGGTTCAACTCCCACCGAACCAGACCAGGAAAAGGGGTCTCGGGAGGGGTGGGGAAACGGGCCCCTTCGGCCGTCAAATCCAAAACCTCCAGGTCCTTTTGGAGGCTGACCGGGTATTGGTCTTCGATGCGAATGCGCACAGGCCCGGGGCGACTGTTCCTCAAATCAATGCGGTAACCGTAGTGCCGTACCACCCACTGATCCAATCGAAAGCGCTGGTTTTTGAAAATGGCCGCCGGTTGGTACTGAACTTGGACCAAATCGTCCGTTCCCAGCGACAAGGCCACGCTATCGGCGGCATGGGCCCAACGAATGTTTTGTTCACCCACCCGGTTTCCATCCACCGAGATCATGCATGGACCATCCACCCAATCCAAAAGGGACGAATCCCGGAGCACCCCCATCAAATAAACCCTGGGCTGTTGGCGAGGGGCCGTATAACGCCACAATTCCACGTCGAGACTGCGTGCATCCAAGGGTTGCCAGACCTCCGAACCGGAGGCCATTCGAAGGGGATTGGACGGTTTGTAGGCAAAGGCCGATCCCTGTATCCTGCGTTCAACCTCCGGCAGATCCAAAGCCTCCAACTCATTCCAATTCATGGGGGTTGATGCTTCGGATGACTCAGGGACCGCACGGGATGGTTGGGCCCTCGATTTGCTTTGGAGACTGCTCACGGTCTCTATCCGATCCGGACTTCCAACCATGGAGCGATAATAGTCCAGATACCAAGGGGTGAGGACCGGCAATTCAAGACCAACCGAGGGGCTATGCGTCAAAAAATCAACAGGGACCCCGTCCCAATCCTGACCGCTTTGTTGATACGAACGGGCCCCCAGTCGCAAGGCGATGCGGGACTTGTTCACATCCACATCCATTTCATAGGCAGGGTTCCAACCCGCTTGCGGGCAAAAAACCTCCAAACCCACCTGCCCATTTTTGCCAACCATGGCGGGCTGGGCTTCCAGTTGAAGGACCAATCCCTTATCCATGTTTTGGATTTTGTTACGCCAATAGAGAACACCGGATTCAAGCTCCCCGGAACGTCGAGTGAGGGAATCCAGGGTACGCTGGCAGGCTAGTTTGGCACGACCCACCTGAGCCATGCGTAGACGAAAAGGCTCCGCCCCTTTGAGCCACTCTTGGGATGAACCCGCCTCGCCGGATGATACGGACGGAGAGCTCGTGCCACTTTTGCTTTGGATCGGATTCCGACCCAGGAGAGCCATCAAATACTGTTCCTCCGACTGATAGGAAACCATTTCCACCTGTTGATCCTCCAGCAAACGACGATTCAAACCCAGGGCTTTTTCGGCATGGCGCAGGCTATCGTTCCAAGACTCCGGAACCGGCAAGGTTTCCCAGCGATAATCGGTCATTCGCAATCCTGGGCTGGACTTGATGCGCAAGGTCGATGCATCCAAGGCGGTGGCCCATCCGCCCAATACCCAACGCTGCATTCCTCCTTCAATTTTCCCGGAAACCCCGTAACGCAGCACCGCACCGGATCGGAACAATTGAACATGCTCCAGACGGATTGTTTTGGTTTCGGCGGCCCGCAGGGGCTGTGCCCATAGATTCGGTGAAGTCAATACCAACAGAAGGAATAACAAAACCCCTGCCACCCAAAGTCCAGCGCGAGCAACGAAAGAATTCTGCTTTTTCATAACATACTAGAATTTAGACCTAAAGGAAGGCTGATAACAAATCATGCTGGGTCAAAATATGCCAGGAACCGTCCGGCATACGAACCATAATAGCCTCTGAGTCAGGACGAATGAGAGGAATGAGGCGTTGAACTTTGGTGCTGGAATCGACATGCGGAAAGGGAGGCTCCATATGCGGTGCCACCTGTTCGGCGGATAGATCGGGATGGGACAATAGCTTTTGTAACAATTTGCGCTCCGACAACGAACCCACCCAATTTCCTTCCGCATCCTGAACGGGCAACTGCGATATCTGGTGTTTGCGCATTTTGGCGACAGCTTCCCCAATGGTTTCCCAATGACCCACCTTGACCAAGGGCTGTGTTCCCCGCCTTAGGACCAGCCCCGCGGCATCATCCGCGGTATCACTCAGGTAGCCCCGCTCCCTCATCCATGCATCGTTGAACATTTTGTTCAAGTAGCGGGTACCGTGATCATGAAAAATGACCACCACCACATCCCCCGATTTCAATTGACCCCCCAGCTGCAAGAGCCCCGCCATGGCCGCCCCCGCAGAATTTCCGGCAAAGATCCCTTCTTCGCGGGCAATCCTTCGGGTCATCAGGGCCGCGTCCCGGTCGGTAACCTTCTCAAAAAGGTCAATCAATGAAAAATCCACGTTGGCCGGCAAAAAATCCTCGCCAATGCCCTCGGTTACGTAGGGGTAGATTTCTTGTTTGTCAAAAACCCCGGTTTCCTTGTATTTTTTGAAAACCGAGCCGTAGGTGTCAATGCCCCAAACTTTGATGTTGGGGTTCTTGGATTTGAGGTAGCGGGCCGTGCCCGAAATCGTCCCCCCCGTTCCGACTCCAACCACCAAGTGCGTCACACGGCCTTCGGTTTGTTCCCAGATTTCTGGACCGGTTTGTTCAAAATGAGCCTGTCGATTCGATAAATTATCGTATTGATTGGCCTTCCAAGAATGGGGGGTTTCCAACGCCAAACGAGACGAAACGCTGTAATACGAGCGAGGATCTTCCGGGTCCACATTGGTTGGGCAAACAACGACCTCCGCACCCAATGCCCTCAGGGCATCCACTTTTTCGCGGGATTGTTTGTCGGTGGTCGTAAAAATGCAACGGTACCCCTTGACCACGGCGGCCATGGCCAAACCCATGCCCGTATTGCCCGATGTTCCTTCGATGATGGTGTAACCCGGTTGGAGCAACCCGGCCGCTTCGGCATCTTCAATCATCTTGAGGGCCATCCGATCCTTGGTCGAATGACCCGGGTTAAAGGTTTCAACCTTGGCCAATACCGTGGCCGGCAATCCGGAACAAAGGCGGTTGATCCGGACCATGGGGGTATTCCCAACTGTTTGCAAAATATTTTCGAACCACATGTCCCAAAATTAGACCAAGGCAGCGACGACTTGTTGCACTGCCTTCAACAACGTACTTTTAATGTGCCAATGAAAACCCGATTCCGCCTTCTTTTTTTGAGCCGCAAGGCCGTTGCCTTGTGGGTTATAACCCTTGTTTGGGGGCTTTGGGGGCCGTCATTGGCCGAGGGAAACACGGAGGGAAACGCCTTCAAAAAGCTCCCACTGCCCGCCCTCTGGGCCCCAACAGCGCAACCCTGCCGGGTTTATCGCATGGATTTGCTGGAACCTGTGGATGCCCCCATGTGGCGGAGGGTGCAATTGGCCCTCCAAGAGGCCAACCAACTCAAGAGCGATCTGATCTTCATACGGCTGAATACCTACGGTGGCCGGGTGGATTTTGCCGACAGCATCCGGACCCGCCTTCTTCAAAGCCCCCTTCCTGTGGTGGTCTGGGTTGATAACAACGCCGCTTCGGCCGGGGCCCTCATCGCCCTCTCCGCCAACCGAATTTACATGAACCCCAGCGCCAGCATGGGTGCAGCAACCGTGGTCAACCAACAAGGCGAAGCCGTCCCCGACAAATACCAATCCTACATGAGGGCCACCATGCGGGCCACGGCCCAAGCCCGTCAGCGCAACCCTCGACTGGCCGAATGCATGGTCGATCCGGACCTCGGCTACCCCGGCGTTGTGGATTCCGGCAAGGTCCTCACCCTAACCGCATCCGAAGCCGAAAAGCTGGGGATGAGCGACGGGACCGCCTCCAATGCCCAGCAGGTTTTGCGAAGCGTGGGGGTATCCAAAAGCGTCTTGGTTCAACAAAAACTAGGACTTCTGGACCGCTTCCTCCAATTTCTACTGAACCCGGCTGTTCAATCCATTCTGATTTTGCTGATGCTGGGCGGGCTGTATTTGGAACTCCAAAGCCCTGGCATTGGCCTCCCCATCGTTGTTTCGGTCCTGGCCGCCGCCCTATATTTTGCCCCTCTCTACCTGGAGGGCCTGGCGACCTATGCCGAGATTTGGTTGTTTGTGGCCGGGCTCCTGCTGCTGGCCTTGGAGATATGGGTTTTGCCTGGCACCGGCTGGGCCGGAGCCCTGGGTCTCGCCGCGATTTTTCTGGCCCTGGTCGCCTCTATGTTGGATAACCAGGGCTTGGATATAAGCCCGGAAGGAACCAACCGGGGTTTGGGCTTGGCGACCGCAGTACTGGCCGTTCTTGTTCCCCTGCTGGCCTTGGGGACCGCTTTTTTGTTATGGGGGGAACGGCTGTTCAGTCACGGTCCCCTTCGCCGATGGGTTCTACAGAGTCCTGAAGTCACCGAGGATACCGCCCTCAGCAGCCCCGAAGACCCAAGCGCCGTTGCCCATACCCGACTCATACCGGCGGGCAAAATTCTTTACCAAGGCCGTATCGAAGAAGCCCATGCCGTTGATGGTTGGATCGAAGCCGGAACGGCGGTGCGGATTCTGCGCAAGGAACAAAACCGCTGGTACGTCCAAAAGTCTGACTAAGACCAGAGCCAACGAGGGAACGCCCTCGGGGCCTCAAAAAGTCATACCTTTAGACCCCGTAAACAGACCATAGTGGCCAAATATGTATTCGTTACGGGCGGTGTAACCTCTTCCTTGGGCAAGGGTATCCTGGCCGCATCCCTCGCCAAATTGCTCCAAGCCCGGGGACTCCGGGTGACCATCCAAAAACTGGATCCCTACATCAACGTAGATCCCGGAACGCTCAACCCCTACGAGCACGGTGAGTGTTATGTTACAGAGGACGGAGCCGAAACGGACCTGGATTTGGGGCATTACGAGCGCTTTTTGGGTATTCGCACAACGCAGGCCAACAACGTCACCACCGGTCGCATTTATAGCACGGTGATCGACAACGAACGACGGGGGGATTACCTGGGCAAAACCGTCCAAGTCATTCCGCACATCACCGACGAAATCAAAACCCGGATTCTCACCTTGGGTCAGAACAATACCTACGATGTTATCATCACCGAAATTGGTGGAACCGTTGGAGACATCGAATCCCTGCCCTACATCGAGGCCATCCGTCAACTCCGCCTGGAATTAGGCGAGGGGCAATCCATGGTCTTGCACTTGACCCTGCTCCCTTACTTACGGGCTGCCGGGGAACTCAAGACCAAACCTACCCAACACTCTGTCAAGATGTTATTGGAAATCGGTGTCCAACCGGATGTCCTGATTTGCCGCACCGAACACCCCATTACCAACGAAATTCGCCGCAAGGTGGCCCTTTTTTGCAACGTGACCCCGGATGCCGTCATCGAGGCTTTGGACGCCCCCAGCATCTACGAAGTTCCCCTCAAGATGGCCCGCGAAAAATTGGATATCTTGGTCCTGAGGAAGTTAAAATTACGTCCCCCGCACCGTGCCGATCTTTCGTCTTGGAAGGCCTTTGTGCACCGACTCAACCATCCCAAACAGACCGTGCATATCGGTTTGGTGGGCAAGTACGTGGAGCTCAAAGACTCCTACCTATCCATTGCCGAGGCCTTGAGGCATGCCGGTGCGACCCTCGAAACCCGTGTTCAAATCGAGTGGATTCATTCCGAAAAACTAGAAGCAGGGAGCATCGAAGCCACCATGCTAGGCCTGGATGCCATTTTGGTGGCCCCCGGTTTTGGCGTTCGAGGATGGGAAGGCAAAATCCAAGCCATACGTTATGCCCGGACGACCGGGCTGCCGTTTTTGGGCATCTGCCTTGGCATGCAATGCGCCACCGTTGAATTTGCCCGCCATGTCGCCGGACTCAAAGGAGCCGATTCCACCGAGATGAATCCCAAAACCCGCTACCCTGTCATCGACCTCATGAACAACCAGGTGGGGATTGCCAACAAAGGAGGAACCATGCGGCTTGGGTCCTATCCCTGCCGCATCCAGACCGGGACATTGGCTTCCAAAGCCTACGGCAAAACCAAGACCATTCACGAAAGGCATCGACACCGTTACGAACTGAACAACAAATTCAAGGATCGCCTGTCCGAAGCCGGTCTGCGGATGAGCGGCGTCAACCCGGACCTGGACTTGGTTGAAATGATCGAATTGCCCGGGCATCCTTGGTTTGTGGGGACCCAATTTCACCCCGAATATTCCAGTACCGTGGAACGTCCACACCCTTTGTTTGTGTCTTTTGTTCAAGCAGCTCTCCAAAACCATTCCCAGCGTGTCCACTAAATCCAGCTTCGATCGCAATACCTTGACCGGCCTCTTTTTGATGGGCTTGATTTTGGTCTTGTATTCCCTGTGGTTCCCCCCCACGGCCACCCCACCCGAGCCCCAAGCCAATCCCCAAAACAAGACGACCCTGGCACCGGGTCGTTCCACGGATGGTTCTACCGAATCCCAGGGCGCGGACCAGCCCAACAACCAAGAAACAGTCCAGACCGATACCGCCCTTGCCTTTGGGCCTTGGACCGCCGCAACGCAGGGAACCGAAACCTCCCATACGCTCAGCAACGGTGACCTCACCCTCACCTTCTCCTCCAAAGGGGGCGTGCTACGCCAAGCTTCCCTCCAAAATTTCAAAACCTATCAGGGCCAAGCCCTGGAAATTTTTGATTCAACGGGAAGTCAAATGCATTACGCCTTGGTGACCGATCGGACCATCATTCGCAGTGATCAATGTTATTTCGAAGTCCTTCCCACCTCCTCGGAATTGGCCTTGGATTACGCCTTGAACTTGGGCGAAGGCCGCCGGATTATTCATCGGTATCGCCTGGATACCAGCGGTTACCGTGTGTCGATGGGGGTGCGTTTTGAAGGGCTGGAGGGCCTGATACGCAATGACTACACCACCCTTGAATGGAGTGGAACCGGACCCAACCAAGAAAGGGATGTCGCCGAAGAACGCAAAGTCCTCGAAATGGTCTATCGATTCCGAGGCGAGGATCCCGAATCGATGAGCCTTTCCTCCGAAAACCAGGAAGACCTTCGTAACAACCTTCAGTGGATTTCTTTTCGTCAAAAATTTTTCTGTGCCGTCTTGGGAGCCGATCAATTTTTTGATGGAGCCAAAATTAGCGGCCAAGGATCCGAAGCCCCCCATCAAACCGGCAGCTTCCGCGCCGAGGTCACCCTGGATTTGCGCGCTCCCTCCACCGAAACCTTTGGCATGTGGATGTACTTGGGGCCCAATCACTTTCAAACCCTCAAATCCTTGGATGCCGGACTCGAAAACCAAGTACCCCTGGGTTGGGGCATTTTTGGGTGGGTGAACCGTTTGTTGGTCATTCCCGTCTTTAACTGGCTGGACACCTTTGGTTGGAATTATGGCTGGATTATTTTGGCACTGACCTTGATAATCAAAGTATTGTTATTTCCGCTCACCTACAAATCCCTGGTCAGTGGGGCCAAAATGAAAGTCCTCAAGCCGGAAATCGACGAGCTCAAAGCCAAATTCGAAAAAGACCCAACCCGCATGCAGAGCGAGCAAATGAAGCTTTTCCAAAAAGCAGGCGTCAATCCGCTGGGCGGCTGCTTGCCCATGCTTTTGCAGCTTCCCATTTTGATCGCTCTTTTTAATTTTTTTCCGGCCTCCATCGAACTTCGGCAGCAGGGCTTTTTGTGGGCCGATGATTTGTCCACCTACGATTCCATCCTGGACCTGCCCTTCACCATCCCCTTCTACGGAGCCCATGTCAGCCTGTTCACCTTGCTAATGACCGCATCCACCTTGCTGTACACCCGCTTGTCCAACCAAATGAGCGGTGTTACCGGACAAATGAAGGTGATGGGCTATGTCATGCCTTTGATGTTCATTCCAGTCCTCAATTCGTATTCGGCGGCCTTGAGTTATTACTACTTTTTGGCCAACATGGTTTCCTTCGGTCAGCAATGGCTGGTCCGTCGTTTTGTGATTAACGAAGAGGCTCTTTTGAAACAAATCGAGGAAAACAAAAAGAAGCCGGTGAAGAAATCTTCCTTTCAGCAAAAAATGGAGGATTTAGCCAAAAAAGCCAGGGAGAATCGCAAAACACCTCCTGCGCCCCGCAGCAAATAATCGCGTTTGCTATCCCTGGGATTTGACGCCAAAAGGGCCCTGTACAATACTTCAGGTCTAGGCAATTATGCCCGGACCTTGCTGGGCAACCTGCTTGCACAATCCCCTGAGCATCAATACCACCTGTACGCCCCCGCTCGAAAAGATTCAGGGGTCAACCCTCGCATCGCAGCATTCCAACACCCATCGCAGCATCTTCACTTGGACTGCAGGTTGGGGGCCCATCTTCATCGCACATTGGGCATGCGCAGCCAGGTTCTGCGAGACAGGGTCCAGGTTTATCACGGGCTGAGCAACGAAATTCCCTTGGACTTGGTGGGCAGCGGGGTCCAAACAATTCTGACCGTTCATGACCTCCTGTTTATGGACCTACCACTTACCTATCCTTGGTTGGATCGTCAGATTTACCGGTTCAAAACCCAATCCGGTCTTGCCAAAGCCGACCGGGTGGTGGCCATCAGCCAAACAACCCGCGATCGACTGGTCCATTATTTTCCACAAATCCAAAACCGCGTCGAGGTCATCTACCAACCTTGTGCCCCGGATTATTACCAAGACCCTTGGGCCCAACCTACGGTCCACCCTTTCATCCCGGAAGAACCCTATTGGCTCTATGTGGGCCGTATCGAAGCCCGCAAAAACCTGCGAGGCATCCTCAAGGCTTTGAGAGCCCTGCCATCCCCTGAGCGCCTGCCCCTGGTCATCATCGGCCAAGGCGGCGCCGAGGCCGCTGCATGCCGCCAAATGGGGAGTGCATGGGGGTTGGACCTCCGATGGATGGCCCAACCCAGCGGGAGCCTGCGACCCTGGTACCAACGAGCGACGGCCTTGGTCTACCCCTCGGTAGCCGAAGGTTTTGGTTTACCCGTGGCGGAAGCCCTGCTTTCCGGTTGCCCCGTCGTAACTTCGGAGAACACCTCCATGGCCGAATTCAGCGGATCCCACGCCATCTTGGTCAACCCCAACGATACCGATTCCTTGATGATGGGATTGCAACAAAGCCAGGCCGCGGAATACGCATCCCTCGAAAGTCGCCAAAGAGCCCGACAAAGCATCCTTCAACTTTTGGATCCGTGCCTCCTGACCCAAAAATGGTTGGACCTCTATCAGCAAATGGCCTAAACCGCGTTGATAACCTAAGCCGAGCGCAATTCTTCGGTAAATTTGTTCAATGTCTCATCAGATAACCACCCGTCCCGTCTCAACATCCTTGTTAACGGTTTCCTTGGGGCTCTTGCTCCTGGTTGCGGGATGTCAACACGAATCCCTGGCTCCTCCCAACCTGGATCCAGACTATATAAGCAGCCCTTGTTCCCCGGATTCCGCGTATTTCGTCCGCGATGTTTTGCCCATCCTGGCCAGCAATTGCGCTGTCAGCGGTTGCCACGATGCCTCAACCCGAGCAGAAGGCGTTCGATTGGATCATTACCAGGCCGTCATTCAAACAGCGGAAGTCCGGGCCGGAGATCCTGACAACAGCGAACTGTTCGAGGTTTGTGTGGAAACCAGCCCCGATAAACGCATGCCTCCTCCGCCCCGTTCACCGCTCAGTCCGGGCCAGGTGGAAACCCTCCGTCGCTGGATCGCCCAAGGGGCCCGCAACAACCACTGCACCGACAATTAAACCATGAAAAATCGTCCCCTTTTGATTTTGTTTGCGGCCGTTCTCATGGCCATCGCCGTCGCCTACGCGTATTTTCGTTGGAACCAGGCCCCCGAATCGTTGGCCCAAAAAGACCCTGATTTCCAAATCAAAGCCAACACGCTCTTGGAAGAATTTCAATCCAACAGCGCAAAGTCCCAACCCCTTTACCTCAATCGAATCCTTGAAATCGAGGGTCGTTGCGAATCCATCGAAAACCAAGGGGATTCCCTATTCTTTGTTTATATCGGTTCCCATAACGGCGCTTCGGTGCTGTGCCAACTCGAAAAGGGCCTCGACCCTCTGCCACCTGTTGGACAAAATTTACGATGCAAAGGCCTGTGCACCGGCTACGATGATTTGACGGGCGGTGCCTCCATGGACCGCTGCGTACTCGTCAATTTCCCTTAAACCAATCCGATCGACCTCATGAACCATTCCACGATTTCCACCTTTGCCTGCGCCTTCCTTCTTTTGGGCATCAGTACCACCGAATTGCTGGCTCAGAACAAATACATGACCCGGACCGGATCGGCCCATTTTGTGGCTGATGGAATCATCAAAGACGATGTCCAAGCCCGTAGCAATACCGTTACCGCGGTTCTGGATGCCTCCAACGGTCAGGTTCAGGCCCGCATTCCTGTCAACTCTTTTGTCTTTCGGAAGGCTTTAATGCAAGAGCATTTCAACGAGAACTACCTTGAGTCGCATCGTTTTCCGAATGCGAATTTCAAAGGCTCTATACAGGGCTGGAACGAGCAGATGCTCCAAAAATCCGGACCCCAAAAAATCCGATTTGTTGGAACCCTCGAGATTCACGGCGTCGCTCGCGATATCAGCGAGGCGGGCCTTTTGGAAGTCAACAACGGTCTCGTCCACTTGGAAACAGATTTCAAGGTGATCGTTGCGGAATACGGCATCAAAGTACCGGCCCTGGTCCGTGACAAAGTCGCCAAGGAAGCCGACGTGCATATTCAAGGCAACTTGAAGGCCACCGCTCAGTAACACATTACTTCGAATCGAGGGCCTTGGGCCGGGTTCCTACCTTAGGACCGCTGTCCGATGCCAGGGATTCCCGCTTGAAACATCGAATTCCACCGGGTTTAGGAGCCCCAAGGCATCGCCCAAAAAGGACGGGCCGCCAACAGCTAACACATTCCACATCCCCTCGCGACGTTCGACGGGCTGACCACCGGGGCGCATTCGCTCCAGCAATTGACCTGCTTCATCCATGGTGGGTCGATGCTTTTTTCGGAAACTTTTGCGGTCCATCTGGGCCAACCTTTCCAATTCCTGCTGAATGCGATGGGCCGATGCGCCCAGCGCAGGTCCCAACGAGGCATCGTTTTCGACCAAGGCCCGACGAAGCGGGTTGAGGAATTCTTCGACCCGGCTTTGGGTGGTTTCCGACTGACTCAACCAATCCGGAAGGGGATGGGCTCGTTCCTGCATTCGGTGACTCAGCCATTCGTCCAACAAGGCTTGGGCGTTTCGACCCAAATCTGCCACGGACCATCCCAGTGCCTCCCAGGCCTGCCAATCCGACTCCAAAACGGTGGTAAGCGAAGGACGCAAAAATCGCAAGGGCATCTCCATGCCGTATCGAGCAAACAAGGGCTGCAACAACGCCCAATAACCCTGCTCGGCCCCACCCCCCAACCAGGCCACGCCTGGCAAGACCGATTCTTGGTACAAGGGCCGGAGGGCCGCCCCCGGGCTGAAATGGGCCCATTGTTCTGCGCGGGCCTTTTCCAAATCCGCCTCGGTCTCGGGTCGCCTTCTTGTGGATTGGTCCAATACAAAAAACGGGTGTTCCCGTACATGAAAATCAATCCTGGACCCCGTCTGCTGATCCCATTCTTTTTGGGCCTGCTCAACCAATGCGGCGGCCAAGCCAGGATGGCTTACTTGATCCTCCCAAACCGGACTCAGGAGTTTTTTGAGGGACGCATCATCTCCGTCCACCA
The DNA here is from genome assembly GCA_049317645.1 of Bacteroidia bacterium. Taxonomy (GTDB): domain Bacteria; phylum Bacteroidota; class Bacteroidia; order UBA7662; family UBA7662; genus SYHX01. Next base: position 36,526 of record JBMOHV010000001.1, read on the forward strand.
CCAACAAAGGTGTTTCCAATGAATCAACTTCCTCCAACCATCCCCCTCGACCCAAAAGAGCATGCGCCAGTCGGCGGGTTGCCATGGACACCGACAGACCTTCCCGGTACGAGTCGCGCACCAAACCGATCACACGTTCGGCATACGGAGCCTCCCCAAGCAATTCCCGGAGCCCTTGCAGGGTATCTTCCATCTTGGGTACCTCCAAGCGTCCAAAAGCATAGGGCCCGCGGAGGCCAGGCCATTCCAAGCGCCGACCCTTCACCTCACAGACCCCCAGTTCCTCTAGATCATGGTCCTCGGAACCCATCCAATAAATGGGCACCCACCGGTATTCAGGGCAGGCGGCCTGCATGGAACGAGCCAACGCCAAGGTGCTCAGCATTTTGTGCAACCAATACGAAGGACCTCCCAACCAATTGGGTTGATGGGCCGTGGTAATCGCCACCCAGTTTTCTTCGGCCAAAAGGTCCAAGCCTGCGCTGCGAGGGTCGATACCGGACGCGATGTATTGTTTTTCGAGAGCCTTCCAAAGGACCGTTCTTTGCTCTGAACTGTACGATTTCAAACGACGGGCCGCTTGGCTTTGGAGACGATCGTAGGGGAATTCTTGGGTTCCCAACAACGGATTAAGCCCCTTGTTTTTTAACCAAGCAAGGGCGGTGGCCGATAGCCAGGACTCGGCCTCAAAGGCTCGCTGATGGATCGGGGACAGCACAGGCGACCAAGTCAAATTCCTCGGCTCGGGTCACGCGGACCTTCACCATACAGCCGGGTTTCCAATCGCCCGGGGCCTCCTTGGCCGGTATCAAAACTTCGTTATCCACTTCCGGCGAATCAAATTCGGTTCGCCCCACCCAATGGGTGGATTCCAAGCGATCCAAGAGGACCGTGAATTCACGTCCCACCTTGGCCTGGTTCCATTCAAGCGAAATTCCCTGCTGCAATTCCATCAAATGATCGGCTCGTTGTTGCTTGGTCTCCACCGGCACATCGTCTTCCAGTAAATAGGCCGCCGTATTTTCTTCGTGCGAATACATAAAAACTCCCAGGCGCTCAAAACGATGTTCTTGAACAAAATCACAGAGCTCCTGAAATTCCTCCTCGGTTTCACCGGGGAAGCCGACCATCATCGTGGTCCTCAAGTGAATGCCGGGGACGGCCGATCGGATATCGCGCACCAATTGATTCGTGGCCCTGGCCGAAATACCCCGACGCATCCGCTTGAGGACGCTGTCCGAGGCATGCTGCAGAGGCATATCCAAGTAAAGACATAGGTTTTCCCTTTCCCGAATCAAAGGCAGAATTTCCATAGGAAATTGCCCAGGGTAAGCGTATTGCAGGCGTATCCACGAGGCCCCGGACTCGGCCGAAAGGCGGTCCAACAAATGGGCCAATTCCCTTTGACCGGTCAAATCCAAGCCGTACCAGGTCAAATCCTGCGCGATCAAAACCAATTCACGGACCCCACCCGCCACCAGGTTTTGGGCTTCTTGTAACAAGGCAGGAACCGCAACCGATCGGTGCCCACCCCGCATGAGCGGTATCGCACAAAACGAGCAAGGCCGGTCGCAACCTTCCGCAATTTTGAGAAAAGCGGTGTGGGATGGCGTGCTAATTCGACGCTCTCCTAACAATTCTTTGCGGTAATCCACCCCCAAGGATCGAACCAACGAAGGCAATTCCATGGTTCCAAACCAGGCATCAACCCCGGGGATTTCTTTTTCCAATTCGTTCCGATAGCGATGGGACAGGCAACCCATGACCACCAGTTTTCCGATGCGACCTTCTTGACGGGCCTCGGCGTAATGCAAAATCGTGTCGATGGATTCCTGCTTGGCGTTTTCAATAAATCCACAGGTATTAATAACCACCGTTTGATTCGGCGATGAATCCTTCGATCCCTCTTCCAGGACTTGGACCTCCCCCCCAACCAATTGGGTGGCGAGACGCTCGGAATCAACCGTGTTCTTGGAACAGCCCAAGGTAACAAGGCGTACCGGAGCGGGGCGATGGGCTTTGGTTTTCACGAATTCTGTCTTTGGTTGGGTTAGGCCTGATTTGCAGGGTCCGAAGACGCCTGGCCACCGAGCAACGCTTCCACAAAAGCCTCTTTATCAAAAACTTGAAGGTGATCCATGCCTTCGCCAACCCCCACAAAACGAATGGGTATGCCGAATTCAGAACAGATACCCAAGGCAACACCGCCCTTGGCGGTTCCATCCAATTTGGTGAGAATCAAGCCCGTAACCGAGGTGGCCGCCGTGAATTGGCGGGCTTGCTCCAAAGCGTTTTGGCCGGTCGAGGCATCCAAGACCAGCCAAACATCGTGAGGAGCCCCCGGCATGGCCTTGTTCAAAACGGTGCGAATCTTGGTTAATTCGGCCATCAAGTGAGCTTTGTTATGCAAACGACCGGCCGTATCAATCAGTACCACCTGAGCGGATGAAGCAATGGCCGAGCGCAGGGTATCAAAGGCCACCGATGCGGGATCCGAACCGCTCTGCTGGTGGACAACCCGAACGCCGGTGCGTTCCCCCCAGAGCAGCAATTGTTCCACGGCCGCTGCCCTAAAGGTATCCGCAGCTCCCATGACCACTTGCTGCCCGGCTTGTTTGAAACGCCAAGCTAATTTTCCAATGCTGGTCGTCTTGCCAACCCCGTTGACGCCCACCACCAAAACAACCCGAGGGGTCGGATTGGAAGCTGCATCGCTGTTGTTCCACTTCTGTTCCGGTTCCCCCAACAATTCCAGCATCCGCTCCCGCAGAAGGCCCTGCAAATCGGCTGGACGCAAATCCTTGCGACGGTCGATTTCACTTTGAAGGCCTTGCATAATGCGTACCGTGGTCGCAACCCCCACATCGGCCGAGAGAAGTATTTCTTCCAGCTCTTCCAGCAATTCATCGTCAATCCGAGTTTTGCCGGTAACAAGGCGTACAATTTTTGAAAAAAAACCTTCTTTGGTCCTTTCCAGACCCTGAACCAAGGCTTCCTTCTCCTTGCGACCCTTGAGAAAATCAAAAAATCCCATAATTAACAAAAAAGGCTTTCCATTAGGAAAGCCTTTTCAACTTTTGAAGCGACGATTAGCGAGAAAAAAAGTCCTTGACCTTGTCGGCCGTTAAAAACTCTTCGCGGAAGGTGTAGGCACCGGTTTTTTCGGAACGGCGTGCACGGATCACCTTGACGATTTTTTCTTGTTCGCTGGCTTCTTTTTTCAGGGTTGCTACTACTTTCTTGGCCATGATTCGATGTTTAGGGGTTTATCGTGGAGCAAAAACAAATGCCGAGTATCTTATTTGATTTCTTTGTGGACCGTCACCTTTTTGAGAACCGGATTGTACTTCTTTCTTTCCATCCGATCGGGTGTGTTCTTTTTGTTCTTGGTGGTGATGTAGCGGGACATGCCGGGCATGCCGCTGGTTTTGTGCTCGGTGCATTCCAAAATGACCTGAATGCGATTACCTTTTTTGGCCATGACTGGGGGGATTGGATCGTTAAACGTTCAGTTGGTGTTGCGCTTCAGGCTTAGATACGGCCTTTGGATAGAAAATCATGAATGACCTTGCCCATGCCGTTTTTGGCGATGGTGCGGATGGCCGAAGTGGATACCTTGAGGGTGATCCATTCGCCGGTTTCAGGAATGAAAAACTTTTTGAGTTGCAAATTCGGATTGAACCGACGCTTGGTTTTGACGTTGGAGTGGGAAACATGGTTGCCTTTGATGGCACGCTTTCCGGTTAAATCACAGACCTTGGACATGGGGAGTTTTTTTGGTGTCCTTGACTTTGGAGGCTACTTTTGGGGCGACGACTTCCTGATACGCTGATCCAGAGAGTCCCTAAAAACCATCAAAAAAGCTCTTTCGATCAAGGGATTGCAAAGATAGGTTCTTTGGAGCGTTTTTCAGCCCTTTTTAGCCCAATTTACCATGCCCAACAACCCCATGACCACTGCGCAGGCCCTGCACCTGGAACAAACCTACGGTGCCCAGAATTACCATCCGATTCCGGTGGTGATCAGCCGGGCCCATGGTTGCAACGTCTGGGACCCGGAAGGACGGGAATACCTGGATTTTTTGTCGGCCTATTCGGCCGTGAACCAAGGCCATACCCACCCCCGATTGGTTAAAGTAATTACAGAACAAGCAAGCACTTTGACACTGACATCCAGGGCTTTTTATAACGACAAATTGGGCCTGTATTGCGAAACCATGTGCCGAATTTTTGGCTACGATCGCTTGCTGCCCATGAACACAGGGGTGGAGGCGGCTGAGACATCGGTCAAATTGGCCAGACGCTGGGCCTACGAAGTCAAGGGCGTGGAGGCCGACCGAGCCGAGGTCATTTTCCCGGAAGGGAATTTTTGGGGGCGGTCCTTGGGAGCGATTTCGGCCAGCTCCGACCCCGAATCCCGTGGCGGTTTTGGCCCCTTTGTCCCTGGTATGCGCCTGGTTCCCTACAACGATTTGCAAGCCCTTGAGGAAGCCTTGCAAAACCCCCGTGTTGCGGCCTTTATGGTCGAGCCCATCCAGGGAGAAGCCGGCGTTGTCCTTCCCGACCCTGGTTACCTCCAAGGAGTTCGGGAACTCTGCACCCGCTACCAGGTTCTCATGATCGCCGACGAAATCCAAACCGGCCTGGGACGTACCGGTGCCCTGTTGGCCTGCGACCACGAAGGGGTGCGCCCGGACTTGTTGGTTCTGGCCAAGGCACTGGGCGGAGGCATGTTACCTGTTTCGGCCGTCTTGGGTTCGGACGAAGTCATGCTCCGCATTCGACCCGGTCAGCACGGTTCCACCTTTGGTGGCAATCCACTGGCTTGCGCTGTGGCCATGGAGGCGGTTCAAATTATCTTGGACGAAGACCTGGCCAACCATGCAGCCCATCGCGGCGAACAGCTCCACCGCGGTTTGATGGAATTGGTGACCGCCTTTCCGGTTCTTCAAGCCACCCGGGGCCAAGGCCTGTTGCGGGCCCTGGTCTTTGGGAATGAAGGCTCCGAAACTGCTTGGGATTTTTGTATGCTCCTCAAAGACCACGGACTTTTGGCCAAACCAACCCACGGACATATCGTTCGGCTTGCTCCCCCGCTGGTCATCAGCGAGCAACAAACCCAACAAGCCATCGAGATTTTGGCGAAGTGCCTGTCCCAATTGCCTACTCAAGGATAGGCCATGCGGATTCAAGGATAGGCCCTGCGGATTAGAGAGCCCTTGATGGACTCTCCCGTCAAAAAAGACGATTAAAGCACCGACTGAACCACCTTGCGGAAGGACTCCGGGTGATTCATAGCCAAGTCGGCGAGGACCTTGCGGTTCAGTTCAATCGAAGAACTGTTCAATTTGCCCATCAATTTGGAATAGGACAAACCCTCCTGACGGGCCGCCGCGTTGATACGGGCAATCCAAAGGTTGCGGAAATGGCGCTTCTTGGTTTTGCGATCCCGGTAGGCATAGACCAAACCTTTTTCGACGGCGTTTTTGGCGACCGTGAAGACCGTGGAACGGGTGGTGAAATAACCCTTGGCTAATTGCAGAATCCGCTTGCGGCGGGCGTGGGCGGCTACGTTATTGGACGATCTTGGCATGGGGGCTTATTTACCGATGGTTAACAAACGCTTGATCAAGGCCTCGTTGGTGGTATCCACCAAGGCTCCGTGACTAAGGCGACGCTTCTGCACGGTGCTCTTCTTGGTCAAAATGTGACGCTTGTAGGCGTGCTTGCGCTTGATTTTTCCTGTTCCGGTAAGAGCGAACCTCTTTTTGGCACCGGAATTGGTTTTCATTTTGGGCATAACGCGGTTTTTTGGGCCCCGCAAAGGCCTTGAATCAAAGCCATCGGGGAGCGCGAAGATAAGCTGAAATGAAGATTTTTGAGCCCCTATTTTTTGACCCCTTTGGGAGCCAACGAGATGAACATACGCTTTCCTTCCAGCTTGGGCATGCTTTCGACCTTACCCAGATCTTCCAGCTGTTGAGCAAAAGTTAAGAGCAGCAGCTCTCCCCTTTCTTTGAAAACAATGGCGCGACCCCGGAAGTGCACATAGGCCCTCACCTTGGAGCCCTCCTCCAAAAAATTGCGGGCATGTTTGAGTTTGAACTGAAAATCGTGGTCGTCGGTATTGGGACCAAATCGAATTTCCTTCACCAAGTTTTTGGCGGCATGGGCCTTGATTTCCTTTTCCTTCCGCTTTTTTTCGTATTGATACTTGCTGTAATCGGTGATCCGGCAAACGGGTGGCGTTGCCGTTTCAGCAATGAGAACCAAGTCCAGACCCAGACCCTCGGCCATTTGGAGGGCCTTGGCCAAGGGGTAAACCCCTTGTTCTATGTTTTCACCAACCAGTCGAACCTCTTCGGCGCGAATATTCTCGTTGATGGGATCCACCGGCTTCTGGGGCCGACGGTTAAAATGCGGATTGCGTACGGGCTGGTTGATAATGACCTCCTGGTTTAGTTGGGAAAAGGGTTGATAAATCGAAAGAAAAAATAGCTCATAGAACTGCTTCCAGTTCTTTCTGCAGCAGGGCTACAAAGGCGGGTATTTCCAGGCTCTCGCCCTGACCATGACCATGACGACGCACCGCCACCGTGCCCGTTTGGGCTTCCTTCTCGCCGATAATCAGCATGTAAGGAATCTTCTGCACCTCGGCATCTCGGATTTTGCGGCCAATTTTTTCGTCACGGTGGTCAACACTACTGCGAATATCGGCAGCCAAAAGCTCCGATTGCAATTGCTCCGCAAATTCCTGAAACTTTTCGGAAATAGGCAAAATAGCCACCTGTTCAGGGGCCAGCCACAGCGGAAAATTCCCGGCACAGTGCTCGATAAGGAGGGCCACAAAGCGCTCCATGGAACCAAACGGCGCGCGGTGGATCATGACCGGCCGGTAACGACCGTTGTCCGCCCCCACATAGGTCAAATCAAATCGCTCGGGCAGGTTGTAGTCCACCTGAATCGTACCCAATTGCCAGGAACGACCCAAGGCATCGTGAACCATAAAATCCAATTTGGGGCCGTAAAAAGCCGCCTCCCCGGGAACGGTCACGGTTTTCATGCCCATTTCGTCCGTGGCCTCGATGATGGCTTGCTCCGCTTTGTTCCAGGCCTCGTCCGTTCCAATGTATTTGGTGCGATTCTCGGGGTCCCTCAACGAAATCTGAGCGGTGTATTTTTCAAAGCCAAGAACATCAAAAACCTTGAGAACAAGCGATATAACCTTCTTGAATTCATCCTTCACTTGATCATCCCGGCAGAACAAATGCGCATCGTCCTGGGTGAAACTGCGGACCCGAGTCAACCCGTGCAATTCCCCGTGTTGCTCGTAGCGGTACACCGTTCCAAACTCGGCCAGCCGTAGCGGTAGGTCCCGGTACGAACGGGGCTTGGTCCGGTAAATCTCGCAGTGATGCGGGCAATTCATGGGCTTGAGCAGGTACTCTTCGCCCTCGTGCGGTGTCAAAATAGGCCGGAAGGAATCCTGCCCGTATTTTTCCCAATGCCCGGAGGTTTGGTAAAGTTCTTTGTGCCCAATATGCGGCGTCACCACCTGCAAGTAACCGGCTTTGGTTTGTTGCCTGCGCAAAAACTGTTCCAGGATTTCGCGGACCATGGCGCCTTTGGGGAGCCAGAGGGGCAGGCCCATCCCCACCTTTTCACTGAAGGCGAAGAGTTCCAATTCTTTGCCCAATTTGCGGTGATCTCGTTTGCGGGCTTCTTCCAGCATATGCAAATGCTGCTCGAGTTCCTTGGCCTGCGGGAAGGCGATGCCGTAAATACGGGTTAACTGCTTGTTTTTTTCGTTTCCCCTCCAATAAGCACCCGCGGTATTGAGGAGCTTCACCGCCTTGATCGCAGACGTGTCCCTCAAATGGGGGCCACGGCACAGGTCCGTGAATGCACCCTGGGTATAAAAGGTGATACGACCGTCTTCCAGGCCTTCAAGCAATTCCAATTTGTAAGGATCGCCCTTGCCCTCAAAATAGGCTACGGCTTCGGCCTTGGGTACTTCACGGCGCTGAAAAGCAGAAGATCGGCTGGCCAATTCCAACATTTTTTTCTCCACTTTGGGGAAATCATCGCTGGAAAAAGCATGGTCCCCAAAATCGATATCGTAATAAAAACCCTGCTCAATGGCCGGCCCAATCCCCAATCGAATCCCGGGGTACAGAGCCTCCAAGGCCTCCGCCAAAAGGTGGGCACTCGAATGCCAAAACGTAGAACGCGCACCGGGTTCATCCCATTTGAGCAAACGAAGGCGGGCTGTTTCGGGAAGACTGCGCTCCAAATCCCAGACTTCGCCGTTCACTTCCGCAGCAAGAACCTGTCTTGCCAAGCCTTCCGATAAAGAGCGGGCCACATCCAACGCCGTCGTCCCCAAGGGATAGGTCCGTTGGCTGCCGTCGGGGAGTTGAACGTTGATGGAATCGGGGGTCATGAAGGGCTGAGCGGGGTCGGTTGAGGGTATTTTTTCGGACAAAAAAGCCTGCGAATATACATCATTTGAGCCGGTTAAGCCCCTGCAGGGCCTGAGGATACCCCTTTTGGAGGCGAAGGCATTCCCGGTAATCGGCCGATGCTTCCGCCTTGCGGTCCATCATTTCGTAACACAGCCCTCGGTTTGCCAAGGCCGGCAAATCAGCAGAGCCCAAGGCTAGGACCCGATCAAAGCCCTGCAAAGCTGGGTCGTATTTCTGCTCCAATAAATCCAGGTAGGCCAGGTTGAAAAGGGCATCCCGATGCGACTTGTTCAATTGGAGAAGGGCCCGGTAATCCTGCCGGGCCGAGTCAGGGTAACCCTGGCCCTGCAATAACATCGCCCTGGCGTAGAGAGCCTCCGTATGGCCCGGACGGATTTCCAGCACATTGCTGAAATAGCGATGGGCCAAGCGAGGGTCTGGTTCGCGCAATCCCAGTTCGAGGTAAGCGGCGTAGAGGCGGGGGTCTTGTTCGATCGCGGTGAGCCAAGCCGAACGGGCCGCGGTGGTGTCCTTCTGTTCCAGGTGGGCCATGCCCTTGAGGAGGTAGGCCTCGGCCAAACGTTTGTCTCGTCGCAATGCTTCGTTGAGGTATTTGAAAGCCACCGAATATTGTCGATTAATCAAGGCCAATTCGCCCCGACGTAGGTAGGCTCTCACCAAGTTGGGATTGCGGGCCATGGCCACTCGCAATGCGTCGTCGGCCTCCGATATCAACCCAATACGGGTGTAGATCTCCCCCAGTATGCAATAAAAAAGAGCATTCCCCGTGTCCAGCAACAAGGCCGACTTGATATCGGCCGTGGCTTTGCGCAAGGCTTCCCGGGGCTGATCCGGAGACGCTTGGGCAGCGGCCGCAAGGCCGGATTCAGTCGTATTGGCCGAAACATCGCGATCGCGTTGCAGCCACCAATCGGCCCGTTCAGCGTACGCCGTCGCATCCGAACCATTCATCGCAATCCGACGATTGAGATCTTTCAAAACCGCTTCGGCATCGGGAGCACTTTTTCGTTCCTCGCCCGCCATCTGCTTTGCCTGATCGCTGTTGCATGCCAACAAAAACCAAAAACCCAAGGGCAGGAACAAGACGACGACCCAACGTTGCACGGAACTGACCATTACTTTTACCAAAAATAGCTTTCGCCAAAAATAGCGACCCCATGCACAAACACCGCCCATTGATTGAGGTACGCCTTTGGAAAAGGTCCGCATCCGACACGGTGCCCCTATTCACCTTGGTTACAGGATTCATTATCAGCCTCCTGGCCCTTTCGAACCCCGCACGTTCCCAATCCATGCCCCCGTCGGCGATCCCAAGCGATTCGCTGATCTACCCCGCCGAACAACACTTTGCAAACGCCCGCTGGCTGACCCAAGGCGGGGACAATGCCGAAGCCTATTGGAACTCGGCCTCCAACAGCCTGGTTTTTCAGAGCAACAACCCCGCATGGGGCCTAAAATGCGACCAGATTTTTGTCTTGGACCCCACTCAGCTAAAGGCCCCGAATTTCCAACGCCCCACCATGGTTTCGACCGGCAAAGGCCGAACAACCTGCGCCTATTTTGTGCCCGGCGATGAGCGGGTGGTCTGGGCCTCCACCCACGGCGCGCAGGATTCCTGCCCCCCGCCCCCCGCCCCCCGTCCGGATCGCAAATACCTCTGGTCCATTGATCCCGCCTACGATATTTACCTCAGCGATTTGAAGGGAGGACAGCAGGAAGTTTTGGTGGAATCGCCCGGTTACGATGCCGAGGCCACCTTTTCACCGGACGGACGCTGGATGGTTTTTACCAGCACCCGGGATGGGGACTTGGACCTCTACCTTATGTCCTGGCCGGAACGCCAGGTAACCCGTGTGACCAGCGCCCTCGGTTACGATGGCGGGGCCTTTTTTTCGCCGGATAGCAAGCAACTTATTTTTAGGGCATCCCGCCCCCAGACACCCCAGGAAGTAGAAGAATACCAACAACTCCTCTCCGAAGGTCTGGTCGCCCCCACCCGCATGGAGCTCTTTGTCTGCAACCTGGACGGAAGCGGCCTGCGCCAAATCACCCAACTGGGCGGTGCGAATTGGGCCCCTTACTTTCACCCCGACGGTCAGCGGGTTGTTTTTTCCTCCAATCACCACAGCAAGCGGGGTTTCCCTTTCAACCTTTTTATGGTCAACCTGGACGGTAGCGGACTGAAGCAAATCACCTTTGACTCGACGTTTGACTCCTTCCCCATGTTTTCACCGGACGGTCGTCGTCTCATTTTTGCCTCCAACCGTCGGAACGGCGGAACCCGCGATACCAACTTGATTCTCGTAGACTGGGTGGACCGTCCTTAACTTCGCCTGGACCCTAGCCCCTCCGCCTATGCCCGTTTATCACCGCCTGGGACAAATCCCCCCCAAACGCCACACCCAATTCCGCAAGCCCAACGGAGAACTCTACTACGAACAATTGTTTGGGACCGTTGGCTTTGACGGCATGTCCTCCCTGATGTACCATCTGCATCGCCCCACCATCATTCGATCCATGGGCGAAACCCTGGACCTGAGACCGCAGATTGCCGTTCAACACAATATTACACCCCGGCGGTACCAAGGATTTCAGGTTCAGCCCGTGAGCGATTACCTGCACAGCCGGGTTCCCCTTTTTGTCAACAAAGAGCTCACCATGGGCCTTGCGGCCCCTTCCGGTAGCAGCCAGGATTATTTTTACAAAAACGCGGACGCCGATGAATTGGTTTTTGTCCACCGCGGAACCGGCACCCTGCGAACCCAATTGGGGAACATTGCCTTCGAAAAAGGCGATTACCTCCTGATCCCCCGCGGGATGATTCATTGTTTTGAATTTGACGGTGACGACAACCGGCTCTTGTACTTGGAATCCCACGATCCCCTCTACACCCCCAAGCGCTACCGCAACTGGTTCGGGCAATTGCTGGAACATTCGCCCTATTGCGAGAGGGATTACAAACTCCCCACCGAGTTGGAAACCCACGATACCAAGGGCTCCTTTGAAATCAAAATACGCAAACAAGGGATCCTGCATTCGGTCACCTATGCCAGTCACCCTTTTGATGTGGTGGGCTACGACGGGTATAATTTTCCGTACGGTTTCAGTATCTATAATTTTGAACCCATCACCGGCCGCGTTCATCAACCGCCCCCTGTTCACCAAACCTTTGAAAGCAAAGGCTTTGTGGTTTGCAGTTTTTGCCCACGTCTCTACGATTACCACCCCCTCTCCATACCGGCCCCGTACAACCACTCCAACATTGATTCCGAAGAAATTTTGTACTACGTGGATGGGGATTTTATGAGCCGAAACGATGTCAGCCCGGGTCAAATCACGCTGCACCCCGGCGGCATACCCCACGGACCCCACCCCGGCGCCTACGAGCGCAGCATCGGCAAAACCTCCACCGACGAATACGCTGTTATGATTGACACCTTCCGGCCCTTGGCCATCACCCAACAAGCCATGGCCCTGGACGACGGAACCTATTACCGCTCCTGGATGGAAAGCGCGTACGAATAACAAATCTCACGCGGACTCCTTTGACTTCAACCCTGCCCCCACGATTCCCTCTTACAACGATGAACCAACCTTTGACCCATCCCGCCCCTGCCTCGGTGAACGAGGATTTCCTCCCCTTGCTGGGCACCGACCATTTGGAGCTCTATGTCGGCAATGCCAAGCAATCGGCCTACTATTACCAGGCTGCTTTTGGCTACGAACTCATCGCCTACGCCGGTCCCGAAACCGGCCTCAAAGACCGGGCATCGTACGTGTTGCAACAAAACAAAATTCGTTTGGTTCTCACCTCCTCCCTGCATCCCGATACCGAAATTTCTCGGCATGTGGACAAGCACGGTGACGGAGTCAAATTCCTATCGTTGGGGGTGGACGATGCCCAGGCTGCCTTTGAAGCCACCGTGGCCCGCGGTGCTCGTCCCCATCAAGAACCCCAAGTCCATCAAGACGCCCACGGTCGGGTTGTGACCGCCTCCATTCATACCTACGGCGATACGGTGCACCGCTTTGTGGAGCGCAAGGATTACCAGGGACTTTTTATGCCGGGTTACGACAGCCCCCGTTGGAAATTACCTGTGGAATCGGTCGGCTTGCAGTACGTGGACCACTGCGTTGGGAATGTGGAGCTGGGCGCCATGAATACCTGGGTTGATTTTTACGAAAAAGTCATGGGCTTTCAGTTGCTGATCACCTTTGACGACAAGGACATATCCACCGAGTATTCGGCCCTGATGTCCAAAGTGGTCTCGAACGGCAACGGCTATGTCAAATTTCCCATCAACGAGCCAGCCGATGGCAAAAAGAAATCCCAAATCGAAGAGTACATCGAGTTCTACCAAGGAGCCGGGGTTCAACACATCGCCGTTGAAACCTACGACATCGTCCACACGGTGACCGAATTACGGCGTCGTGGTGTTGAATTTCTCTACGTCCCCGAAACCTATTACGATGATCTCACCGAACGGGTGGGGGCCATTCACGAGGACATTGCCATCCTCAAATCCCTGAACATCTTGGTGGACCGGGATGAACACGGTTACCTCTTGCAATTGTTCACCAAACCCGTTCAGGATAGGCCCACCCTGTTCTTTGAAATTATTCAACGCAGGGGCGCCAAATCTTTTGGCAAAGGAAACTTCAAAGCCCTCTTTGAATCCATCGAACGAGAGCAGGCCTTGAGGGGAAACCTCTGAGAACCACCCGTTTTTGAGGGGAAACCGATTAAGGAAAAACTCCCAAAGACTCGTAAGAACGGGCGATTTTTCGGATGGCCACCACATAAGCAGCGGTCCGAAAATCCGGAATAGCCGGAAATTCCAACCGTGCGGCTCGAATTTGCCGGTAGGCTTCGACCATGGTGTCTTCAAGTCCAGAATATACAAAATCCAATTCTTCGGCACCACGCCCGATAAGGTCCTTCCGAGTTTTGTCCAGGGTTTGACCGGTCATGCTTTCAACCGCATCAATGATATTGTTATTCAATTTTTCATCAAAGCGCTTGCCTAGCCGGCCAAAACGAACATGAGATAGGTTCTTGAGCCACTCAAAATACGAAACCGTAACACCGCCAGCGTTGAGGTACATATCCGGTATCACCACAATACCACGCTCATTCAAAATATCCACTGCTTCGGCGGTTACCGGGCCATTAGCCGCTTCCGCAACAATGCGGGCTCGAATCAAAGGAGCATTTCCAGCGTGTATAACATTTTCAAGAGCAGCCGGAATCAACAAATCACATTCCAATTCCAACGCCTCTTCGGAATGACGAAGGTTGGTGGCCCCTTCAAAGTCCAAAAGACTTCCATGAATCCGACGATGAGCCATCACGGCCTCCAAGTCCAACCCTTCAGCACTATAAATAGCCCCTTCACGCTCAGCCAAACCTACCAAAATGGCCCCTCCCTCCACAAAATACTTGGCCGCATGGTAACCGACGTTGCCCAAACCCTGAACGACCACTCGCTTGCCATGCAAACCAGGAGTCATACCCCAAGCCTTCATGTCCTCCTCGTACGAACACACTTCGCGCATCCCGTAAAAGACCCCCAGACCGGTGGCCTCTTTGCGACCAACAATCCCACCTTGGGTGACTGGCTTGCCGGTTACGCAGGCCATGGCATCGATATGCCCGGAATGAAAGGTCGAGTAGGTGTCCATAATCCAACTCATTTCACGTTCACCTGTGCCGTAATCCGGGGCTGGAACATCCACTCCCGGGCCAATAAAGTTTTTGCGTATCAATTCAGTGGTATAGCGACGGGTAATCCGTTCCAATTGATCCACCGTAAATTGAGATGGATCGATGGCGACTGCGCCTTTGGCACCTCCAAAGGGCACATCCACAATGGCGCATTTGTAGGTCATCAAAGCGGCCAAAGCCATGACTTCGTTTTCGCTCACGTGAGGCGCAAAGCGTATGCCCCCCTTGGTTGGCAACCGATGATGGGAATGTTCAACGCGATAAGCCTCAATGACTTGAATCCCATCCTCCATGCGAACCGGGAACCGCATTTTGTAAACACTGTTGCACTGCCGAATTTGTTCGGCCAGGCCAGGAGGTACGTTCAGAATAGCAACGGCTTTGTCAAAATTCCGAACAACATCTTCGAAAAATCCAGGGGTTTCATTGTTCATTAAATGAGTGTTTTGGGGCGGATTGGTTTGCATTCTTGGATTCCCAGCGGGACAATCGGCGATCCAGATTCCAAAGGAACACAAAAAGTCCGGCCTGAATAAGGAGGACCACGGCCAGAACGACATAGATCTTGCCGTTGCTTCGCATCATGTCTGCCATTTCAACCCCGGAAGTCTCCGAAGGGCCCGATGAAGTGCCCAGCGAAACCTGCAAGGTCTGCCATGAATTCCACACCATTAAACAAAAGGACAACATAGAAAACGGTTTAGGGTTTGGAGAGAGGAAGAGGGGCCCTGTTGGTGAGGATTCGGTAACGAGCCCATAAATTGGCCAGCCACCACCCTGTCAAGGTCCATCCAAGAACCGCTGGATAGAATACCCAACGCATACGGCCATCCAAATCGTACGCCGAAAAACCAGGGTTGCCCCCATTGCCCGGGTGCAGGGAATCGGTGAGCCGGGGAAGGATAAAGAGCAAGGGGATCAAACAAAAAAACGCCAACACATTGTAAACAGCCGCCATGCGGGCTCGGCGTTGGGCATCCTCAAACGAAGAGCGCAAAACCATGTAGGCCAAATACAAGAGCAAGCCGACGGCGGAAGCGTTTTGCTTGGGGTCCCCGCTCCACCAGGCACCCCAGGTAAACTGGGCCCAAACCATGCCTGTTACGAGTCCCAAGAAACCGAACAAAAGACCCACCAGGCCCAGAGAATGCGCCTGGGTATCGTCGGTGGATTGTTGAAACAACAGATAACGAACCGAATAAACGGCGGACCCCAGCAGCATCAACAACATCCCAAACCACATCGGAACGTGAAAATACAGATTGCGAACCGACTCATTCAGAATCACCTTGCGGGGAACATCGCCCATCCAACCCATCCAAAAGCTATAAAACAAAAGCAAGACCGCCATCCATTTAAGGGCCGGATGCAGGGATTTGGGTGCAAGCGATGCGTTCATAGGAGCAGCCTTGGACGGCCGGTTCAAAGATATCAATCCCTCCAAAGAAAAGGGAAAAGAAGGACTCCAAGTGCCAACAACATGAGATTTAGTCCCACCAATGCCCCGGCATAGGTCCAGGCCAAATCCCGGGACAATCCGTCCAAGGCCAATTTGGAAAGCCGGTGAACCAACAGAAGACCGGGGACCAACAAAGGAAAGCCAAGCACCGGCATCAATTGGGCCGGTTGGCTGGCCCCTTGGGACATGGCCGATACCAAGGTCAAGACCGTGACCAACATGGGGGCCCCCAACAAGAGGGTCAAGACAAAGAGCCCCGTGTCTTGGATTGGATAACCCATCCACAGGGCCATGAGCACCGCACAAAACCCCATGAGAACCCAAAGCATGAGGGTTCCGGTCATGACTTTGGTCAACCACCAGGCCACCCCGGGAACACTGACTCGGTAATAAAGGTGCAGGCCCTTGCTCTGCCCCAGAAAACTTCTTGAAACCGTATAAATCGAAACAAAAAGCACCAACAACCAGTAAAAAGTCAGCCAGGCAGCGGGACCCACCGGGCGCAAAAGAAGCTGTGCGGCAAAGACCCCTGCTACCAAATAAAGCAGCGATCCGGCCAAGGCCTGGGCCTGACGGGTTTCGCGCCGCACATCGTGACCCAAAAGGGCCAGGGCACGGCGGAGGAAGGCTGCTTGCTTCATGGAACGGGGCTAAATTAACCTTGGTTCACCAGCATCTTTGCATGATGAGTTCCATCTTCGCCCATTCCCCCCGACCCCTCTCCAAAGTTCTTGTGGCCAATCGGGGTGAAATCGCCTTGCGCATTCTTCGAAGTGCCCGCGAAGCGGGCCTGGAGACCGTGGCCGTTTATTCAGAGGCCGATCGTTGTGCGCCCCATGTTCGATGGGCGGATTCGGCCTTTTATTTGGGCCCCGCCCCATCGTCGGCGTCCTACCTGCGCGGTGAGGCCCTGATTGCCCTGGCCTTGGAACAAGGTTGCCAGGCCCTCCACCCGGGATACGGCTTTCTTTCCGAAAACGCCGACTTTGCCGAGGCCGTCGAAAAGGCTGGTTTGATTTTGATTGGACCCTCCTCCCAGAGCATCCGGACCATGGGCAACAAGGTGGCTGCCAAACAAGCCGTGGCCGGCTTTGAGATTCCCTTGGTGCCCGGAACCGATCACCCGGTATCCGACCCTGCAGAGGCCCTCACCATTGCCCAGCAAATTGGCTTTCCCCTTCTCATCAAAGCCGCTGCCGGCGGTGGAGGCAAAGGAATGCGGATTGTGCATCGCGCAGAGGACCTCGAAGAATCGCTCAGCACCGCCGTTTCCGAAGCTCGAAGCGCCTTTGGCGATGGTTCGGTTTTCATCGAAAAGTACCTGGAAAACCCCCGCCACATCGAAATCCAAATCCTGGCCGATGCCACGGGACGCACCGTTCACCTTTTTGAAAGAGAATGCTCGATCCAAAGAAGGCACCAAAAGCTCATCGAAGAAGCCCCCTCCTCCTGCCTCACCCCCGCTCTTCGAGAGGCCATGGGGCAGGCCGCAGTCCGAGTCGCCAAGGCCTGTCAATACCAAAACGCGGGGACTGTTGAGTTTTTGCTGGACCGTAACAACCAGTTTTATTTCTTGGAAATGAACACCCGATTGCAGGTGGAACACCCGGTCACCGAATGCATCACCGGCGTGGATTTGGTGCGTCTTCAATTCCATGTTGCCGCAGGCGAGCCCCTGCCCTTTGAACAAGAGGACCTCCGTATCCAAGGGCATAGCATTGAACTTCGATTGTGCGCCGAGGATCCTCGCCAACAATTTTTACCAGATCTGGGAACCCTCACCCGCTTTCGTCCGCCACAGGGTCCCGGGGTGCGCTTGGACTCCGGGTACGAGGAAGGCATGGAGATCCCAGTTCATTACGACCCCCTGATGGCCAAACTGATCGTGCATGCATCGGATCGACCCGCTGCCTTGGCACGGATGCGCAGGGCTTTGGATGAATTTGAATTGGAAGGCTTGGCCTCCACCTTGGAATTTGGACGTTGGGTCATGGACCATCCGGCCTTTGTGGAGGGGCAATTTGATACCGGTTTTATTGCCCATTACTTTAAGGGCGCTGAATCCCTGGATGCGCCTCTACCAGCCTGGAAAACAGAAGACCCCAGTGCGGATCCAAGTCCCGATTGGTTGGCCTTGAGCGCCATGATTCTCGAAAGTCGTCCTGCTACGAAGAATTCCCCTTACCAAGTCGACGCCCATAACACATGGAACGCCAACGAGCAAGCGGGGCAGGCTTGGCGAAGGCTTTGGAACCCCACCGGCACCTGAAAGCCCCTTCTTGTTCGTACCTTTGTGACACGGGGCTGAACGGAATCGACAGCTTGTTTAGATGACCCGGTAAGCATGCCGAGCCTGGAATCGTTGCTCGTTAATCCGATGATTCAAGCCTTAAACGGCAACTACGACTACGCACTCGCTGCTTAATTCTAGGAATTAGCAAGAGTTGTCTCCGGATAGATGAGCTCACAGGCCTATCCAATCGAGGCATCGACCACCGTGAGCTGGTTCTACGGCAGGCTTGACCAAGGAACAAGAACCCTAAAGCCTAAGCGAACACTGCGGCCCGCCTCCCGCCTGGTGCTCGACCAAAACCAAGGGAACGCTAAGCATGTAGAAAGTCGGGGATCGGCTTGACTGGACCAGGGTTCAACTCCCTGCAGCTCCACAACCCGGGGTATCTGTTCTTGGAACAGGCCCCATGCCATGGAATGATTTAAGGTTTGGAACGGCGCACCTCAAAGGCGACTTCGTTGCGTCGCCCCACCAAGGTCCAAGGGGCATTGTAACCCATGTACAGAAAGGGGCCTTGGATGATCCAACCCTCCTTTTTCAAAACGACCTCCAAACGTCGTCGCTGTTTGCGCAATTCTTTGTTCCCCGCAAAGCCTCCAAAGGCCAAAACAGCCAGGGTGCGGGATGCTTGCATTTCCAAACGAACGCTGCTGTCCAAGGTTGCTGGGAGAGCCTCCAGGCTTCGATCAAAAGGCATGTAGAAATACAAAGCAGGGGTATCGCCCATCTCCATCACCACCGGTGCAGTCATGGCCATGGGTTCTTTGGAACGATTCCCCCCAAACAAGTAACGAGCCACGCGCCGAAATCCTTCGTTCGCAGAGGATCCCAGACTGGCATCGCGCATGGGGGTCTTGGCAATAGCCAAAGCGGGGTACTCCCTTATTTCAACCCCCTTGTCCAGGAGGGCCACCCTTCGGTACCGAGGCTCGGGAACCCGTTCGGCAGCCCCCAATCGAAAAACCGCCCACAAGAGGAGCAGCCCCAAAACAAGGGCAAAACCCCAGATCCATTGATTCATATTTATTAAAACTCCAAATTAAGCATTGAATTGCTCGGCCTTGTTTTTTTTAAACAGGCCCTCCATGCCTATTTTCGGGCTCTTGGAAAAAGTCGCTCCATCCACTCGCAACACCTCCGTCTCGTTTCCTTTGGCCCTTTCGTGGGTTTTGGGTTGGATGGGCACCCCCTTGTATTTATTAGGTTTTGGGTTAACCGTTTTGGTTTTTGACCCGTTCCTTCGCTTGGGCTACCGTATTGGCGGATACCACGTTCATCAAAACGGCATTCGGCTCATGAATCGTTGCCTCTATCAATGTTTGCTTTTGAACGGAGGCCGAATTTCATGGAACACCCACCCAAACCTCCCCCAACCCGGTTCGGCAACCGGTACCAAGGTTTTTGTGGCCAACCACCAAAGCCTGAACGATATCCCCCCTTTGATTTGGAAGTTCCGGGCCTTTCAGCCGGTCCTGGTCTCCAAGGCCGAATTGGCCAGCGGTGTTCCTTCGGTTTCGTACAATTTCAAAACCGGTGGCGTCGTAGCCATCCAACGCAAAAATCCTTCGCAATCTTTGGAAGCCATGCGGCAATTGGGTGTTCGTATCGCCCAAAGCGGAGAGAGCGTCCTTTATTTCCCCGAAGGAACGCGGTCCCGCGATGGCCGCTTGGGGACCTTCAAAAGCGGAGGGTTGGATCAATTATTGAAAAGTGTTCCCAACATTGAACTTATTCCCGTGGCCGTGCATCGTTCTTGGGAATTAGCGCGTTGGAACTTCCTGCCTTTGCCCTTTGGGGTCACCATCCGGTTCGATGTATTGCCGTCGATTCATGCCTCGGCCTTCGAAGGCGATACCACCCTCAAGGCCCGTGCTATGATGCAGGCGGCCCGACAGTCCATTCATCTTCAAATCCAAAACCAACACGGTTCATGAAAACTTCCTTCCTTACCTCCGCTGCCTTGGGCTTTCTTTGGATGGTACTGGTCCCCCAAAGCCTGGTTGCCCGCCCCGATGAGGGCATGTTCCCACCGACCGCGATTAACCGGGATGCCCTTGCCAAAGCCGGCCTGCGCATGGATCCGGAGCGGATTCTTAGCCTCAGCGATAGCGGTCTCTTACCGGCCTTGGTTCGGGTGGGGGGCTGTTCGGGGGCCTTTGTTTCGGCGCAGGGCTTGCTGATGACCAACCATCACTGCGCCTTTGATGCGGTGGCTACGGCCAGTACACCCCAAAACAACCACCTCCAGAACGGTTTCTATGCCAAGGATTTTCGGGAAGAAATTCCGGCCAAGGGTCTGAGCCTACGTATCACGGTTGGTTTTGAAGATTGCAGCCCTGCGGTCCTCGCGGATTTGCCCGGAAACGACCGTCCGGTTGACCGTCAAAAGGCCCTCAAGGAACGCATGTCTCGCATCGAAAAAGAGGCTGCCTTGGTGGACAGCACGTTGACGTACGAAGTATCCGAAATGTTTCCCGGCAAATCCTACCTGCTGTTCCGCTACCGGACGCTGCGAGATTTACGATTGGTCTATGTTCCTTCCAGAGCCATCGGCGAATTTGGGGGGGAATCGGATAACTGGGTTTGGCCACGTCATACCGGTGATTATACCTTTTTGAGGGCCTATACCGGGCCCAACGGCGAGAGTCGCACCTATCATCCCGACAATATCCCCTTGGTTCCCACCGCTTTCCTTCCCTTGGCCTCCCGCCCCCTCCAGGAGGAGGACTTTGTGATGATCATGGGTTATCCTGGACGAACGTTTCGGCATTACCCGGCCTCTTACCTCCGCTACCAGCAAGAAAAGTTATGGCCCCTAACACGAACCAATTTTGATTGGCTCATCCAACAACTGGAGACGCAGAGCCGTTTGTCAACGGCCGAGGCTTTGTTATGGTCTTCTCGCATCAAATCCCTGGGTAACACCACCAAAAATTACCGTGGCAAAAGCCAGGGCCTGCAAAGAACCCCCATCCTTGAACAATTTGAAACCAAGGATCGCCTGGCCCGGTCCTTGGCCAACGTCGAGCAACGTCGTCAGTTGGATCAATTGGATTCGCTGTACGGGATCCTTACGCAACACGCGGATTTGCATCTGAATTTTCAGCACCTGCTTTCCCAATCCAGAACCGTTCAATGGCTCATCAAATCCGCTGAAAACCAAAGTAAACCCGATGGACCAGGCCTGGAAGCATGGGCCAGCGCCAACCGACCCAGCTGGCGTCCTGAATTGGAAGTTCAAGTTTTGAGGTATTTCGTCGCCAAGCATCCGGAACTTCAACCAACCCCGCAACCCAAGGCCTGGGAGGCCTGGCTGGAACGCCTTGGTTCGACCAAGGATTTCCCCACCTTCAAAGGGAAAAATGCCGAATGGGGCGCGTATTGGTGGAGTTTATCCCAACGCATCAAAAAAGATCAGGCGGATTGGAGCGCACGGATCAATACGTTGTTACCGATCTTTCTAGACCTACGACTACGGGCCACCGGTCAAGAACAATTTGTACCGGATGCCAACGGCACGTTGCGCCTGACCTACGGTCGTGTTCAGGGTTACCGACCCGATGACGCGGTTTATCATGAACCTTTCACCCATCTCTCGGGTTTATTCCAAAAAGCCGCTTCGGGCCATCCCGATTACCCCTTGGATTCGGCCCTTTGGCGAGCCATCCATTCGTCCAAAGAAATGCAAGCACCGGTCATCGAAAACAGATTCGGCGATTTGGGCCTTCAGGCGGTCTCGGCAGAGGCCGATCAAACCCGGGTCAAAAAACCTTTGGAATCCCCCGATGTCATTCCGGTGGCCTTTCTCTACAATTTGGATACCACGGGAGGCAATTCCGGGTCCCCGGTCATGAACGCCGACGGTGAATTGGTAGGGCTCAATTTTGACCGTGCCTTTGGGGCTACCATCAACGATTTTGCTTGGAACAAGGATTACAGTCGTTCCATTGGGGTTGACATTCGTTTTGTGTTGTGGAATCTTCGCCATGTGGTTCAAGGCGATCGTTTACTCCAAGAATTATCGCCCAAAAACCACTCATCACTTTCCCCTTCTCCCCCTCAAAAATGAAAACCCTGCAACTGGGCATCCTGCGCGAATCCAAAAACCCACCGGACCTTCGAACCCCGCTGGTCCCCGACGATTGCCGTCTCCTCTTGTCGCGGTTCCAAGGCCTCCGTATCGTGGTACAGCCGTCTTCATTTCGGTGTTACAGCGATGACCAATACCGAGCAGCGGGATGCTTGATCTCCGAAGACCTGAGCGAATGTCGTTTGGTTTTGGGCGTGAAAGAAGTGGATCCCGTTCAGCTTTTGCCTGGCCTGGCCTACGCTTTTTTTTCGCATACCATCAAGGCCCAGCCTTACAATCGCTCCATGATGCAACACATGGTCCGGGAAGGGATCAGTTTGTATGATTACGAGTTAATGACCGACCAAAGGGGTCGTCGAACCGTGGCTTTTGGTCATTGGGCCGGTATCGTTGGTGCCTGGCATGCCCTGCGTATGCGCGGTCTCCGCAACGGCCATCCTTCGGTCCCCACCGCCGCCGAGCTGGGCTCCTACCAGGGCCTGCTGGATTCCGTCACCGATCTTCAGCTGGATGCGGCCCTCTTTTTGCTTTGTGGCAACGGCCGCGTGGGCCAAGGCGCCCTCCAAATGCTCCAAGCGGCGGGTGTTGAAACGTTCCATCCGGAGCAAATCCTGGAATTCCCGGACAAGCCCTGGTCCCAAATTCATTCCAAAGCAGGGCTGGTGGTCCTTCAATCCCGGGATATCGTATCTCCCAAGAAAGGGGGGCCTTATGTAGAATCCGATTATTACCAAACGCCTGAGGACTACGCTTCCAATATGGCACCCTTTTTGCGACGGGCGGATGTTCTGATCAATACCATCTACTGGGATCCTCGCGGTCCACGGCACTTCGAGGCCCCCGATATTCGCCATTCTACGTTCAGGGTTTCCCAAATCGCTGACATATCCTGCGATATCGAGGGCTCTGTCCCGATCACAACCCGGGCCTCCCGCATCGATGACCCGTATTACGGCATCTCTCGTTCCACTTTATCAGAAATAGCACCTTGGGATTCCAACGGGGTGGATATCATGGCCGTTGATAACCTCCCCTGCGAGTTGCCTCGTGAAGCCTCCCAAGAATTTAGCCGGGCTTTGTTGCAACATTTCATAACACCCTACGTAGAAGATTCCCTGTCATCCGGGCTGGGTGAACCGCAACAATCCCTCCTTTCCAGAGCACGTTTGTTGGAACAGGGTCGCCTGCACCCGAATCAAGCCCACCTGGCGAGCTACGCCGCCCTCTAAGAACCATTTTCGCCTTCTACCCCGTACTTTTACCTTTCATTCGACGACCAAATATGGACGAAGATTACGAAAAACCCTACGTCCCCCTTTGGACGGCCCAAGAGGCTCGAGCCTTGGTGATTAACAACGCCTGCCTTGGTATCATTGGGTTTTATCTCGTACGAATTCCCCTTATTCTACTTTCTTATCTTTTGGCCCAGCTTGAAGGCTTAAGGCCCGAACTTCATTATTACGGCCTGGTAATTGACAAAATTTCCAATGACTCGGTTATCCAGGGAGCTGGTTGGTCCGGCGGATCCACCATAGGGGCGTATTTCATTGGCCCCCTCGTATTTGCTTTTGCTGCCATCTACCTATTGCAGCGTTGGGAGTATTTGTGGTTGAACGGGATATCACTTGGATTGATCATTTGGACCAGCTTGCACGGCTTTAGCCGTTTGTTATGCGGTGCCGTGGCCGGCATTTTTATTCCCAAATATGTGGGGCAGGTCTTTGTCGCTACCGGAATCAGTCTGGGCGTTCGGGTTTTGTTAGGGATTGCGGCCTTTGGCATCTTTCTAGCGGTGGCCCGTTTCTTCCTACCCCCTCTTTTGTTCAACGGACGCGAACAAAGGGTGGCCGAAGACGAAGGTTCTCGGGGTGAATTTGTGCGATACACCCTCTTTCTTCCCTGGCTTTTGAGTTCCTCCTTCATCGCTCTCATTCACGGGATTCGGGGCCATTATTACGAAGTCATCATACAATTTTTGTTAGGTCTGGTGGTTCTGCATATTTACCATCAGTTCCGCCCCCAAAAACCCGAATACAATGTACCCATCCCCGAACAAGGTCGACCTCGTGTTGATTTCCGGCTTTGGGTTGCGACTGCATTGGTCTTTCTTTTGATTTTTATCTTGTTTTTTTAACCAGCTCTTCGCCTACCACCCTTTTTTCGTTCACCCTTTTACCTGATTCGATTTCATCCTGTCCCTCGCGATTTACCTATGACCACCCAGCCCCTAGAATCCATACGCTCTGGAACCTTTGCCCTGATTGATGTTCGCACCACCGACGAATTTCAACAAGACCATATCGAAGGCAGCATCCATATTCCCCACCAAGAAATCCTGGACCACAGCGAACGCATCGCCCAATTGCCAGAACCTCGCTTCCTCTATTGCCGCAGCGGAGCCCGCAGTGCCTTGGCCATGCAAATGCTTCAACAATGCGGAGTTACCGAGCTTTTTAATGCAGGAGGCATCGAAGATATGCGGGAATTGTTGCGGGACGCTGCCCTTTAACCCAAGCCGCCGGCCCATCGAAGGGCCTTGTTTCCAAATCGCTCCTTGAGGCGATCCAAGGTCTTGTGCAGGGCATCTTCCTCGGTAGGATCCCCGAACAAATCCAGCTGAGCCCCCACCCTGCTCAATTCACTCAGGCGCAGGCCCACCAAACGAACCCGCATTCGCCGGGTGTACAGGCGTTCAAACAAGGTACAGGCGCTGTCCATCAGCACCCGGTCCGATGCCGTGTAAGGGATCTTTTGTTGCCTGCTGACCGTCTCAAAATCGGCGTAACGCAGGCGAATCGTCAGGCATCCGCAAACCAAACCCTGCGAACGCAGCTCGTGACCCAGGCCTTCAGCGAGGGAGCGGAGCTTGGTTTTGAGGAAGGAAGGATCGGCGCTATCCTGATCAAAGGTTCGTTCGGCCGAGATAGACTTTTGTTCGCGGTAAGGGAGAATCGGCTGATGATCCACCCCCCTGGCTTTCTCCCAAAGCGTCACACCGTTCTTTCCAAAAAGCCGAACCAGGTACTCGCAGGGAACTTCTTGCAATTGATGAATCCGGCCCAAACCCAGCTCTTCCAACTGAGAGGACCAAACAGGGCCCACCATCGGGATTTTTCGGACCGGGAGCGGAGCCAAAAACCGAGCCTCGTCCCCGTTCCTAACACAATATTGGTTATCCGGCTTGGCCTGACCGGTCGCCACCTTGGAAACAGTTTTGTTCACCGAAAGACCCAACGAAGAAGGAAGCCCTGTTTCGCGGGTGATGCGGCTGCGCAGCTCCGAAGCCAAGCGCAGACAACCCAGATACTTATCCATTCCACTCAAATCAGCGTAAAATTCATCCACCGAAGCCTTCTCTACGACGGGCAATGTCTCCTGAATCAACGCGGTAACCATCCGGCTGTATTCCCCGTATTGCTCGGAATGGCCGCGTACCAAAACAGCCTCGGGGCATAACCTCAACGCCATCCGAACGGGCATCCCCGACGAAACCCCCATGGACCGTGCTTCGTAACTGCAGGACGAAACCACCGCCCGGTCACCGCCTCCCCCAATAATCAGAGGTTGGCCCCTCAATCGACCGTCCAAGAGTCGCTCGACCGACACAAAAAACGTATCCAGATCCAAATGCAAAACACAACGTGTTCCTTCAAAGGCCCTGGATTCGTCCCCAAAAAAGAAACCGGGCTCAGGCGGCAAAGGAGGCAGATTCAAGAGAGACATACGCCCGCTTGTGCATGGATGAAACTTCGACAAAACGATAATCGTACTCTTCACGAAGGATACCGCTCAATCGGTAAATCCCCCGACCCTTCCAAGGCCATGACTTCCACTGAGGCGGAAAATGCACCGTATCCACCCAAGAACCCGACGGATCCCTCCAGGTCCCGAAAGCCATCCGCTCACCCCGAACCGTACGCACAGTCCGAATATGCACCGTATACAGATCCAGGCTCACCACGGTCCCCGTCGGTATCGTCGCATCCCAAGCCAGGGGGGAACCGTAACCGGACCGGTCGACCAAATCAAAGGGAGAAACCAGCGGAAAACCCAGCAATTCCATTTCGTCGTACGCCTGACGAATCCGATCCAACGGCAGCAAACCGACCCCATCAACCGAACCTTGGACCGCTGAGGGTAACACAAAAGGTTGAAGGGGCTCCGCTTCGAACAAAACCGAAGACACCGATCCGGAACGAGAACCCTGAACCCCGCTGCTATAAAACAAACGCAGAGCCCACAGAGCCAAGGATCGCGTAGGCTGCAAGCAACGCAACGCCCCAACCCTCCATAACAAAAGAGACTGCTCCAAACCCAGCCCCGAACGCCGGCAGAAATCTTCGACACTGTGGTACAGTCCACCGCTGCTTCGAGCCTTGAGAAGGCCCTGAACACTGCGTTCTTCCAACCCGCGAATCCAAGCCAAACCCAAACGCAAGCAAGAACCCTCCAGCGAAACAACGGCCGTGCTGTATTGAACACAGGGCCCCTCCACCACGGCCCCCAAACGTCGGGCCTCCTCCAAATACTCTTCGGCGCTGTAAAATCCGCCACCGTTGTTCAATACCGCCACCATATAAGCCAAGGGGGCATACGCCTTCAGATAAAGGCATTGATAACTTTCGACCGCGTACGACGCCGAATGACCCTTGGCAAAAGCATAGCCGGCAAAACCGGCCATCTGCCTCCAAAGCTCACGGGCCAAAACCTCCCCGTGCCCCAACCCCACGGCCCCGGACACAAAACGTTGCTCCAAATCCTGCAGTTCGGTCAAACCCCGGTGCTTGCCACTCATGGAACGCCTCAAGACATCGGCCTCGGCCAAATTCAAACCACCCAAAACATGCGCCACCCGGATAACATCTTCCTGGTAAACCATCACCCCGTGGGTTTCCGGTAACAAATTCCGTAGCGCTTCCGGTGCATCCAAACGCAGTTCAGGGCAACGCTCCCTTTCGATATAAACCCGCATCATACCCGATGAGGATACCCCCGGTCGAATGACCGAACTCGCCGCCACCAAACCCAGGTAATTATGAACCCGTAATTTGGTTAATAACATGCGCATCGCCGGGGATTCAATATAAAAACACCCCACGCTCTTGCTTTGCTCCAGCAAAGAACGAACCCTTGCATTGCGCTTCAGGCGATGGATATCCCTCAAAATGCGAGTCAGCCCCTCGCTCCGAACCGGCCCCATCATCCCCAAAGTGTCTTTGATTTTGGCCAAACCCCGCTGGCTGAGCAAATCAAATTTGTGAAACCCCAGATCCTCGGCCGAATGCATGTCCAGCAGAGCCGTAGGAAACCCTTTGGGAGGAAAAAAGCAAGCCGTGTACCGTTCCACCGGAAAATCCGTAATCAGTACACCGCCGGCATGAATGCTATGATGGGAAGGCATCCCCTGCATCCGGTCGGCATAATGCAAAACCAAACGCCCCGTACGATCCAGCACCCCGCGATCCGCACCCCGCATACCTGCCAAAGCTTCGATCTCATCACCGGGAAGGCCAAAGACCTTGCCCAATTCACGGACCGCCGAACGATGCTGATAACAAACATGCGTTCCCAAAAGAGCCACGTGGGGGAATCGACGAAAAACATATTGCAACACCGCATCCCGATCTTGCCACGAAAAATCCAAATCAAAATCGGGAGGGTTGCGTCGATACAGGTTAATAAACCGCTCAAAAAACAAATCCAATTCCAACGGATCCACGTCCGTAATAAAAAGCAAGTACGCCACCAAGCTGTTGGCCCCGCTTCCCCGACCCACATAAAAAAATCCCGATTCCCTGGCAAATTTGAGGATCTTCCAATTGATCAAAAAATAAGCTACATAGCGCTTTTGTCGTATGATCATCAATTCTTTTTCCAAACGCTGTTGCAATTCAGCTGGAGGATTTGCATACCGATGCCTGATCCCGGAACGAGCCAGAAAACACAAAAAGCGATAATCCATTTCCTCGTTGCCGGTGTACTTCGAAAGGTTTTTGTGTGGAAAAGACGAACCGATTTCAAAATAGATGCGGCATTCATCCAGCAGCCTCGTCGTTCGGTAGAGTAGTTCTGGACACGAATTGAATCGTTCGAAAACAAGAACGGAAGACTCCAAAAGATCCCCGGAAGAAGCCTGATCGTAGGTGGAATCCAGATTTGATAACAACAAATTGTGATGAATCGCCCGCAGCAAACGATGCAGAGCGCGATCCTCCGCCCGCAACAAGGTCGCTGTCTCCATGGCCAGCATCTTGTTCCAAGTCACCCACGATGACAAGTCCCCAAAACGATGCAGATCCCTGGACGACAAGCCCACCCATTCCCCTTCCCGAAGGCGGTGTCCCGGACCCCGGGGGCCTTCGTAAATCACCCAGAGATCGGGGTGGGGTTCAGCAGGACAAGGCCACGCGCCCCCTTCCCTCAAAAAAATCGTTAAGCGTCGGCAAATTTCTTCGTAGCCCCTGTTATTCCGGGCCATTAAAACATAATCCCGTCGCTGACCGCTGCGACAGTCCAGGCCCACCAAAGGACGAATCCCGTAGCGGGGGGCCAATCGCATCCAGTCCGCCACCCCGGCTGTGGTATTGATATCCGTCAAAATCAGGGTATCCCAACCGCATTCGGAGGCCCTTGCAAGGATTTGCTCCGGAGAACAAACCCCGTAACCCAGACTGAACCGGCTGTGAACCCGCAGGTACATTGTTCATTCGGGCTTCATGCTGTAAACAAGACCCTGCAATTCGGCAGCGAGGGACTGAAGGCGAGGAAGCATCGCGGTATCCTTCAACGGATCGCTGCCGGACAAATCCGGCAATCGAAACGAGAGGTAGCCCAACGCCCTCCAAACCTCCATGACCTGATCCAACGAAACCCGGTACGGCTGATAGGCCGGATGATCCGATCGAAGTTCAAGGTGATCCTGATCCAACGCTGGGTAAACGCGCTTGTAGACCAGACCATCGCCACGGGACAAAACCACCGCGCATTGGCCGGCCCGGAGGCTGCGCCAATCGGCGATAAATTCGGCCACCACGTAGGATCCGTCGGGAACCGGCAGCATGCTGTCACCCTTAATTTGAAAGAGACGGTAGGTCCTCTCGGCGCTCAGCTCCGGAACCGGCAAACGAAAAGCCGGCAAACGAGCCACATAATCGGCATCCCGATGCCCCTGCAAATAACCGGCCGCCGCCTGATCCGGAACCAGACTGATACGCTCCTTGAGATCCGAATCCCCGACCCCAACCGTGAGTACCCTCAGACCATCCCCGGCCGCTCTGGACGAAAGCGAAGGACCCCAGCCCCCCGATTCCCCGTCTTCCTGCAACAGATCCTCCAAGGTGCAATCAAACAAGCGGGACATGGCCAACAAAACGGTGGAACGAGGCTCGGCCCTACCCTCCTCGTAGGATCCAATCACCGAACGCCCCACCCCCAAACGCTCCGCCAATTCCTCCTGGGTCCAACCCAGACGCTTCCGCATCCAACGCATATTTCCAGCCAAACAAGTCATAATTCAAGGGTTTAAAGAACCCCGTAAAGATAAATACTAAATTTATTGGTTTTTCTATTTTTATTAGTATTTAAAGAAAAATCCATCTCGCTTTCGCTCAAAACCGCCTCCCAACCCAAGGCAGCCGTATATTTGCGACCGCTCAACGGTTCCGTAGCTCAATTGGATAGAGCATCTGACTACGGATCAGAAGGTTTGGGGTTCGAATCCCTACGGGACCGCACGCGATTTTTTTACGCTCATCCTGAAGGGGGATTACGACTCAACAACGTAATCCCCTTTTTTTTGATTCGTCCCTTCCATTCCTCCTGTGCTCCCTATTTTGACACTATCCTCCGCTTATGATTCGGCACGCCGAATCGCACAGGCTCCCTACCCCACTCCATCCTTCTCAAACCCGTACCCATGAACCTCTTTGCTCTCAAAACAAGAAGATCCCTTCTTGCAGGAATCGTTCTGTTCACAGCGGGTTCTGCCCAAGCCCAAACCAACCCGATCCTAAGCGATTCTTTTGAAGGAACGGCCAGCGCCTGGTCCTGGTTCGGGGACCAATGCCTGGTTCAACAACCTTTTAACAACCCCCAACCCCATGCCATCAACCCATCGGCCGGCGTCCTGCGTTACCACGACCAGGGAGGAACCTATGCCAATGTCCGCCTGGACCTTCCATGGGCCCTGAACCTCGGTACCCGGTCCAGATTCAAACTCAAAGTCTACCTACCCTCCAGCGGACTCAGCGGCAACCAGGCACCCCGAATCTCCCTCAAACTCCAGAACAACGGATTGGCCATGCCTTGGAGCACCCAATGCGAAATTGTTCAACCCTTGGGCGTCGACCAATGGCAAGAAGTGGTTTTTGATTTTCGACGAGATCCGTGGATCAACCTAAGCGCCGGCTCCCCCTCTCCCCTGCAGCGAACGGATTTCAATCGAATCGTCCTCCAAATCAACGGCGAAAACAACAGCGACCAAGTCCTCGCCTACCTGGACGATTTCCTCTACGATACAACGGGTTATTATTCAGGAGGGCGCGCCCTCGTTTGGAGCGATGAATTCGAAACCAACGGAGGCATCGACACCAACAAATGGTTTCCCCAAACCCTCCTACCCAACGGCACCGGTTGGTATAACAACGAATTGCAACATTATACCAACCTACCCAGCAACGCGTACATCGCCAACGGTGCGCTCAATCTCGTG
The DNA here is from genome assembly GCA_049317645.1 of Bacteroidia bacterium. Lineage (GTDB taxonomy): Bacteria > Bacteroidota > Bacteroidia > UBA7662 > UBA7662 > SYHX01. The sequence continues at coordinate 67,288 of JBMOHV010000001.1, forward strand.
GCCCGAAGGCAAAACCATACCCAGCAAGGGGTCCTCAAAGCCTTTACCTCGGCCCGACTCAATTCCAAATTTGCCTTCCGTTACGGTCGGGTGGAATGTCGAGCCCGCTTGCCCATGGCAGCGGGGACCTGGCCTGCGATTTGGACTCTGGGCCGTAACGTCCAAGAACCGGGGGCTTATTGGCAACAACAGGGATTCGCTGGAGCCGCCTGGCCTGCATGCGGTGAAATCGATATCATGGAACATTGGGGAACCCAGCCCGAAATCGTCCACAGCAGCGTTCATACCCCCTCTAGTTTTGGAGGAACCGTGAATACAGCTACCCGCCGAGTCACAGGAGTTGGCAGCCAATACCATACCTACAGCCTGGATTGGAGCCCACACCAACTCACCTTTGCCATCAACGGGCAGACCCTCTATACCTACCAACCCAACCCTCGAACTTCCCAAAATTGGCCCTTTGACGCGCCCCAATACCTACTCATGAACGTGGCGATGGTGGCCGGTTCCTCCCCCCTTTTCCAAGCCGATAGTTTGCAAATCGACTATATCCGAATCTACCAAGACAGCCTGGACCTCCCCGGACCCCTGCTGACAAGAGGCCGTGTTCAGTACGCCAATACCCATCAAGATACCATCAACAAAGGAAAGGTCCTCTTGTTTCATAACAACCGATGGATGCGGGACAGTTCCATCAGCGCCCATGGAAACGCGGGGTTCTACGGACTTGCACCCGGAACCTATCGCCTCCTCGCCCTGCCGACAACGGTTCACGGTGGATTGAATGCATCCGATGCCTTGGCTGTGGCCTTGCACTTTGCGCAGGTTCAAACACTGCAAGGCCTGTACCTAAAGGCAGCAGATGTGAACGGAAACGGTGCCGTTAATGCGAACGACGCGTTGAATATTGCCCTTCGTTACTCGGGCCAGATTCATACGTTTGCCAAAGGGGATTGGGTCAGCGATGACGCGGTGGTGAACCTCCCAACAACAGTCCAGGCCCCGCAGGTTTTACCGGTGCTATGCACAGGTGATGTGAACGGAAGCTACCGCCCCCCTCTCCAACCCTAAATTCTTCCACCAAAAAAAACGGCCCCTCCTAATGGAGAGGCCGCTGTATCAACCTAATTTATTTTTAAAAGACAGGTGCTATGATTGGTTGATTACTTCTTGGAAGCGCTGATGGCCATTTGATAGACCACCAAACCAAAGCCAATTTTGTTCACAGCATCACCAATGTTGTACAACAAATCAATGTTGAAGGTGCCGCTGTAGGAGGCCAAAAGGTTACCTGGCATCAGCATGTAGCCGATAGGATAGATCGCCCAGCCTACCAATACAAAATTGCGGAGCAAACGAATGGCGTTCTGGAGATTGGCATCACCGGATTCACGAGCCATACCGGCCACAGAGCCAGCCGTTGCTTCGTAAACGATACCAGCCCAGCCAAGGGTCGAAATGACGCCCCAAAGGATGGTGGATTCAGGATACACAGCTTCGCCCAAATAACCAGCAACCAACATGAGAACCGAGTAACCGATCATCTTCCAAAGAAGACCTTGTTTGGCACCGTAAGGCTTGAGGAGCAAATAAAATTCCACACACATCAAGGGAACCGTAAGAGTCCAGTCAATGTAACGGAACTGGGTAGGCGATGGATTCACAAATCCGTCCATCCCAAAAGACAAACCACCCGCCGCATTGTGTTCCAGGGCATTGAGGTAGTAATCGCGCATGTAGTAATAGTGCGCAGCAGCAATCATGGTGATCAATCCCGAAACCAGGAGGGATGTTTTCCATTTGCCATCGACCTGACTTCTTTCAAAGAAAAAGAAGACCGATGCGGCAAACATGGCCATGAGGCCCACGAAGAACGTGAAACCAGTGACATCCCCCGGTTGGAGGGAAGCCATCAAAAAGGTGTTGTTTGGTACCATAAATGGGGTTTTAAAGGTTGATTATCTAAAAACAACCCATTTCACAAAAAGTTTACATTCAACGACTTTCAACAGACAAAACAGCGCCTGGAGGGTTAAAACAGGCCTTTTGTGTAAAACTATTTGTTTTTTATTAGGTGTTTTTGAAAAAGAACCTGCACAAAAGCAAAAACCCCGGCTCCTGAAAGGAACCGGGGTCTTTGGGACTCGTCGGTTTGCTACTCGGCTAAACCAAGACAGCGACAACCATGTTAGCGCACAAAACGTGTGCTGTGTAGAACCGTACCCTCTGCATTCTGCTCAAGTACGCGGAGCATGTACTGACCCTTGGCCAGACCATCAACCACAACTTGCTGAGCAAATACACCCGATTGAGCATCAAATCCATTGCTCAGAACCACACGGCCCATAGCATCCAGGACTTCGACATTCAAACGAGCAGAGGACTGCAATGGCAAACGGATGCCAAGCTGCTGAACAACCGGATTAGGATAAACGCTCAAGGTGGAAGAACCAGCCTTGAGAGAAGGAATCCGAAGCGTGGCACCAACATGAGCTTGAGCCCATACATCGGTCATTTCGGTTTCAGAACCGAGGGACCATTCAGACGCCTTCACATCGCGGTTTGCATTGATTTGCAATTCCACAAGGGTTTGTCCGGCCTCGGCCAACATCCCTTCAACATGGAACCAACCCAAACGGAGTTGGCTTCCAACAACTTGGTAATCCAATTGACCACCGTTTAGTTTGGACTGAACGCCCATTACTTCAACACCCGCAGGGATGTTAAGGACCAAAGAAACCGATCCCAAAGCAAGGGACTGCTCAGTGGCAATTTCCAAGGTGCGGCTAAACATCCAACCCGCATCGGTCAGGCCAAGGCCAGAGTTCCTGGAAGCGGTGGACGGACTGTAAGAGCCGTTGATGTCACCAAAGCAAATGGCTTGCATGTTCTGTGTCATGTTGCTAGAACCCACCGTCACCGAAGGATTGCTGTTGGCGAAATTGCCGACACTAAACGATGTAATACCACCCGAGAAACGACGGTTGATCAACAAGGCATCACCAGAGGTAACCGTATTGGAACCGTTGACATCGGCGGCCTTAAGACGCAAACCCGTTTGAACCAAAGCACCTACAACGTGACGGGTTGCCAAAAGCGCATCGGAGGCTGTAACGCCACCCCATGGCTTGCTGGTTGCTCCGTTAAGCGTGTATGTTCCTGGTGCAATACCGGAGATTGAATAATCGCCCAAAGCATCGGTGCTATCAGAGGCAACAATCGTCGTACCGTTCATCAAACGGACAACCGAGTTGGTCATCGCCGTATTGGCGGTATTGTTGTAGCTATAACGACCACTGAGGGTAGCCAAAACAGGAGCTGGAGGATTGCAAGAACCAAAGGCTACAGCAGGCAAAGTCGTTGGCAAGGCAGG
>JBMOHV010000002.1:0-50992 GCA_049317645.1 Bacteroidia bacterium
AAGGAGGCGTAACCCCAGCGGTCACCGAACCCGATTCGGTCAAATACAAACTGCAACGTCACTACACCTTCCGCTACACGTTCCAGCCCAACGGGAGCCGGGATTTCTAAAAATTGTAGCGGGGAGCAGAATCGAACTGCCGACCTTAGGGTTATGAATCCTACGCTCTAACCATCTGAGCTACCCCGCCTCAAAGAACAAATAGACCGCTTTGGGCGGTTGATGGGCGGCAAATATACATCAAGGAGCCTTGGAACTGCATTTCTTGCTGCAGTATCGCACCTGTTCCCAATTCAAGATCCATTTGCGGCGCCAAGCAAAGCTGCGGCCGCAGGTTGGACAGATTTTGGTGGGCAGAAAGGGCTTTCGGTGAGCGGTTGCCATCCAATTACTTGGCGGGAAACAGGGCCTCCATGGCCTTGGTGCGGTATTCGAATATTTCTTGGAGCTGACCTCGAATCAAGAGATGCTGGGCCAAATCCCCCAAGATGCCCAAGGGCGGGATGTAGGAAACCCGGTCTTCCATCCAGGTGCCGCCGTCCCCTGGGGTGAGTCGATGCTCATGGTGCCAGAAGCGGTAAGGTCCCAGAACCTGCTCATCCACAAAGTAGGAGCCGTGTTCGATTTCCGAAATACGGGTGACCCAGGTGGTGGTCCACCCCGGAAGGGGGCGAACGCGGTAGGCAATAATCATCCCAGAATGCATAACGGGTGGCAAATCAGGGGTTTGAATTTGAAAACCCATGCGGGGTGGGGTGATGCGAGCCAAATTGCGGGGGGTGGCCACAAAGTCCCAGAGGGTTTCCGGGGAGGCCGGCAACCATTGTTTTTCGTAAAGCTGATAAAATCCCATGACCAATCAACACATCAGGACACGCTTCGTTTTGATTCCGGTGGTTTTAGGACGATTTTTGGGCATAGAGCGCTACGGCGCGATGAACCTCCCCATGAATCGTTTATCCAGCATGCTCATCAGGGCCTTTGCCCTGCCCTTGGTGGCGACTTTTTTGATTGTGCAGTTCATCCTGGTCATGCAATTTCTGTGGCTTTACATCGATGACCTGGTGGGCAAAGGCTTGGAATGGTGGATCATCGCCGAGCTCATCTTTTACGCCTCGGCCAGTTTTGTGCCAATGGCTCTGCCCTTGGCCCTTCTTTTGGCTTCCATTATGACGCTGGGTAACCTGGCGGAGAACGGGGAATTGACGGCCATCAAAGCATCGGGGATTTCGTTCATGCGTTTTTTGCGTCCACTGTTGGTCGTGGTTGTAGGGATTTCGATGCTGGCTTTTTATTTCTCGGATACCCTGCTCCCCTCCTCTCGGCTCAAATTTGGTTCGCTCCTGTACGATGTTCAACAAAAAAAGCCATCCCTCGCCATCAAGCCCGGCGTTTTTTACCAAGACATCGAAGGCTATTCCCTGATGGTCCGTCGCAAAGGCAAGGATCCGCAGACCCTTCTTGGTATTTGGATCTACGACCGGACGATTTCGGGATCCTACCCCCAGGTCACCTACGCCAAACAAGGCCGGTTGATTCACAGCCCGGACCAGCGTTTTTTGACCATCGAACTCCGCAACGGCTTCACCTACGCGGACCGTACCCCATCGGGCAAAACCAACCTAAGCGATGGTGAATCCAGGATTCGTTTCAAAAAGCAAGAGATTCATTTGGACCTCAGCCAACTCAAACTGCGGCGTAGCGACGAAAGCCTCTTCAAAGATTATTATTCCATGCTCAATTCCAAGCAGTTACGACTGGCTATTGACTCCCTGCGTCGCGACAATGCCAGCCGTGATTCGGCCCTCAATGCTTTGATATTGGGGCAGTATCACTTTGGTCGACCCCATTCCGATCCCGTTTTTGATTCAGCGTTGACCGAAGGGATTCCGCCTTCGACTTGGAACGACCCCGAACTATCGCAGGAGGCCCTTCGCCAAATCCAAACGGTGCGATCCTACACCGATATGAAAAACCGGGAAATGCAGAGTCGCAAAGAACTGACTGCACGTTATGTTATCGAATTGCATCGAAAATTTTCTTTGTCTTTTGCCTGCATTCTTTTGTTTTTGCTAGGAGCCCCGCTGGGCGCCATCATTCGCAAAGGAGGTCTGGGCATGCCAACGGTGGTGGCCATTGCAGGGTTTTTGGTTTATCATATCCTGACCATGACCAGCGAAAAATTAGCCCGGGAAGGGAGTCTGGCTCCGGAATGGTCCATGTGGATTTCCAGCCTGTTCCTATTGCCGGTAGCCCTGGTTTTGGTTTACCGAGCCAACCGAGACCGAACTTTTCGTTGGATTAGCTGAAGAACCGGTCATGGACACAGCCTCCTCTTCCCTGAAGGTCCTTCAGGTTTACAACCGAATCCCCTACCCCGTGCGGGATGGAGGGGTCAAAGCGGTGCACCATATGGCCACCTGTTTGGAGCAATTAGGGCACAAGGTTCGCTGGTTTTGCATGAATCCCACCCGAAACCGGGTCGAACCCTCGGAGCTTCCATCGGACTTGGCCCAAGGCCGAAGGATGCAAACCGTGGACCTGCGCAGCGATATCTCGGTGTTCGGAGCCCTGCTTTCGTTGTTTCAACGCAAACCCTACCACCTCAGTCGTTTTGAACAAGACGACGTTTCCAAAAAACTACGCCAAACCCTGGATGAAGAGCAACCGGACATGGTCCTCGTGGAGGGGCTTGCGGCCGCGCTCTACTTGCCTTTGTTGCGCCTATACCCGGTGCGAGTTTTCTACAGAGCTCACAATGTCGAAAGTGAAATCTTGCGCCAAAAAGCCCGTTCCTATCCCCGTTGGCATCCCTTGTTTTGGTGGCTAGGCTTGGAATACCGCAAAGTGTTAGCGTTTGAAAAAAAAATATTGAACGAATCCGACGCCGTCTTGGCAATCAGCGCCGAAGACGCCGTAACATTATCCAAAATGCAGTCTTCCCCCAAGCCCGTGATGACCTTGGGCTACTGGCCACCAAATCCATCCACCCCAAAAGACCTTGCGGCCTTTCATAACAACGCTCAAGGACTACGAGGGCCGGACCATCCCGGGCTCCGCTTGGGATTCATCGGCACCTTGGATTGGTTGCCCAACTTGGATGCCGTTCAGTGGTTTTTGGAGGATTGGCTTCCTCAATTCCGCACGATTCATCCATCGCCAACCTTCCACCTCGCCGGCCGCAAGATGCCTTCTGGATTGGGAGCGGATCTCCCAGGGGTCGTGGTTCACGGCGAAGTAGAGGACGCCTCCGCCTTTATGGCGCAATGCGACCTTCTGGTGATGCCATTGCGCATGGGAAGCGGTCTCAAAATCAAGGCCCTGGAGGCCATTTGGTTGGGCATTCCCCTCCTTTCGACCGCCCTGGGGGTTCAGGGGCTGGGCCTGCGGCCTCGTTTGGACTATTGGCCGGCCGAAAACCCTGCAGACTTTCTTGAAGGTCTTCAAAGACTCCACGCAGAGCCCGAGCTATTGGACCAACTGCGGCAAAACGCCCTCCAAACGCTGAAGAACCACCTTCAACCGGATCTTCAATTGAAGAGCCTTTCGGCCCTGCTTCAACCTTTAACTTCGGCTTGAATCCATGTGGTCGTTTGTAACAGGTTTGCTATCATCCGCTGCGCTCTTTCACAGCTACATCCTCTACCCCTGGCATATGCGCCGGGCGGCCCGTCATCAAGAAGACTTTGAACCGCTGGAGTCGTTTCCGGAGGTCGTCATCCTGATGGCGGCCCGCAACGAAGAAAAGCATATCCGCCCCAAAGTCCTTTCGGTCTTTCGCTCTTCCTACCCCAAGGCCAAGATTAAATTCTATGTCGGAACCGATGCCTGTACCGACCAAACCGATCCCATCCTGGAAGAACTAACGACCGTCTACCCGGGTTTGAGGCATCGCCGCTTTGAAAAAAGAACCGGCAAGCCCCGTATCATTCAAGCCCTCTACGAAGAGGTCTGCCTCGAAAACCCCGAGGACGCCATCCTGGTTCTTACCGATGCCGATACGCTTTTGGAAGAAAAAACCTTGGCAGAATTGGTGCTTCCATTTGGAGAAACAAACGTCGGTGGGGTGCAGGCTCGCATTTTGGCGATCCAACCGGATCAAACCCAGTCCACCAAGGTCTCGGCACCCGAAATCCAATACCTGGAACGGGAAATGATCACCAAGCAAGGCGAATCCCAACGCGGTTGTGTCATGGGAGGCTACGGGGCCCTCATGGCTTTGCGCTGCTCGGATTTCCAAAAAGTCCCTGAAGGCTTTATTGTCGATGATTTTTATTGGTTCGCGGCCATCTTGCGCAGAGGTCGGCGAGTGGTTTTTGCCCCCAACGCCGTGGCCCGTATGCCCATTGAAGGCGATGCAGCTGTACAGTTCCGCCGCAAACGCCGATTGGGCAAAGGCAACCTCCAAAACTTATGGGCCTTCCGCGCCCTGGCCCTGAATCCCCGCCTGGCCTATGCATGGATTTCTCACAAAGTCATCCGTTGGCTGAGTCCTTGGCTCCTGCTGGTCACCGTTTTGTCCTGGGGATGGGCCTTGAGTGGCAGCGCATGGGGACTGGCCTTGGTATTCCTGGGCGGAATTGAATTCACCGCCCTCTTGTTTTTGATTCAGCGCAATCGACGAACTCCCGCCGTTTGGGCCCAACGCTTGGGTGCTCCTTTGCATTTCTTGCACATGAATCTGGCCCTGGCCCTAGGGGCCTGGGATTTGTTATGGGAAAAAGTAAGGGGACGACAGGGCCGCGTTTGGTGGGATAACCAAAAGCCCTAAAATCCAACCGACAAACCGCCGCAATACCCTTTGTATTCACCCAAGGTGAATGCCTCGGCATGCACGGCAATCATCAGGATCTTGGCCCTTACGCCAAGCCCCATTCGCAAGGTGCGGTTGCTTTTGGTTTCGATATCCAAGGGCTTGTCCAGCGAGGTCCATTCCTCGGTGAACCGCAAAGGATTGTTTGGATCGGGGGTCAAACCGCTGCGTATCGGGTAATTTCCTTCGGCCACCAAGCGAAAAGTAGATTCCTGCATGCCCACACTCGCAAAACCGGTGACCATGAGAATTTTTTTGGAGAGAATCAGGCCGAGGCCCGTTGCCCTCCCTTCCATAAACAGCCGTTGCTTTGAAAAATCCTCGGAACCGTTGATCCGATAATCCGCCAAAACCAGGTTCCCAGGAAGGGTGCGTGGATAATCCGAAGCGCTTGGTCCGTCAACGCGGGTATCCAGGGCGTAACTCATCCGAGAATGATTGGCATAAACACTCATGCTCAGAGGAAAGCGCTTGAGGACCGGAATCCATTGCAATAGCTCGTGTTTGATGCCGACCCCCCAAAAACGAATCTCTCCTCGTAACAAATTATCAGGCACCAAATTCCCTCCCACGGTCGATAGATCCAAAACCGGCGCATACCGAATATTGAGCTCGGTATTTTTGATCAGGCCGATATTGGCTTGGATATAAGGCGCAAACACATTACGCATTCCCAATCCTTTGAGCAGATCCGGCAACGTATCCAATGCGACCGATCGCAGGCCACCCGGAGCGGTGGAATCTGCCAAAGTTCCAAACACAACCCAGGATGGCGATGCGGCATTTCGTTCGCCGGCAATGGTGGGAACCCGATCGGCCTGCCCTCCCAAGGGGCGTATGTTCTGCAAGCCCAAGGCATTGGCATCAAAGGTCCGGTCTGTTTCGGGCAGGGTCAACATGGTGGCCCCGGCCTGGACATTGAAGCGTAGGAGTTTAAGAGAATTGGCTGTATTGAACCAGTTTTGACCCAAAGCCTGCGAAAAACCCCGACCCAACGGGCCCACATAGGCGCCCACCAAACGATTGGCATCTTCACGGCCTCCGGATAACACCCCCAGGGCTGCATCCTGGGCACGGACCTTGGTCATGGTACATCCAAAGACAACTACAAGGATAAAATACAAGGAGGAGGAGCGGAAGAAATGATTCATTGTGTTCCTGTTAAAGTGAAAGGCAAACCGAATACGGCGAAGATACGCCGTAAGGATAAATCAAATACGATCGGAAGCAGGAAGGTTCGCCAAAGCTGGGGGTCTCAATTCCAAAACAGCCTGCAAGACTTCCTCCACTTGAATCCGATTCATGCAGGGGTTGTCCGGAAGAACACAGCGGATTTGGCCGCAGGGGTTGCAGGGTAATTTTTTGTGCAATGCCCTGAAAAATGGCACTTTGGGAGAAAATATTTCGGGCTCCCCTGGCCCAAAAAGCCCTACCGTGGGACAACCGGCGGCGACCGCTAAGTGCATGGGACCGCTTTCATTTCCAACCATCAGATGCGCCCCTGCCAACAAAGGAATCAACCTCGATACAGGGCGGCCCTCCATCCAAGTATGAGTTTCAAAATCCAGCATTGCGCGGATGCGCTCCACATCGCCTTGCTCATCCGGTGTTCCAACAAAAACAATGTCCAAATCCATTTCGGCGTGCAATCGGCGTGCCAATTCGGCCCAGCGATGTAGCGACCATCTTCGTAACAATTTTCGGGCCCCGGTATGGAGAATCGCGTAATGCGTCAAATCGTGCCGATTCAAAAAGAGCTCGGCCTCCGTACGAGCGGCCGGGACGGTCCTCAACAGACTTTGACCGGGCTGATCCATGCCCATACATCGCAGGCTTTCCTCCGGACCCGCCTTCAGCCAAGGACCCGCCAGTACCAGGTTGATATCCCATTCATGGAGCTGAGGCTTGCCTACCAAGCGACGCTGCAAACGAATCGTGCCCCGATCTCGGCGCGCTCTCACCCCGATCTTCAAAGCATAGAGGAGCGTTCGCCAGTTTCCCCTCCCCTCAATAACCACATCGTAAGCCATTTCGGGAGGGGGTGCTTGTTCTTTCCATACTCGATGAAGCCCATCTTGACCCTCCATCCACTCTCCAACCGTACGATTGCACCATAGATCGATTTTGGCACCGGGATTGTCCTTCGCAAGGGCCTTGATCATGGGGAGGGTGGTGACCATATCTCCGATTTCGTCCAATCGTATGACCAAAAAACGCAAGCCCCCACCGCTCCTGTTTTCTTCGGCCCTCCTAAGGCGGCGTCCGAAGGGATGAAACAAGGTACCCAACAAGGGCCAAAACAGTCCGCAAAGGGCCGAGACCCCAAAGTACAAGCGCTCGTTTCGCAACATCCCTGCAAATCTGAGCATAAACAACCCTTCTTGGAACGCTGACCACGGCGATGGGTGGTCCCTAGGCTGTATTTTTACGATTCATCAAGCGTTGAGACCCCCAAACCATGCCAAACAACCAAAACGAATACGATTCCTCGGGAATTTTTCGGTTCCTCTGGACCCACCGCCTTTTGCTGGGCCTAGGCGGCCTGAGCGGAGCCTTGTTAGGTGTCCTTTTTTCGTCCTCCTGGTTTGTCACCCCCCTCTATGAATCCAAAGTCGTTTTTTACCCTGCAACGGTGAATTCGATTTCCAAGGCCCTCCTCTCGGACAACCCTTCCGACAAAACCGATGTTATGGAATTCGGGGCCGAGGAGCAGAGTGACCAACTGATTCAAGTTTTGTATTCGGACGATATTCGCGATAGCATTGTTAGTCGATTTGACTTGATGAACCATTACGAAATTCCTGTCAATGCCAAATTTCGTAACACTTTATTGCAAAAAGAATACGAAAAACTCATTCAATTTAAACGAACGGAATACATGTCGGTGGAAATCACCGTCCGGGACCGGGATCCTAAGACTGCAGCCGAAATCGCCAATACCATCGCCGCTCTCCTGGACCAAACCAAAAACAAAATTCAGAGTGAACAGGCCCAAAAGTCTTTTAAAATCGTTGAAAATCAATACCTTGCCAAGAAAGCTTGGATCGAAAAGCTCAACGATTCCCTTAATTTTTTTCGTTCGCAAGGCATCTTTGATTACGACCTTCAAGCAGACCACCTCACCGAAGTTCAGGTTCAATCCTTGTCGACCCGAGCCGAGGCCCAGGGCAAACTTGAAATCCTGCGCAAGCTCAAGGTCAGCGAATCCGATACCGGCATTATCAACAACCTGGCGAGGCAGCAGGGCAGCGAAGCATCTTTAAAGGATATAGGTCGCCAGCTCAAAGTTCTAGAGCTTTACGGAGGCGCCTACAATTCGGTCAAGGAACAACTCGAAAAAGAGAACGAAGAATTGGTCAAGGTCCGAATGCGCTACGATCGCTCCCGGGTTGACTTGGAAGAGGTGCTTCCGGTCAAATTTCTGGTGAATTCTGCCCGGCCATCCGAAAAGAAGGCCTACCCGGTGCGTTGGCTGATTGTGGTCCTGGCCGGGACCGGCTCCTTGATCCTGGCCGCCCTTTACGCGACTTTTCGGCATCATTTACAGGAACTGAAAGATTAATGCAGCGCTGGGCCTTTGGACTGCTGGCCGGGGCCTGGGCGCTGGTTTTGGGCGGAGGACTTGCCTTGGAGCAATGGTGGGTTCTAGCCCTCCCTTTTGGGTTGGCATTTTTGGCCTTGTGCATCCTTCGTTTGGATGCGGCTCTTCTTGTTCTGGCTGCTCTTACGCCCCTTAGTGTGCTTATCGATGATCCGTCGTTGGGTTTTGCTGTTCAAATTCCCACCGACCCCATGATGTTGGTCATCAGTGCCGTTCTGGTCGGCCGATGGCTTTGGATCCAACCCCCCTCCAAGGCCTTGCTGACCCATCCCATCACCCTCATCCTCGTGTTATGGACCCTTTGGATGGTGTACACGATTCCCCCTTCTTCGAGTCCCTGGGTTTCCCTCAAATTTGTATTATCGAATACCTGGAAAGTTTTGCCCTGTTATTTTGGCGCAGTCCTCCTCTTCCAAAAAAATCGTAACATTCTTCGATTCTGGTGGTTGTACCTTATTCCGCTGGCTTTTGTCGCGGCTTGGAGTCTCTATCAGCACGCCAACGATGGCTTTACCAAAGAGGCCAGTTATTGGGCCTCCGAACCATTTGTTATCAACCATGGTATTTACGGGGCGATGCTGGCATTTCTGATCCCGCTGGTGGTCCTTTACTTGATTAAACCCGAAATGCTTGGGAGCACAGCCCGCCTACGGCCATTGTTTTTGGCGCTCCTAATCCTCCTGACCATCGCCGTCATCATGAGCTATACGCGGGCCGCTTGGGTGAGTTTGGCCGCTGCCATGGGTTTTTGGCTGGTCTTGGTATCGGGCCTACGGTTTCGTTGGTTTATGACCGTGATCGTTCTGGTGACGGTTTTGGTGGCCATCAACAGCGGGCCGCTCCTGATGTTTTTGATGCGTAACAAAACCGATTCCCAAGACCGCCTCGACAAGCATCTTCAATCCATCTCCAATGTTCGCAGCGATGCCTCCAATTTGGAACGACTCAACCGCTGGGCGGCGGGACTGCGGATGTTCCAAGAACGACCCTGGCTGGGTTGGGGACCGGGTACCTACATGTTGCAATACGCTCCCTACCAAAACCCCTACCAAAAAACCATTATCAGCACCAACAACGCGGATGTAGGAGGAATTCACTCTGAATATTTTGGACCCCTGGTCGAAACGGGCGTTCCTGGCTTCCTTCTTTTTGCGAGTCTGGTTTTGGCCTCCCTCCAAAGGGGCATGGTCCTATGGCGGCGTTTTAAAAATCCGGAACACCAACGCGAGCGGGCCCTGTCCTTGGCGGCAGTCCTGGGACTGGTCACCTACTATACCCACGGTTTGCTTAACAATTACCTGGATATGGACAAAACCGCCCTGTTATTTTGGTCCATGTTGGCCGTCTTGGTAGCCTTGGACCTCAAAACAACCCCCCCAAGCAACAAGCTTAACACTTAGTATCCAAGTAAGAAGAAAGCGCGGACCCCAGCACATTGAATCCCAGGACCATCGTAAAAATGAGTCCGGCCGGAGCCCAAACGAGGTGAGGCGCGCCCAATAAGAGGTACGGATAATGCTCCCGTAACATGGTTCCCAGCGATGGAACCGGCGGTTGGACCCCCAGACCCAGAAATCCGAGTCCTGACTCAAGCAAAATAGCCGAACCAAACACCGAAGCGGCCATGACCAACAAGGGTTTGAACAGGTTGGGCAAAAGCTGGACCGTCATTAAGTGCCAATCCGAAAAACCCATCATGCGGGCAGCCATAACAAATTCTCTTTCGCGCAGGGCCAAAACTTGACCGCGTACAATTCGGGCCACATCCACCCACATGGTTAATCCAATGGCCACAAAAACCTGCCACCATCCTCTGCCCAATGCCAACGAAAAAGCCAAGACCAGCATCACCGAAGGCAGGGACCAAATCACCTGCATCAACCAAGACAAAACACGATCAACCCAGGAGCGATAAAAGCCAGCCACCATGCCTACCGTGGTACCAAAAACAAGGGCCAACACCATGGCCGCCAATCCTGTCCCCAGCGAAACCCGGATTCCCCAAACCAAGCGGCTTAGCAAATCCCTGCCCAGGGTATCGGTCCCCAACCAATGCCGAATCGCGCCCTGATGCATCAGCGGCTGCACCGCTTGATCTGGATTTTGGGTATTGGCATAGGGGGTAGGGTCCGGCAGCGCATAGACCCCAAAAACCGAAAGCAACAAAAGCAGAACCAAATACCCACCGCTTGTCGCCAAGACGATCCGCACTGACCTGGAATGTTGGTTGCCTTCCTTCATCGTCCAACAAATTTAGCCGTAGTTCCGACCCTTCCATGTGAATTTGCCTCGGTAACCAGCCAGACCGGCCCCCAACGTATAGGGCAAATACCATAGCTGCGTCCAAAGCAAAAGACCCCAATGGGCCGACCGCTCGTAAAAGCCGGCAACTGTACGCGTATAAAGACCATCCATCCATGCCTTGAGGCCCCAGGTCCCCAAAGCCATCGCTACCAGTCCGTATTGGCTTTGCAGCGCGCCACCAACGAGCGTTCCCAAGAGGAGGGCATGCATGAACCACACCCCTTTGAGGATGAACGAAACAACCGGATCCGGGTAGGCCCCTTGTTTGGAAATCCAACGGATACGCTGAGCCAAAAAATCCCGAAAAGAACCCAAAGGCGGTGTATCCACCATGGCCTGCCTATCCAAACAAAATGTAAGCGCTGTAGGGCCCCTTAAACGACTGAATTGATGCATTAACAAATCATCATCGCCCCCTGGATGTTTCCAATTGCTATCGTAGGGTGCGGTTTCCAAAAAAGCCCCGCGATCAAAAGCCATGTTACCTCCGTTGGAAATCACCGGACGACCCAAGGCCAAGGTCGATGCCGCAATGGCATTCAAACTCATGAATTCCAGAGCCTGGCTCCTTTCCCAAAGCGTGTTAGCTGGCGATAACCGAACCGGGCCTGCCACAAAAACCAAGCCCTCCCGGCTCTCGGCTTTGGCAATCATCGTGCGGATCCACCGCGGTCCCGGAACACAATCTGCATCCGTTACCAAAACCCAACGACCCCTGGCTTGTTGAACCCCGTAGGCGATGGCTCCCTTTTTGTGAGGAGGGAAGCCGTCGCTCCCGTCCCGTTCCAAAACACAAAAGGGGGCTTTTGAAAACCGCTCCAAAAAATTTCTTGCCTGTTCCGCTGATTCATCGGTGGATTGATCGTCAATCCATAACAATTCCCAGACAAAATCAGTCTGCTGCTCCGTCAAGGCGCGTAACAGAGGGCCCATGCGCTGGGTTTCGTTTCGGGCGGCCACCAAGACAGTCACCCAGGGCTGGGTTCCTTCGGCTTGATGGATCGAACCCCAAGCAAGGCTCCCGGTGAGGTCCGGCCTCGGTCCATGGCCCTCTCCATCGACTGCCTTTTGCCAACCCTTCGCAAAGAAGACCAGCATGCTTCTGTAAAAAAGCAAAAACACCCCAAAAACCAACCCCAAAAACCAAATCATAGCTCCACCGGTTTCCTTTGACCTCTGAACAACCACCACGCACCCCCAACGAGTGCTGGAAATCCAACATTGGTGAACCAAATCAGCCAAGGCACCAACATCGCATGGGTCGGTACCGGAAGCAGAGGGCCAAAAACAAGAAAAGCGGAGAGGCCCCGCAAACCTAATTCACCCAAGACTCCCAAGGGAGCAAACCAATTCACTGCCAAAACCATGGCCGACAAAAAATAAACCGAAGCCCCGTCCATTTTTAATCCCAGAAGAGCCAGCCAAAAAGCCCATTGACCCAATAACAACAGATGACGAAGGAAGGACCAGGTCTGCAATGCAACCGGAAGATGGTACGTCTGAGCGTAGGCCTGCATTTTCCTAAACATGGCGAGCCATGCCCATCCTGCCATCCATGCCAGTCCACCAAGAGCCACCGAAAACCAAGGCGAGTCCAAAGGCGCCCACGACCATTGCATCGCCCATCGAGCCTTGGAAGACGGATCCACCAACCACCAAGCACCCGCCGGCACCAACAAGACCCAAACCCATTGGCTTGAAGAGGATAACCAGGTGGAAACCATGACCCTCGGGTGTTGATCCTTTGGATAAAAACGGCAACGGCCGGCAAACTCCGTTAACCTAGCGGGAAACCATAACGACCCCAAAATCCCGTAACATAGAATAGGAATATTCTTCCGAACCCTGTTCCAC
Organism: Bacteroidia bacterium; assembly: GCA_049317645.1. Taxonomy (GTDB): domain Bacteria; phylum Bacteroidota; class Bacteroidia; order UBA7662; family UBA7662; genus SYHX01. The sequence goes on from JBMOHV010000002.1 coordinate 12,573, forward strand.
CAAGACCCCTGGAAATCCCCATGCTCCTGCATCAACAGGCCCCATTTGATCGCATCCACCACCAACCCCAGCAGTGGAAATACGATAACCGCCACCAAAAGACGCCAACCATTGGCCAACCACCACATGGATGATCCGATCACCTTAACCACCGCCGGCGCGTCCACCAAGGTCCACGTTCCGGACTTGGACCAAAATTGTACCAACAAAGCAGCCAGACCCAACCATGGAACCAGCCCCAGCCCTACAGACCACCACCGGCTTTGGGTCAAACGAACCAAGCCCTCAGGCCACAAAGCCATCCCCTGACTTGGAGCAGTATTTTTGGTCATTCACCACAAAGTAAATGCCCCAAGCACCAACAGCCCGCCCCACCGACAAAGTAATCCTAGGGATTGATCCTGGAACCTTGTTGATGGGCTATGGAATCCTGCGCATCCAAGGAAACCGGGTCTCCCTATTGGATGCAGGGCATTGGCGATTTCGCTCCACCGATTCCCATCTGCTAAGGCTAAGCCTCATTTTCAAACAAACCCTGGCCCTCATCCAATTGCATCAACCTGATGAATTGGCCATCGAGGCCCCGTTTTTTGCGCAAAATGTTCAATCTCTGATCAAACTAGGCCGGGCCCAAGGAGCAGCCATTGCCGCGGCCTTGGAACGAGATATCCCCGTTTTTGAATACCTCCCCAAAAAAATCAAACAAGCTGTCACCGGCAACGGCAATGCTTCCAAACATCAGGTGGCCGCCATGCTAGCCACCCTGCTTCAAACACCCACCGATCACTTCAAAAACGACGCAACGGATGCCCTAGGAGCCGCCTATTGCCATTTCCTACGAATGAACGACCCGACAACAGCGGGGAATCCAACATCCACCCAAGCAACTAAAACAAAAGGGGGGTCCGGCCCCAAAAAGAAGCAAGCGTGGGAACAATTTTTGCGCAGCAACCCAGACCGCCAACTTTAAACGACCGGATCTGCTTTAAACGATCCTATCCGCATTAAACGTTCGAATCCGAGCTCAAAAAACCCTGGATACGCGCTGCATGCTCCTGCAATTCCTCCGGACTGGGGCGCAACTTGGGACGAGCAAAGGAAAGATCCACTACGTCGTCGATGGGCACCAAATGAACATGGGCATGCGGTACCTCCAGCCCAATAACCGCCATTCCTACCTTGCGACAAGGAAAGGCCGATTGAATAGCTGGTGCCAATTGACGAACCAAAGCCCAAACCGCTGTATAATACGGCTCAGGGACTTCGTAAAGCGCATTGACTTCGATTTTGGGTATCACCAAAACATGGCCAAATGCCAAAGGGAAGATATCCAAGAAGGCCAAGGCATGCTCGTTCTCTGCAACAACATGCGCAGGGATCTCCCCACGAACAATCTTCATAAAGAGACCTTGCACTTATCCTAATTTAGATGGTAATTTCCAAAACCTCGAGACGCATCAACCCCGAAGGCACCTGAACCTCAGCAACTTCGCCTACCTTTTTCCCTAACAATCCTTGACCAATCGGTGAACCAACACTGATTTTACCTGCCTTGAAATCGGCTTCCTTTTCCGAAACCAAGGTGTACTTCATTTCGGCCTGATTGGCCAAATTGCGCAGACGAACCGTCGTCAGAGGCTGCACTTTACCCGTATCAATTTGGGATTCATCCATAACGCGCGCCGTGGCAAGCGTCTGTTCCAGTCGTGCGATTTGCATTTCCAACATACCCTGAGCATCCTTGGCTGCATCGTATTCTGCATTCTCCGAAAGGTCCCCCTTGTCCCGGGCCTCCTGAATCTGCTTGGCCATATCGGAACGGCCTTTGGTTTTGAGTTGGTGCAATTCGTCCTTGAGCTTCTCAAGGCCATCGCGGGTAAAAAAAGATAGAGGGAGGCTCATAGCATAAAAATAAAGAACGCCCCTTAACGGGGCGTTATTCAAAAATAAATCAAAAATTAAAGACCGTAACGCACACCAAACAAGTGCGTTCCGCCAAAAGGACTGGTTCCCCTGAAGGCGTAGTCAAATCCAAAATTGGAACCATTGAATGGCGCATCAATGCTGAGACCAAAACTCAAACCTGTATGCACATTTTGGGTAAATTCAGGATCGGAACCCGCATCCTCGTATTGGTAACCCGCACGGATCGCGGCAATTTTTCCAAATGCGTACTCCGCACCCACCCCGTATTGGTCGTTGGTAAAGGAATTGGAAGTAAAGTTGGCAGCGACCGTTAAGCGATTCGCCTTCTCGGCATCAAAATAAAAGTCGTAAGATCCCCCAATGTTCATCAAGGAAGGGAGTTCCAGGGTCTGTGAACGCTGGGACAAGGTCAACGGAACCGTACTACCCTGCATAACACCGCGTGCAGCAAGTCCATCCCCCGTGAAGGAGATAGGTGTGCCAACATTGCGCAAAGCAATACCGAACTTGATACGATCATCGGGACCCGTGATGTACTGAATGCCCGCGTCAAAAGCAACACCCGAAGCATTCACATCGGAAGTTCCTTCCGTAACAATACGCAACGAAGCGCCGCCGTGAATACGATTCGAAAAAGAGCGGGCGTACGATACACCTAGATTAGCAATCGTAGGCTTGAAGGTACCGAGACCACCGTCTGGGTTGTTGACCGTGGTAATATCAATGGAACCCATGTCAACGCTCATCACCGATACAGCCAAAACACTGGATTCATCCAAGCGCTGAGCCAAACCAAAGGCGTTCATGTAGATTTCTGAACCACTCAACCAATTGGTCCTGGAAAAATACAATTCGGTTTTGCCACCCAAGGCCAATCCAGCCACATTCAGGCGCTCGGCTTCGAGGCCCTTGACATTGGCCGAATTGACACCGTACCAACCGGCCTGACGGGCCCATGGCATGATTTGCAACTCGGTTGCACCGGCCTGTCCTCGACGATCCGGATTACCGGCCAAGGCTTCAAAACTTGCAGCCGAAACCAGCATCAGGGTTCCTAAGCATGCGATACGGAATTTCATAGTCATCACCACGTCTTAATTTGGGTTTCGGTTAAAGTCGTTTAGAAAGTATCCAGATCCACCGGACGAAGTACGCCAAACCACTTCACGGTTTTCTCGCCGATACCGGGAGCATCCACGTGAATTAGGTACGAACCGCTGGCAATTGGCACTTTATTTTGGTTCAACAAATCCCAATCCAGATAGGTAGCGGTCGCGTCGTCTTTGCGCAATGTCCGGATGAGGTTTCCGTTGAGAGTATAAATACGGACCGTACACTTGGTTGGCAAGTTGGTGATTTTGACACGGTTATCAATCTGGCTCACCTCGTAATTGGAAGCGCCGTAGTATGGATTGGGAACGACCCGAATCAAATCAAGAGCCGACTTGGCCACATCAAGGACCTTCTTGCGGGGAGCAATGCTACGCAGATTCACCAAGTAATGAGGGTTCCCCTTGTTGATACCAGCCGTATCCGTAACATATTTGGAATACTTGCGCGATATCCGGATTTTGGCGGTGTAATCGTTATCCAAGAAGGTCTTGCCAGGACGGAGTAGTGGCACCGAGGTGTACAGAACGCCGTTGTAGAACAAACGAAAATCAGTCAGGGTCATGGCCTTGGGGTTGTTAACCGGCGAGGCGACACCTACTTGCCTGTTCAACTGACGCCAGGTGACATCCGCCTGATCGTAGCGGGAATTCATCACATAGATGAAGTGCCTGCCGCCCATGGGCACCCGGAAATTCTGACCACTCACGGAGAAGAATGAATCCGTTGGGTTCCATTTCATATCACCGTGCGGGTGACCGGCAATGGATGAATAACGGCTATCCTCACCGAAAGAAATATTCAATCGTTCGCCGGTTTCCAAATTGATGGCGTATCCTGGGAACCAAGACAAACCATTGCGCGAATCCCCATCGGGATTGCCTTCCTTGTCAACCGAAGGCGCAACGCGAAGGCGATTACGCAATTGACGGCCTTGGGCAAGGAGTGAATCTTCGCAGGTCTCGATAACACAGGCGCGGGTCCACTTGGACTTGTCTTTGGTAATCACCACATCGACCGAAGCTAATTTGTCAATTTTGAAATAAGAAAAACGAACCTCGGGATTCAGCGCGCCGACGCCGGCAACACCGGGCAAGAAATTCCAAAGTCCTGGCCACCATGCAGCTGGCGCTGCATAAAGCATAGGGGACCAAGTACCACCGCGAACTTGCGGATTGGCACCTTGGCCTGTCCACTCATCTTCAGCGATGTTTTCAAAGAAACGCTGTGGATCTCCGGGGGGTATCAAACCTGCAGGATTCTGAGGCGTCGAATCCGAGCGAGGTGTTCCACTACGAATCCAGTCAAAAATTTCGAGACGCTCATCGTCCGGTAGGAAGGAGAGCCAAGAATTTTGAGGGTTTTGGTATTGGAAGGTGGAGAATAGAACCCCATTTCCGCCGGCTGGATCATCTCCGGGATTCTTGGAATTACGAATCGTTGCGCTCAAACCAATACGCTTGAAGACGGCAGTGGTTTCGTAGTATCCCAAAATTTGTTCATTCCCCGCTACCAAAACCGTATCGGAGTAAATGGTATCCAAGGCAGCTGAACCGGTATCCCCCAAGACAACATACCAACGGCCTTGATCGTCCACGGTTGTGGCCGAACCTGGCGTTCCCTTGTACATGAACAAACGCATATCGGCCTCCGGCACGGCGGTTGGATCAATGACCTTGAGGTTGATTGGCGCGGCATTTTTCTTGTAAAGCGGCGTGGGCATAAATCCGTTTTCCAGAATAGTCAACACGTCCATGCTATCAATTTCAATGATATTGCCGCCGTTGCCGATTCCTTCCATACGGCGAACTTCGGGTTGATCGCCGTAAACGCTGTTCAGGACTAGACCATCAAAGGTGGGCTCTGACTTGTGCGGAATACCTGTGTAGGTTTTGACATTGTTACGGCCTGGCAAATAAGGCTTCTGCTGACCGGTATCCGTTACGATATCGTAGCGAGCATAATTGTTATAACCGTAGGCAATGACCGTGTAGTAATACTTTTTGAAGTTCACCAACTGATCGGAGCCTTCGGCAAACGCATCCCTGTTGATTTTGAGGGTCATATTAACCCCTTTGTTGGTGCCGTTCACGGCCAGGAAGGGTACAGACTGTTCCAGTTCAGCATCAAATACCCAGTTGATAATCCGGTCGACTGAATTTTGGATATCCCCCTGATAAACCATTCGAGCCTTGGACTGGTCATCCAATTCGCCGGTACTCACATTGGAAGCGGACAACTGGTAAACTTTGAAGCCTTCGAACTTATAAACCGAATCGTAAGGCGCTTGGCCGGGAGGTCTGTTATCATTCAGTGCCTTGATGACAGGATCCAATTCACGGTAACCCAAACGGTAATTATTGCTCGTTGGCTTGTAGGAGAAAGTAAGAATTAACTCCTGATCAAGTTCGGTGATATCAACATCCGGAGCGTCAGGGCCATCGATGGTTTTGAAACAGTTATCAAACAAAGCCTGGGACTTGGAGTCGGCCTTTAACAACAAATTGAAAGAACCTCTGGCACCTCCTGATGAAGCCCGCGCCCAAACAACACCGATGGTAACATAATTGACGGCACCCGGTTGCAGCGTGAAGGGACCGGCCGACTGTACAAAACGACGGTCTGCAGGTACGTTGGGATTCGCGCCAGGGCCCGGTGCATTTTCGCTCCAATCAAACGGTGTCGCGATGGGATTCTGACACGATCCACCGACACCCCAACCGTATTGACGGTCGGATCCGCCGGGGAACATAAGACCGCTGTTGATGGTGGGTTGTGAACCACCCGAGCCGGGGTAACCATTCCCCCCGTAAACCATGCGGGTATTGTCCCTCCAACGGCCCACCATGTAGTTGTAGGCATTCTCGGCTGTTGTTGGGTTTCCGTTGGGCTGACCATCGTTGTTGAAATACAAGAACTTAGCCATGATAATCCGCTCGGTACGTGGCTCAGGATCGCAACCACCCGCTACAAATTCATCCACCGTGCAATCCCGGTCGTTGTCAACTCCGTCCATGGGGTCTGCAAAAGGACCCTCAAAAAAGTCGATTCCAATGGAAGGAGGGTTTGCGCCGTAACCTTGAATACCCTCGTCGTCGTCGTCACCGTTGTAACAAATACCCAAACCTCGGGGTACATCGCAACCAACAAAGTCGTCGGTGTAATTGCCCAAATCAGGGTCCGCCCATTGCGCCATAAAGCAGGAATCCAGTCGAATGGAGGAGCGGTTAATGATCTTGTTGTAATAAAAGGTCATGTTGTTCAACTCATCGTTGGACTGGTAACCAAACGCCTGGGTTTGAATTTCCATCCCGATGGGCGTCGAACCCGAACCCGGGGTATTCCCCTTATCGTTGGTCACAAACCAAATACTCTGATCCCCGTAAATAAAAGGATAGTCCCCTCCATCGGGGGTGTAGGAACCATTACCGTCGGCATCCACGTAGGGGGCCATGTTCGGATCCTGCCCAGCAGTCAAATCACCGCTGACAGGCCATTCCCGAATAACTTGGGGAATCACATAATTGGGGTCAGCCGTCGAAATCGCGTTGATATGGTCTTGGACCTGACGACGATTCAGCTTCCAATGTTTGTCCCAGATCTTGCACTGGTCGTTGGTAATAGTCGCATCCACCAAAGACAAAGGACCCGCCCACCAGCCGGCACCCAGAACCGTCGCCTGACGATAGGTCTGGGCGGCAATTTTGAGCAGACCGTTGGCATCAATCCCCCCTACCCAAACCGAACCCGCAAAGAGCGAATGCTTTTTGGGGGCCGTTGGATCATCCAACTTGGGAATTTCGTAGCGAGCGTTACCGCTTCCACCCTGGTCCCACCAATAGTCATTACCGCGCAGAATCATGGCCCGAACATTGTTAATGTCCAAGTTGACCCTGGAAGCGGGAGGGTTGCAAGTGGCTGCAACCCGTGCAATAAACTTACGGGCATCTCCCTCGGCCCTTGTGGGAACATTGAGAGCTTCCCGAGCCTCGGCACCCCATAGGCAGGTCATTAGACAGGTGACTAAAAGAATTCGCTTCATAGCTGCTTGATTTCTATAAGAGGATGGTTCTAAAAAAGGAGGCGATTGGGGAATTAGAAATTAAGACGAACGCCCAAACGAGTACGACGTGGTAAAGAGAAGTTCCCGGGATCGGCCATGGAAGCCCGGTACAAATCGTTGAAGGCCTGACGATTGATAACAGAAGCCAGCTGCTGAGCGCCTAGGCTGCTAGTCAAGTATCCATCGTCGGTGGGGTCGCCGGTGAATTGATAAACACCGGTGATGTTACGGTTATCAAAGAGGTTGATAATCTGCAGATAGACGTTGACAGAGGCTTCGCGGGGTTTGCCATCTGCTTTGCGGCCCATGGTAAAATTGAAATCCTTGTCTACACGGAAGTTCATACGGAACTGCCATGGCAGACGTGAACCATTAATACCACCCTTGAGGGTCGTACGGCCGGTCAATCCACCAGCGGCATCACCATCGGGGGTCACAATGGTCTGACGAGAATACGGTGTACCGGAAATCGCATTGGCTACAAAGTTGAAACCGACGCCTTCGAACAACCCAAAACCACCAATTCGGGGGCCGTCATAGGTTTTTCCCGTTCCAAAGCGGTAGTCCAAATTGGCCACCAAACGATGACGAGCATCAAAACTCAATGGAATGGGGGTACGCAAATTGTCGATACCGGCCTGGATAATGTTGGCGGCCTGGTCGGGAGCCGAACCGGTACCATCGGCAAACTGCAGGGTATAACTGGCGTTGAGTCGAACATTACCGGTACGACGCAAGTCGTAAGTCAATGTCAATCCCTTCACCGTACCAAAATCAATGTTTCCGTAGGTCTGGTAATCCGCTGGGAATGCAAAGGGCACGTTAATGATTTGGATCATGTTCCGAAGTTCACGATAGAAAGCAGCGATGGTCAACGCGGATGTCTTGTTGAGGCGTTGCTTGAAACCCAATTGGTAATCAATGGTGCGCTCTGGTTGTAGGTTGGGATTGTTAATGGTACCACCAACCTGCCGTAGGAAATAATATTGACGGGGGTCAAAACGGCTAAACGCGCTTGGGCGCTGTGTTAGTACATCGTAGTGGGCAAAGAATTGGGCCTCATCGGAAATAGGGAACGAGAAGGCAACACGAGGCATCCAATTCACCTGGGGTGTATAGTCCGTGAAGGCATCGGCCCGTACGGCAATCTGGTTCGGATCCTTGAGCCAAGGAATGACCGTACCCGTTGCAGAGGCTGCAGCAATACCCGAAGCATTCCGGATTTCAGCGCCTTGGGCATTGTACCAACGGTTTCCGTTCCGGTAGCCCAGGATCGCCTTGTTGGCCGCATTGTTATCGTTGATATAAACAACAGCCGAACCAGGAACAACGGATGGATGACTTAGGCCGGCCGTATTGGGATCGGCCTCGAGATCGTTGATGGTTTTGGCGGTGTACAACAAAAAGGGATCCTGTAGAACGGGCTGGTTGGCGTCAAAACGGTCCACCCTCAATCCAACACGGAATACCAAGTCATCAAAGTCAAACTTGTCCTCGATATAACCGGCAGTATAAACCGGGGCAAAGGCTGCAATGGGGCGGTTCAAAGAATCGGTGAAAAAGTCCAAGCGGCCAGGCTGATTGGACAATTTGTTACCGAGGTAATCATACCCGAAATAGCTCACAAAAGAATTACCCGAATTCAACAATTCATCTGCGGAGAAATAACTCAACTTGAGCTGGTCCGGATTCAAATCGTCAATTTGGATGAAGTCACTGGCACCACGGCCCAAAGAGGCCCGGAGGTTTTTGTCAAACATGGATTGATTGGACGCAATCAACCGATTCCATAACACCGTGTCGCTGAGAGGGAATCCAAAGGAGTCCACATCGACAATCGGGTTCCAAGGCTTGTCAAAATCCAAAATGTGTTGGTTGGTGAGAGAGCGCGCTTGGCCCCACAAACCAATGGTGCTTGCAAAAGGATTCAGGCTGTAAGAGCGATCGATTCGCTGATCGTATTCAAAACCAAACTTGAGAGAATGACCTCCAATATCCGCCGACGAAAAGAGTGTCATCCGGTAGGCATCGTTGTCGTTGAACGAATAACCTCCGATTTGACGACCCGACTCGTTCCATATACCGTACGCAGTGCCTGGGCGTAGGCCATTGGTCAGACCACCGTTGAGGCGAACATCCGAAAGACCGTTGATGCCCACATTGGTCGCTGTTAGGAAGCCATCTGCATTGGTGCTACCACCGATGGTATTAAAAAAATCAATGCCCCAATTGGCCAACAAGGGATCAATCCCCAAGGCCCAGGTTTTGTCGTAAACCAAGTTGCCTTCCCGATAACCTTGCAAAGAAGTCAATTCAAATTCGACGGTATCGCCTGCAATCAGGAAAGGAACGGATTCGGTCCCAAATTGGGGGGTCAAATCGTAACGAAAACGCCCAACATACCCGTAATTAAAAGGGTTACGGCCCAAGGCGTCTCCGCCGTTGGTGGAACCCTTTGATTTGGTATAATCGAACTGAACCTGGTAGTAAGCATTGCGAATGAGTCCGTCCTGCTTTTGGTCAGCTGAAGCAAAATTCTGGCGAAAACGTGCATAACCGCGGATGGTCTGGTTCTCGTTGTTCCCCATGTTGTCGGGGTTCATCATCGAATAAGCGCGGGTATAGGCCTTGCCCCAGGTGCGGTCGTAGTTTCCACCCACCGTCATCGAAACACTGGTACTGGGTTGAAAGTCCACTTTGCCCGCAACGGAAACACGGTTCCGGTTGGCATTGGGACGGACCCGAATCAGCTCGTATTGGTCTTCCGTTACAAACTCGGAATTCCGTTGAATCCCGGTTCCAAAGATGGAGGGACGGTAAGGGTCGGCCTGCAAAGCGGACAATTTATCCGGAGTCATTGTGTACAGACCAATGGCCGAAGGCGAGGCATCCACCTGGGTTTCGGCTTCACCGGAAAGGAAAAAGCCCAGGATGGACTTTTTGGTTTTGGCGTCTACCTGCTTGGTAATCAATGGACCCGAAAAATTGAGGGCAAAAAGATTGTAGCCGTAGGGCTCTAGGATTTTGGCCGAACTCAATACTTCAGCTCCTCCAAAATAGGTGCTGGAAGGACCGCGGGTTGTGATGTTGATAATACCACCGGTGGCGTCCCCGTATTGGGCAGGAATACCACCCGTGATAACGGTGGTCTGTTCAATGGCCGCGTTGGGCAGGTTGGTGGAACCCCGAACACGGATACCGTCAATAAAGTATTCGGTGCTGGAAGACCTGGAACCGCGGATGTTCAAGGCCCCTCCTTCGTCCGCCTGGAATACACCGGCGGTGGTGGCTGCAATCGAGTTCACATCCCGGGTTGGCAGGGCCGCAATTTCTTCGCGGGTTACCGTACCCCCCGTTGATGTTTCATCCTTGGAAATCAAGGGAACCTCGTAATCAACGACGTTGATTTCGCCTAGGTTCACACCGGATGACATCTTAATGTCCAAAAACTGGCTACGGTCCGCCGTGATCACCAAGCCCCGAACAACCTCGGAATTGTAACCTACGTAACTGACCTTGATATCGTATTTGCCCGGTGTAAGGGCGCCAAATTTGTACTTTCCGTCAATGTCGGTGGTTGTTCCGCCCTTCTGGACGCCATCCTTTTCGATAATAACGTTGGCAAAGGGAATACCTTCCTTGGGCTTGAGGGCATCGACCACTTTACCCTGGACCGAACCGCTACCGGCCTGCCCCCAAGCGGAGGCAGAATACAAACCAAATAACAAGAGAGCGATGTACCTTTTCAACTGCATATGCTTTATTTTGAAGGCTGTAGTTCAATATTAGGGGCGAGATGGCCAAAATTCAACCATCCCAAAAAGGGATTAAAACACGAACTTAGGCACAAATCAAAGAATTTTGGCCCAATTGGTCATCTAAATTTAACTTTTGAAGGACCACAACCCCCTGCCAAGCCCTCTCCCCACTTTGCCTCCAAGACCCCTGTATCTACGATGATGCCCCCCAACCAAACCCCATCTCTCCTGCAAATCCTGGGCACCCGTTTACCCCTCATCCAAGCCGGAATGATATGGTGCAGTGGCTGGGAATTGGCCTCCGCGGTCAGCATGGCCGGCGGCCTGGGCACCCTCGGGGCCGGATCCATGCGCCCCGAAGAGCTTAGGAGGCAGCTGGAACGCATGCAGGAGGTCTGCGATCGGCCTTTTGCGGTGAATCTGCCCCTTTTGTACCCTCAAATTGAGGAACACCTGGGTCTTTTGGCCGAATTCCAGGTTCCGGTGGTGATTACTTCGGCCGGTAGCCCCTCCAAATGGACCTCCTACCTCCATGAAAAGGGCTGCAAAGTCCTTCATGTGGTGTCCAGCACCCGCTTTGCCGTCAAAGCCCAAGAGGCAGGGGTGGACGCCGTCATTGCCGAAGGCTTTGAGGCGGGGGGGCACAACGGCCGTGAAGAAACCACGACCCTCTGCCTCGTACCGGCCGTGCGCAATGCCATCGATGTACCGTTGGTGGCGGCCGGTGGAATCGGTAGCGGCGAGGCGATTGCAGCAGCGCTGATGCTGGGAGCCGATGGAGTCCAAATCGGATCTCGCTACGTGGCAACCCCGGAATCTTCGGCCCATCCCTTGTTCAAGGCCAAGGTTCTAAGCGCCCGTGAAGGGGATACGCATTTGGCGCTCAAGGGTTTGACCCCTGTAAGGCTGTTGGATAATCCTTTTGCACGCCATGTCAAAGAAGCCGAAACCCGGGGCGATGGGCTCGAAGACCTCCGAGAACTGCTCGGGCGGGGTCGGGCCAAGAAAGGCATGTTTGAGGGGGACCTCGAAGAGGGAGAATTGGAAATTGGCCAGGTTTCGGCCCATTTGGACGAACTAATACCAGCCGGGGCCCTGACGAACCAGCTTTGGGAAGAAGCCCTGCAGCGGTTGGAAACCCTGTCCCAACTCCAAGTCCTGCGCCGGAACCTATCCTAAGTCATCGAAGGGGTTGCCGGCCCAAAGTATCCATCAGGAACCATCGGGACTTCGGTCTCCCCTGATTTTGCGTATCCGTTTTCGAGCCTCTGGTACAAAGGCCGATTCTGGATATTTTAACATTAGTTTTTCGTACAAATCACGGGCTCTTTGGGAATCTCCCAAATGGGTTTCCCACAAGCCACCTCGCCGAAGGCAGGCATCGTCCGCCCAGACCTCGTCCCCAAAATTCGCCAAGACCGATCCGTAGGCCGAATCGGCTTCGACATAGCGACCCAAGCGCTCCAGCAAGCTGGCTCTGCGCATGTACAAATCGTCGCCCAAGGTATGGCCCCGCAGCGTGTCTAACAAACTATCAGAGATGGCCAAAGCGCGCTCGTATTCGCGGCGAAACACCAGACGATCCAGGAGCGCCAAACCCTGCAGTGGCAAAGTGCTGGTATCCAAATCATAATGGTCGTGAATATTGATTGACCAAGCCATGGCGTCGTTGGCCATCCGCGTTGTCGTACTCCCCTTGAGCACATCAAATTGGGCCAGCGACCAAGCAAACTCGTGTTCAAAAAACGATAGCCTGGCGTTGCGGAATTTGGCCTGATGACCCAGAGGCTGGTTGGGAAAATCACGCTCAACCTGGCCGTAAACCAACGCCGCTTCCCAATAAATTTCGTCCAACAAATAAAGATCTCCTAACAACAGCTTTAGTTCCCCCAAAGCCTGCGATTCTCCCCCTTGTTGTATAATTTGTTCCAACAAATCCATAGCTTCTTCGTTCCTCCCCAAATCAAAGGCCAGCAACTCGGCATAGCCCGAAGCAATGCGCAGGCGATTGGCCGAGGGTTGGGGTTGTCCCAGAAGGGCCTGATAGGCCTGGGCCAGGACCGTCATGGAATCGCGTTGGATCTGGGGCTCAGCCCGGAGAAGATGGGCGCAGACCCGAAGCTTCTCGGTTTGGGCCTCGAGGCCCATCAGCGTCCCCGCCGCTTGCTCCCCTACATAGTCCAGCATCGGTAGGCAGGCCTTCCAGTCTTCGTTTTCGATCGCCACCCTGGCCAGGTTCAAGACCCGGCGTCCCTTTTCGCGAAGCCGCAGATCCAAAGCGCGGGCGTGGGGGAAGGCCTCGGCAAAATCCTTTTGTTGCACCAAGTACCAAACCAACAATTCCCCCCAAATCCACTCATCAGGGACCTGGCGTAGTCGCCGGATGAGCGACGTCCGAAGACCATCCATTTCGTCGGCCTCCAGTTTTTGTTGGAGGCTGTATTGAACCGTCTCAAGGGCTTCGGGTTGTGCCTGCAGATAATCCAGGTAATGCTCGATCATAGCGGCCTTTTGACCTGAACCATAGGCCAAATCAGCCAATTCCATGGCAAAGGCCGCGGGATTCCCCGCCATAACACGGCCGCGTTGGTAGGTTTTTTCGGCCCATTCGTTCTCAGCACGGACCCGAAAGGCCCCGGCCAAGATCATAATTTGATTGGGTTCCCCGCTGCATTGGTTAATCAGCCCCTCAAAAAGCCGGACCGCCTCCTCGGTACGGCCCCGCAATCGCATCGCATGGCCCCGATCCACATCGTAATGCACCGATCCCTTCCAACGGCGCCCCGTCTTGTAAGCCAATTTCTCGGCCTCCTCCCAGGCTTTGCTCTGCAACAAAGAGGCATAACTGTAAGCGTAGGCCGTGGAATACCATTCGGGATGGGTCAAAAAAGGCTCCAAAACCCGAAGACAGGACTCCCACTCTTGTTTTTGAAAATGCTGAACCCCGATTTGAATTTCGGCTGGCTGAAGGCTTTGGGCCTGCAGGGGCTGACCCACCCCCATCAGCAACATCAGGGCACAAATCAAAACGAATTTCATCCATGCAATGATAAAGCAAGGGGACGCATGCGGGATGGTGTAATTTCGTGTCTTCATGGCCAAAACCAAACGCAGTTTTCGTTGCCGGGATTGTGGAGTCCACACCCCCCAATGGTCCGGGCAATGCCCATCCTGCCAGACCTGGAACACCCTGGTTGAAAGTTTGGAGCCAGGCCAGGCCCAACCCAAGGCGGACCGCCGCAAAGCTTCCGGGGATTTAATCCACGGCCAAGGAGAGGTACAGGCCATCGACCAAATCGTTTTGGAAGAGCAATGGCGCATTCCGGTGCCTGACGGGGAATTGCACCGGGTTTTGGGGGGTGGCTTGGTCCCCGGGGGCCTCTGTTTGCTGGGCGGTGAACCCGGTATCGGCAAATCCACCTTGCTGCTCCAATTGGCTTTGCGCCTCACCAATCTGACCACCCTCTATGTCTCCGGCGAAGAAAGCCGGCAACAAATTCGTCTCCGGGCCGAAAGGCTGGGGGCCCTGCACTCCCGCTGTTTGTTGTTATGCGAAACCGAAACGACCGCCATTTTTCGTGCCATTGAAGAAACCAAGCCCCAATTGATTTTGGTAGATTCGGTCCAAACACTCTTTCAACAAGAATTGGACTCGTCCCCGGGAACCGTAGCCCAAATTCGGCACGTAGCGGGAGAATTCATGCAATACGCTAAGCAAAACCATGTACCCGTTATCCTTGTCGGGCATGTCACCAAGGACGGCAACCTCGCAGGACCCAAAGTCCTGGAACACCTGGTAGACACGGTGTTACAATTTGAAGGCGACCGTCATCAATCCTACCGCCTGTTGCGCAGCCTCAAAAACCGATTTGGTGCCACCCACGAATTGGGGATTTATCAGATGGATGGCGATGGTTTGAAAGAGGTGCTGAATCCATCCGATCTGCTGATGAGTCGGCATTGGCAAAACCGTTCGGGTATAGCGATTGGCAATACCCGCGAAGGCAACCGCTCCCTCATGGTCGAAGTTCAGGCCCTGGTTTCACCGTCCAATTTTGGCCAGTCCCAACGCAACAGCACGGGCTTTGAACACAAACGTCTCCAAATGCTGATCGCCGTCCTCCAAAAACGATGCCGACTGCCTTTGTCCCAACACGATATTTTTTTGAACCTGGCCGGCGGTCTCGAAACTTCCGACCCGGCACTGGACTTTGCAGTCTGCGCCGCCCTGGTGTCCTCGCTCTTGGATTTGCCTCTGTCCAACCGCTGTGCCTTCATCGCCGAAATCGGATTGGGAGGAGAGTTACGGCCCGTTTCGGGCATGGATGCTCGCCTGGCCGAGGCCCGCAAGTTGGGTTTTGACAAAGTCGTCCTTTCCTCCCACCAAGGCATCGAGGCCGGTATCCTCCCCGGTGGACGCAAAACCAAAGGCCTGCGTATTTTGCCCATGGATTTTATCAGCGACTGGACCCAGACCCTACGAAACCATAACAACGAACCAACCGAAACGAACCATGCTTAGTCCCGTTACCGGAACCAAGGAGCGGGCCATCCTGGTGGGGGTGATTACCCCCCAACAACCCGAAAACCAAACCTCCGAGTACCTCGACGAATTGGAGTTTTTGAGCGAAACAGCTGGAGCAATCGTCTGCGCACGCTTTACCCAACGCTTGGCCCACCCGGATCCCCGAAGCTATGTGGGCAGCGGCAAACTCCGGGAGATGGTGGACTATGCCAACCAAGAAGGTTTGGACCTGGTGGTTTTTGACGATGAACTCAGCGCGGGCCAACTCCGTAACATCGAAAAAGCCTTTAACCCGGACCCCCTGGAGGCTTCCATCAAGGTCCTGGATCGCAGCACTTTGATTCTGGATATTTTTGCGGCGAGGGCCCGAAGTTCCCAAAGCCGATTGCAAGTTGAATTGGCTCAACACGAATATCTATTGCCCCGATTAACCCGGATGTGGACCCACCTTTCCAAGCAAAAAGGAGGGATCGGTATGAAAGGCCCCGGTGAAAAGGAAATCGAAACCGACCGTCGGATCATTCGAAACCGAATCACCCTCTTGAAAATCAAGCTTCAGGAGATCGACCGCCAAAACCAAACCCAACGCAAGAACCGCCAAACCCAGTACCGGGTGGCCTTGGTCGGTTACACCAATGTTGGCAAATCCAGCCTGCTGAATCGACTGACCAAAAGCGAAGTATTTGCCGAAAATAAATTGTTTGCAACCCTGGACACCACCGTCCGCAAATGGGTCTTGGATAGCCAGCCTTTGTTGTTATCCGATACGGTCGGGTTTATTCGCAAACTACCCCATCACCTGGTGGAATCCTTCAAAAGCACCTTGGACGAAGCGCGCGAAGCGGATTTGCTCCTCCACGTGATCGATGCCTCGCATCCGGGCTTTGAATCCCAAATCCAGGTGGTGGATCAAACGTTGGTGGACCTTGGCATCTCCGGGACCCCTATCATCCGGGTTTATAACAAAACCGACGCCCTGCAACTGGAGCCCGAGGAAATGAATTCCTTTGAACGTAGCCACTGTGCCCGGCATCCCTTATCTGTTTTTATATCGGTCAAAACAGGGGCGGGCTTGGATGAACTGCGCGGCATGGTCCGCCAGCAGGCTCACGAAATTTTTTCGTAATGCGCTTGGCGGCTCACCTTCCTACAGAAGCCATGTTTGGCAACCTGCAGGCCGGAGAGGCGGTGGTCCTAGGGCTCATGTCGGGTTCCTCCTTGGACGGGGTGGACCTTTGTCTGGCGCGATTTGGCTACGGACCAAAGCGACCTTGGTCCTACGAAATTCTAAAAAGTCGCACCGTTCCTTACGATGAGACCCTCCAAGAACGACTTCGTCGGGCCCCCATGGCCCCCCGCCAGGAGCTTCTGGACCTGGACGTGGACTTGGGGCGTTGGTGGGCCCATGAAATCAACCGCCTGCTTCAGGATCGCTCTGGGTTCGGGCCCCACGATGCGCCTTTGCTCCTGGCTAGCCACGGACATACCATTGATCATCGTCCGGATCGGGGTTATACCTATCAAATCGGGAATCCGGCCTGGTTGCATGCCCTGACCGGCCTGCCCGTAATTCATGATTTTCGGAGCGCCGATGTCGCCCTGGGTGGCCAAGGCGCGCCCCTGGTACCGATGGGCGATGCCCTCCTCTTTGGGGACTACAACGCCTGCCTGAACCTAGGAGGAATCGCCAACCTTTCTTGGGAAGAACAAGGTCTTCGCAAGGCCTTTGATATCGCTTTTTGCAATACCGCCCTCAATCGTTTTGCTCAGAGGGTCGGTCTGTCCATGGACCGGGATGGGGTGCTTTCCCAAAAAGGCCGCTTAATTCCCGAACTCCTAAGCACCTGGGATGCAGCTCCTTGGTACCAACAAACGGGGGCTCGAAGCCTAGACACCGCGACCTTCGAAGAGCAATTTGAACCGCCCACCCTGCAGCAGGCCTACCTTCCCGAAGATTTGTGTTATACCTGGTGCATTCATTGGGCAGGGGTTACCGCCAAAGCCCTAGTAGCTTGCAACGAAAGCTCTCATAACACCGGTCGCGGTCGTGTTCTCGTCAGCGGTGGGGGGGCCGCCCACCCCATGCTTTTGCGTTGCCTCTCCGAACGAACCACGATGGAAATCGTGGTCGCCGAGCCTGAACTCCGGGATTTCAAGGAAGCCTTGGTCTTTGGGCTTTTGGGGCTTTTGCATCAACTGGGTTTGCCCAATGTGCTTGGTTCGGGAACCGGATGCCCCTACAACCACCGGTCTGGGTCCAGGCTGGGCTAATTTTGGGCCATGCAACTGGATTCCTCTCCCCCTGCCACCACAAGCAGACCCGTTTGGGTCGTCACCGGTGCCACCGGCCTGGTCGGCGAAAACCTGCTCACCGCTTTGGACGAAAGCCTGAATTCCAAAGCCCCCGCATCCAAGCCTTTGTTAAGGGCTTCCTATCGCAACCCTGCTCGGATTGGCAGCCAAGGCGTGCTTCCAAAAAGCCTGAGTCCAAGGCATACCGAAGGGCAAGCCCATGGCCGAGACTATTCTTCGTTCGGGGTGGAATGGCAATCCTGCGACCTGAACGACTGGAACAGCCTGAACGATTTGGTTCAGGGAGCCGAGGTGGTTTTTCACTGCGCCGCCCTGGTTTCGTACGATCCAAGGGATGCGGAGCTGCTTTTTGAACAAAACACCCGCATGACCGGGCAATTGGTGGACGCCTGTCTATCGGCCGGGGTGCGACGGCTGGTCCATGTGAGCTCCATTGCGGCCTTGGGCCCTTCGCGTAACGGAGAAACCATTCACGAAAACACCCCCTGGGACGAGAAGGGAGCCTCCTCCGTTTATGCCCGTTCCAAATTCGAGGCCGAGCTGGAAATTTGGCGAGGCCAAGAAGAAGGGCTTGAGGTCATCGTAGTGAATCCTTCGGTCATCCTGGGGCCCGGCGCCTTTGATGCCGGCAGCAACCAAATGTTTCGCCAGGTCGATCGCGGCCTCTTGTTCTATCCGCCCGGCTCGCTGGGGGTCGTGGATGTCCGCGATGTGGCCAGGGCCTGCATTGATTTGAATGAACAGAATGTTTTGGGACAACGCTTTTTGTTAAACGGCGCCAACCTCACCTTCCAAGAACTTTTTGGAGAAATCGCGCGGATCATGGGACGAAAAGCTCCGGCACTTTCGCCGCCCTATGCCTTGGCCAGGCTGGGGGCCTTGATTCAACAAATCATCAAGCAATGGACAGGGGGGCGCAATTACCTCAGCGCTGAAACCGTCCGGGCTGCCTATACACGCAAGCGCTACGATGGATCGGCGGTCCTCAAAGCCTTACCGGGTTTTGAATACACGACTTGGGAAAAAACAATGCAGGACGGCGTCTACCATTACCGCCAAAAATCGGTCTAAGCCCTCCTTAATCCAGGCCCACCATGCGGCCTAAGCCATAAAAAACGGCCAACCAAACCAAGCCTTTGATCAAAAAAAACAGAAAGCCGGCCCAGCCTAATCTCTGAAGCCACCTGCGGCCTTTGGAGGGTGGGGGTGGGGTGGGGTGGGGAGAATTGGAGTCCATGGCGGTAGGGCTGGGTGCGGTTCGGCTATCCTTGACGGGTCCAAGCGGCACGCCGCGCCGGAAGCCATGCAAAAATAGCGCCTACAACGAGGACGCCCAAGAAAACCAGCAAAGCATCGGTCCAGCGCAGGTCAACCGGATAAGGCATAGGAGTCACACCGCTTTGGCCCGGAAAGGTGACCAGCGCAAAGTGTTCTTGAAGCAAGCAGAGAAAAGCCCCTGCCGCTAGACCCACCAAAGCCCCTGCCGTAACAATACCCATACCGGCCAACCAAAAAACCTGAACCACCGACGAAGGCCTGGCCCCTAGAACTCCGAGGATTTCAATGTCTTTGCGCTTTTGGAGCATCAACATGCTGAGGGATCCCACCAAATTCAGGGAAGCCAAACCAACGATAAATAACAAAAAAACAAAGGTCCACCACTTCTCTGCCGCAAAGATTTTGAGCAGGGCCGATTCCTGCTGCAAACGATTCTGCAAACGCAAACGATTCGGAATCGGAGCCGATGCCAGCACGCGATTTAGGTCTTGTTGAACGCGATCAGGATCCACGCCCGGTTGGGTAACTATTTCAAGAGCACTGGCAAAACGATCCTCAACGCCCATCCGGGAACGCAGGCTATCGAGGTCGGTCAAGACCATTTCTTGGTTGACTTCCGGCTGAAAATCAAAGAGGCCCTCCACCAACAAAGGGACTTCCACAAAAGCTTGTTCGGCGGATAAGGCCTGAATCTTGGCCCCTTGCCGCGGAACATAGATCAACAAGGGAGGCGCCTGTGGGCCTACTTCCAGGGCCAAACGCTCCGCCAGGCCCACGCCCACCAAGGCCCATGGACGACCTACCAAACCGGAGGTCCATCCGGCGGTGGGCTGTTCGGGCCAAACCAAGGCGTCATGGGTCGGAATGACCTCAAAATAGGCCCGGTCCACCCCTTTGATCCAGACCAAAGCTTCTTTGGTCCCGACCCGGAGCAAGGCGTTGGTCTGCAAGGTGGCCGAAACGGCGCGAACCCCTTCCACCTTTTGAATCAACGGAATCCAGGCCTGCGCATCCAATTGCATCCCCCGCTCCGGACTGGCCTTGAACGTGGGGTTGAAGCGGTTGTACATGCCCAGGGTTAGTTCCTCCAATCCGTTATAAACCGACAAAACGAGAATCAACGCTGCGGTCCCCAAGCCCAACCCTACCAAGGAAACCACCGAAATCCATTGGCTAAAATGCCATCCACCACGGGTTGGTCGGTTCCACCGCAGGTATCGTCCGGCCATCAGCCAGGTCCAAAAAGGAATTCGGCGATTCATGGTCTGCTGGCACGGACCACCAATTCCGAACCCTGCCAATGGGCAAAGACCACATCCAGCAAATTCAGCAAGAGAATCAGGGGATAGGTTAACACAAAATAAAGGGGCAGCACGGCCATCCAGAGTCCGGATTTTTTTAACAAATATTTGGGCAAACGAATGCCCAGCCTGGTGGAGAGACGACCGCTGTAACCGTACGCGTAGTGGGCCCTGATCCGGGTGTATCCAATTTCTTTGAGGGTTTTTTTGAGGCTCAAGGCATTGTAGCGATGGGCCAGGCCTTGATTTCCTAACAATTTATTGGTAAAATTAGGCTCCACCGTTAGGGCCTTGTCGGATTGAACCGCTAACAAAAGCGTACCCTCCGGTCGCAGGGAATCAAAAAAATTGGTCAACACCAAACGATCGTTGGGCAAGTACTCCAAGACATTGACAGCCAATACCAAATCAAAGCAATCGGGTTCACGATAGGTCTCCAGGTTGGCGGTTTTGAAGAAGACTCGGTGCTTGCCTCTTTCCAAAAAATACCGATTGCATTCGGCCACTTCGGAGGCTTCGCGGTCCAGGGCGCAGATATTCCAGCCCGGAAAGCGACTGCTCATAAAATGCTCGTACTGTCCCATCCCGGCCCCGGCATCCAGGACATGGAGGTTGCGTTGGGACTGGTTCAAGGCCAGACCCCAGAGTTCTTTGCGAATATGCCAAAAACTGACGACCAAGGCTTCGGTGAGCGTATAAAAGAGGGTTCGGAACCCCGGCCTTTCGTGCAGAAATTGTCGTAAGGCTTGCCTGAATTCGGATTGTTGCATGGCCTAAGGGCAAACCCCGTCGTCTTTGGTTTATTGTTGCAACAAACGCTCGATCCGCTCTGCATAATCCAGGGAATCGTCCAAGTAGAATTCCATATCGGGGACCACCCGCAATTGATTACGGACCCGCAGGCCCAGTTCCTTGCGCAGGCCTGGTTTGGCCTGCCTTATCTTTTCGATCATGGCTTCCTGAGCCTGGGCATCGCCGATCCCGTAAACCGATAGGTAAACCCTGCACAGGGACAAATCGGCTGTGACCCGGACACGGGTGATGCTGACCAAGGCCGGGCGGGTCAGTTCCTGAAATTTGAGGCGCAAAACCTGTGCTAATTCCTCTTGTACCAGTCCCGATACTTTTAGCTGCCGCTTACCCTGCTCCATGGGGGTAAATTTAGGCCGAATTTTCTTTGCGTATGTCCACTTCGTCCTCTGATTTTGAAAACCGGCCCGAGCCAGCCGCTCTGCCCTACGAGTTTTTTAGTCCGGTCCACCTGCGCTGGGCAGATATCGATGCCTTGCAGCATGTCAACAACGCGGTTTACCTCAGTTACTTTGAGCAGGCCCGCATTGACTATTTCCGGGCCTTGGGGTGCTGGGATTGGAACAAAGTGGGCATGATTTTGGCGAGGACCGAGGTGGATTATTTGAGACCCTTGCTGATTCGGGACAGGGCCTGGGTGCTGACCCGCACGGTACACTTGGGCTCCAAGAGTTTTACCATGGAATACCTCATCGTCCGTAAGGCGTCGGACTGGTCCGCCGATTTGAGACCCTGTGAGAGGAATACCCCCGGCATGGTCCCGGAGGAGTTGATGGAGCAGGGGCCTCTCCAAAGCATCACCAAGGCCCGTTCGGTTTTGGTGGCCTTTGATTTTGAAAGCAACCAATCGGTGCCAGTCCCGGAAGCCTACCGCGATGCTATCCTGCGGAAGGGACCGAGGCCAATTGCTCCAGGGCTATAGCGGCCATGAGGCCGGCCCCCAAGGGCAAAGCACTTTCGTCCACATCAAAGGTGGAGGTATGCACCGAGGAAACCCATCCTTTGGCTTCATTGCGGGTGCCCAGGCGGTAAAAAGTAGCCGGAATTTGCTGAGCATAAAAGGCAAAATCTTCGGCGGCCATCCATAAATCCAAATCCACCACTTGTTGGGGCCCCAAATAAGCTTCGGCCGTCGAGCGGGCCAGGGCAGTTGATTCGGGATGATTAAAGAGCATTGGATAACCCCGATCGATTTCAACATCGCAGACCGCCCCCATGGCCGAGGCGGTGCCGGAGGCGATTTCGCGTATCAAAGCATGGGCTTGATCTCGCCATGTTTCATCCATGGTGCGAAAAGTTCCCCGAAGACGGACATCGTTGGGTAACACATTGTAAGCGCCTTCTCCAACAATATGACCAAAGGACAAAACGGAGGGGAGGGTGGGGTTGGCACGTCGGCTAACCACTTGTTGCAAAGCGACGACGATATGCGACGCGATGAGGACGGCATCGGTATTCAGGTGGGGCATGGCGGCATGCCCTCCCTTGCCACGAATCGTAAGTCGAATTTCATCGGCGGAGGCCATGTAACGACCGCTGCGAAATCCCACAGTACCCGCCGGTAGTAATGGCATAACATGCTGACCATAAATGGCTTGGGGCGTAGGGTTGGCCAGAGCACCGTCGCGGATCATCAGCGAAGCTCCGCCTGGTAATTTTTCTTCGGCCGGCTGGAACAAAAAGCGAACCGTCCCCGAAAAATCCTGGGTACGGGACCGTAACAAAGCAGCGACCCCCAACAAGGAGGCCGTATGAACATCGTGACCACAGGCGTGCATCACACCGGGCACCTTGGAAGCATACGGAACTTCGTTGGCCTCTTGAATCGGCAAGGCATCCATATCGGCGCGCAATGCCACCACCGGCCCGGGGCTATGGCCCTGCAGGTTGGCAACCACCCCGTAGCCTCCAATACCGGAAGTAAAAGGTATGTTCAGATCTCGGAGTCGCTCCTGAACAAAAGCAGACGTTTGAACCTCTTCAAAGGAGAGTTCAGGGTTTTGGTGTAAGTGTCGCCGATCCGAAACCAGGGTTTTTTCCAAGGCTTCGGCATCCCGCCTGAGGGCTTCAGTCTTCGTAGCCATCCTGCTCCAGGGTGGGTTCCCCTTCTTGTTCCGTTTTGGGGTAAAGCAAAACCTTGTCAGGCACCACAAAGGCGGATGGAAAATCGGATTTCATCATGTTGAGGTAGGCTGTGGCTTCGCCCTTGTCGCGAAAATCACCAACCCGCACCCGGAAATCCGGCTGCCGGTACCCCATGTACACCCCCAATTTGGGATAGGACTGGACCATCAAATCCCGGATTTCTTTGGCCCGGGTCCGGGATGAACCTTGGTACAACTGCACGCGGAAACCGGGAATTTTCTTTTCGGGAGCAGCACGGTTCACTTGGGTATCCTCGACGGAACCAGTCGTCATCACGGAATCCAGTTCTGAATGGGAGGGCGCAGCCGACCCTGATGCGTGATTCGATGCCAAGAGACCTGCGAGGGTCCCTACCAAGGCGAGGGTCGATAACAATCCTTTCATGATTCAAAATTAGACCACAATGACGGTATGTCCTCCTATTCAGGGGCGTCTTTGCCGTGACAGGATTTGAACTTGCGACCGCTACCGCAGGGGCAAGGGTCGTTGCGGCCAATTTTGGGGCCAACGCGGAGGGGCGGGGGCGGGGCGGCCGAGGCGGCCTGCGCCGCCGAGGCCGCGGGGGCCGAAGGCCCGGCCGGTGCGGCGGTTCCTGGACCGTATTCGGCCTTGGTGGCCGTGAGGGCTGGGGAGCCTGCTCCTCCCGTTACCGAGGACCGCCGCGCCGGCGCCGCCCCCGCCACGACCGTCTCTTCGTTGCCCTGAATGCGGGCCTGGAACAACATCGATAGCAAATCCTGGTAAATCTCCGATAACATCTTCTTGAACATCCCAAAGGACTCCATCTTGTAGATAACCAGCGGGTCCTTTTGTTCGTAGACCGCGTTTTGGACCGACTGCTTGAGATCGTCCATATCCCGCAAGTGGTTCTTCCATGCCTCGTCGGTCAAGAACAGGGTCAAGGCCTTTTCGAGCTCCGTCACCACGGCCTGACCACCTGTATCGCTGAGTTTCTGCAATTGAACCCCCAATTGCACCGACCTGCCTGCAAAAGTCACCGGGATCCCCACCGTTTCCTGAAGACGATCCGGCTGAGCCAACCAATCGCGCAGATGATGCAAAACCGTTTGAATCATGGCGCTTTGGCGACGGTGCAATTCCTGCTCCACTTGTCCCAGCAACTGCTCCGCCAAGGCAAGGGCCTTGGTGTTCTCAAAATCTTGGCTGCTACCCTCCGGCTGAACCCCAAACAAACGAAGGCATTCCAGGCTCAGGCTCTCAAAATCCCCCCCGTTCTTGGCGCGCTCAACCGTTTCTTCGACCAAATCAGCGAGCGCATTCATCACATCCCGGTGAACCCGCTCCCCGTTGAGGGCATTGCGTCGCCGGCTGTAAATAATTTCCCGCTGGGCATTCATCACATCGTCGTATTCCAAGAGGCGTTTGCGCACCCCAAAATTGTTTTCTTCGACTTTCTTCTGGGCCCGCTCAATCGATTTGGTGATCATCGAATGTTGAATCACCTCGCCCTCTTTGTACCCAAAACGATCCATGATGTTCGAAATCCTTTCGGAACCAAAGAGCCGCATCAAATCATCCTCCAGCGAAACAAAGAAAACGGACGAACCCGGATCCCCCTGACGACCTGCACGACCCCTCAGCTGCCGGTCCACCCGCCGTGATTCGTGACGCTCCGTTCCGATAATCGCCAAACCACCCGCTTCCTGCACCCCGGGGCCCAGTTTGATATCCGTACCACGGCCCGCCATGTTGGTGGCAATGGTCACATTGCCAGGGCGACCCGCTTCGGCCACGATTTCGGCTTCGCGCTGGTGCTGCTTGGCATTCAAAACATTGTGCTTGAGCTTGCGCAATGTCATCATACGGCTTAACAATTCCGAGGTTTCAACCGAAGTCGTTCCCACCAAAACAGGCCGGCCCGCTTCCACCAAACCAGCTACCTGATCGATGATGGCGGCGTACTTTTCACGCTTGGTCTTGTAAACCAAATCCTCCTCGTCCTTGCGCACAATCGGGCGGTGGGTCGGTACAACAACCACATCCAACTTGTAGATCTCCCACAATTCCCCGGCCTCCGTTTCGGCCGTTCCGGTCATACCGGCCAGTTTGTGGTACATCCGAAAGAAATTCTGCAGGGTCACCGTCGCAAAGGTTTGGGTGGCCGCTTCAACCTTCACATTTTCTTTGGCTTCGATGGCCTGATGCAATCCATCGGAATAGCGACGGCCGTCCAAAACACGTCCTGTTTGTTCATCCACAATTTTGACCTTGTTCTGGTCAACAATGTATTCAATATCCCTTTCAAAGAGGCAATACGCCTTGAGCAACTGATTGATGGTATGAATCCGCTCGGATTTGATTTGAAAATCCTGCATCAAAACGGTTTTTTGCTCGGCTTTGTCGGAAGCCTCCAAATTGGACTTTTCGATATCCGCAATCATCGCACCCACATCGGGTAACACAAAGAAACTGGGGTCTTCACCGCTGGATGTAATATGATCAATGCCTTTGTCGGTTAATTCAATGGAATTGTTTTTTTCATCAATAACAAAAAACAATTCGGTATCCGCCTTGGGCATTTCTTTTTGCTGATCCTGCAAGTAATAAGACTCGGTTTTGAGCAAAAGGGCTTTGACACCGGATTCACTCAGAAACTTAATCAAAGCCTTGTTCTTGGGCAAACCACGGTAAGCCCTGAACAAAGGCAGGCCCGCTTCTTCTAGCTTGTTCTCCCCAAATAAGCGGCGCGCATCGGACAAAGCGGTATTCAAGTAACGACGCTGCGCCTCGACCAGCGATTCAATCCGGGGTTTGAGTTGGTGGAATTCGTGATGATCGCCCCGCGGTACCGGTCCCGATATAATCAAAGGCGTACGGGCATCGTCAATCAAAACCGAATCCACCTCATCCACCATCGCGTAATGATGCTTGCGCTGCACCAGGTCATCGACCGCGTGGGCCATGTTATCCCTCAAATAATCGAAGCCAAATTCGTTGTTGGTCCCGTAGGTGATATCGGCCCGGTAAGCCTCCCGACGGGCCTCCGAATTGGGCCGATGTCGGTCAATGCAATCAACCCGAAGTCCATGAAACTCAAAAATCGGGCCGTTCCATTCCGAGTCACGACGGGCCAAATAATCGTTGACTGTAACAATATGCACACCCAGCCCGGTCAACGCGTTGAGGTAGGCAGGCAGGGTCGATACCAAGGTTTTGCCCTCCCCGGTTGACATCTCGGCGATTTTTCCACTGTGCAAAACCATCCCTCCCAACAACTGCACATCGTAATGAACCATGTTCCAGATCACCTCCGCCCCGGCGGCCATCCAACGGTTTTTGTAAACCGCTTCGGCGCCTTCAACACGAATAAAATCCTTGGACTGAGCGGCCAGATCCCTATCGTGAGCGGTAGCCGTCACGCGCAGTTCCTCGTTTTGGCTGAAACGACGCGCCGTTTCTTTGACCACCGCAAAGGCCTCGGGTAGGATTTGGTCCAGAATCTCTTCCAGCGCCTTGTCCCGCTCCTTGATTGTCTGATCGTAGGCTTCAAAGCGGGCGGCCTGTTCCTCGGCCCCTTCCTCGGTCCCTGGCTGGGCCTTGAGCGCCTCCAGTTGTTGGTTCAAAGAATCCAGCCCTTGAGCGATCCGCTCCCTGAACTCCGTGGTCTTGGCGCGCAATTCATCGTTGCTCAAACCGGTCATCGATTCGCCGAACCGGTTTATTTCTTGAACCCTGGGCAAAAGGGCTTTGATATCTCTATCGGATTTGTTTCCAAAAAAATTTTGGATCACCTTGTTAAACATTCCAATCATGAAAGGGGGGGGTCTCGTTACGGGTTCCTAAAGTCGGTTTCTAAGGGGGCAAAGTTACCCCCTGAAAGGAGCAGGAAATTACGAATTTGTTCTAATTTTGCCGCATCACGGGGTGCCTCCATCAACGTTTCGGGGGCTGAGATCATACCCATTGAACCTGTCGGGGTCATGCCCGCGTAGGGAAGATGACTGCCTTCATGGGCATGGGTCGGCTCCGGACCCGGTTTTTTGTTCCGTTCAAACCCAAAAAACCCCATGAGCACCCTCCTAAAACGCCTTGTTCTTGCCGCCATCGTCCTCGTTGGGCCTTCGATGATCCCTCCAGCCCTGGGACAAACCGCTCCAACATCCTCTTCAACGTCCCCTTCAACGTCCCTTTCTACGTCCCCTTCAACCCCCCTTCAAGGCCGCGTTGTCGATCCCCAAGGTCGATCCCTGGCCGGCGCCACCCTGCTTTGGGAGGGAACCGCGAGGGGTACTTCCACCAACAACCAAGGTGAATTTGTCCTGGAAAGACCTTTGGGAGCCCAAAAACTCTTGGTTCGTTATGTTGGCTACCAACCCCTGCGCATGGAGATTCCCTTGGGAGCCAACAGCGATTTCGGCCTGGATACCTCTCGAAATTGGGTCTTGCAACTGCAGCCCTCGATCTTGATGCGGGAAGAGGTGGTCGTCACGGCCGGTCATGTTCTGCCAGGAACCCCGGTCACCTCCACCCGAATGGATGCCGACGAATTGCGCAAACAAAACACCGGACAGGACATGCCGTATGTTTTGCAATTTCAACCCTCCACCCTGGCCTCCTCCGATGCAGGCGCTGGTATCGGTTACACCAATTTGCGAATACGCGGTTCGGATATGACCCGCATCAATGTGACGCTCAACGGGGTTCCGGTCAACGACGCCGAATCCCATGGTTTGTTCTGGGTCAACATGCCCGATTTGACCTCCTCGCTCAGCTCCGTCCAAATCCAGCGCGGGCTGGGCAGCAGCACCAACGGATCCTCTGCCTTTGGAGCCAGCATTCACCTCGAAACCCACAGCGAAACGGACAGCCCTGGCATAGGCCTGCGGGTGGGCGGAGGTAGCTTTGGTACTCAAATTCAAAGCTTTACCGCCAACACCCTTTCCCCTTCCGGAGCCTGGTCTGCCCAGGTCCGCGCCTCCCGCATCCTTTCCAACGGCTATGTCGACCGCTCGGGCAGCAGTCTTTATTCCTTGGCCGCGTCCCTCGCTTACAAGACCCGTAACACCATCCACCGCTGGTCGGTTCTTTCGGGTCGCGAAAAAACAGGCCAGGCCTGGTACGGCGTATTGGCTACCGAATGGAAAGACAACCCCCGCTTCAATTACGCGGGCCTCTTCACCAACGATTCAGGGCAAACGGCTTTTTACCCTAACCAAACCGATAACTACCGACAAGACCACTGGCAATATTCCATCAAACACCGACGTCCATCGGGATGGTCCATTCATAACACTTTCTTTTATACGCGGGGCTACGGGTATTACGAAGAATATGCGGTCGGTCAAGCCTTGGCTGATTACGGCCTTCCACCCGTCCGCACCGGCAGCGATAGCCTCGTCGTGCTGGCAACCCATTCGGACCTCATCCGCCAACGTTGGCTGGACAACCACTTTGTGGGGCAAATCCTTCAGGCTCAGTACCGAGGCTGGACGCTCGGGGCCCAGGTTCAGCGCTATACCGGATGGCATTTTGGCCGCGTCCAATGGACCCGCGTTGGGGCCCTCAGCCTGCCGGAACACGAATATTACCGCAACCGGGCCATCAAAAGCGAAGTTTCGGCCTTCGCCAAAAAACAAACCCCGCTCAGCCGCGACGGAAGGCTTCAATGGTATGGGGACCTCCAATGGAGGGGAATCCATTACCAACTTATCGGAGAAGGCGGAGATGGACAGCCCCGTCCTATTGAAAAATATTTTAACTTTTTGAATCCCAAAACGGGTCTTCATTTTCAAGCCGACGAACGCTGGTCTCATTACGCCTACCTCGGTCTGGGCCATCGGGAACCGGTTCGGGACGACTTTACAGCGGCCTACGGACCCACCGATAGCAATACCATCTTGGTCGCCTATCCCTATCCCCGCCCCGAACGCATGGCCAACCTCGAATGGGGTTCCCAATACCTAGGCAAAAGAACCCGCTTGGTCTCCAATTTTTTTTGGATGGAATACCAAAATCAATTGTTACTCACCGGCCGCATCAACGACGTCGGCGCCTTTACCCGCATCAATGTTCCGCGCTCTCGCCGCCTGGGATGGGAGTTTCAAATCGAATACGATATCCACCCTCAACATCGATTGCAGGCGCAGGGTACCCTGTCCCGAAACCGCGTGAATCGTTTTGCTGAATATGTTAATAATCAATTTGTTGCAGAACGAATCGGAACGCCTTTGGCCTTGTCTCCCGAACAAATGCTGGGGGCGGCTTGGACCTGGAAACCCCTTCGAAATTTGGAGGTCTTATGGAACCTGCAATGGGTCGGACGACAATACCTGGACAATTCAGGAGACCGAAAGCGAAGCCTCGATCCTTATTCGGTTCATCAACTCCAAATAAAATGGAACGGACCTATGTTATGGAATCGTTTGCTGAAATCCCAAAACGAAAGCCTGCAATTTCGCATTGTCAACCTCCTCAACCACCGCTACGCCGGCCACGGTTATACCTACGGTTACCTCAACGATATCGGAGTACCCGTCACCGACAGCTATGTTTTCCCCCAGGCTCCGCGTTATTTCTTGCTCACCTATCAACTGGGGTTGTAACAAGCAAGCCGTTGGGGTCGATCATTCGACGACAATAGTCTTTGATCTGATCCCGGACCGAATCAAAGGCCACCTGGATTTCCTCCGGGGTTCCTTGGGCCTTGGCGGGGTCCGGGAAACGTTGGTGCAGGCGAACCGTTGGGGCGCCCTCTTTGCTGGGAAGAATGGGGCAATTTTCCTGGGCGTTATCGCAGACCGTTAGCACCAAATCAAAGACCATGGCGGCGTATTCATCCACCAGCGTTGATTTTTGGCCCGAAATATCCACGCCGTCCCTGGCCATGCTGGCCACCGCCCGAGGATTGATTCCGTGGGCCTCAATGCCAGCGCTGTAGACATCCACCGAAGCATCGGCGTATTTCCGAAGGTACCCTTCGGCCATTTGGGAACGGCAACTATTCCCTGTACACAAAACCAGTATTTTCATAAATTAGGTTGTTATAGGCATTGCATGATGAACTCTCTTTCCCAAAACCTAAACCAACAACCAAATCAAATTAATTAAGGTGAACTTTGGATCAAAACCAAAAACAATTTGTAATACAATGAGGGATGTTGTAATAACAATCGGTTTTTTGTACTTATTGATTTGCTGTGGTACCTGAATCATGGTTTGAGCTTTGGAGTGGTTGTACTTTGTTTTATTGAAACCTATTTTCTTAAAACGATTGGAACCTTAGCAACAACCGCTACCCGGCTTGCAACGACCCACAACGGGGGCCTGGGACATTGGTTGGGGTATGGCCTCTTCAACGGGGCTCATCGAGCTCGAGGTTTCCTCCAAAATGGGCACCCCACAGCGATCCTGGGCCAAGCAATTGGTTTGCAGGGGCTGCAGAGCAAGAACACCCTCTATGATTTCCACGCCGTACCTTTCGATGGTCTTCCCCTGGTATTCGATCTCCACTTCGTGGTTATCCCATTCCATCCAGTCCTCTGATTCACGAACAATGCGCAAGAGTTTGGAAGGATCCAAACGATGATCCACATCGCCAGCGACCCATAACTGAAGTTGAATGCGGCGCTCCAAGCGGTGAGTGCCTCCGCAATCCACGAAACGACGTGTCATTAAGGCGACTTCGGTAACATGGGCATGGGCGGGGACAAAACTTCCATCTGGCAAGGCCCAACGAAGTTCGCTCAGCGTGGCAAGGGTCTGAAGAAAGGACTGAATTTTCATGGTTACAACAATAAATATATATTTTGTTTGGTCAAATTGTTTGGTCCATCAAATCGGGGGCTTTCTACGGCTTTTTGGGTCTTAAACACAACCTTTTTGGGAACAGGCTTCGGTTTGTTCGTGCATTTGATGCAAGTAATTGCGGAGCATTTCGGTGAGCTCGGGGTTCACCCAATAACAGATGGATTGACCGGCGATGTCCCCAACAATGAATCCAACGGATTGAAGAATGCGCAGGTGCCGAGAAACGGTGGGTTGAGCCAGTGGCAATTCATGCACCAAATCACCGGCGATGCAGCGATCCTGCGCCAAGAGATGTTCCACAATGGCCAAGCGAGCGGGATGACCCAAGGCCTTGAAAACATCCGCCCTTTGGAGAAGGGTCGGGGGGTAATGCTCGGTTTTGGTGAGTCCCATGGCTTCAAATGGTTGAGAATGATCGAGGGCTGCGTCGCTGGATGTTTTGGAATGCAAAGATATTGCTAAATAGCAATATTGCAATACAAGGCCTTGGATTCTTTGAAAATGGCCTTGGATTCCTCGGAGGTCGCTTTTCTTCAAATAAATAAAGCTTTGACTGCGTTCCGATTGCATCTTCGTGACATAACAAGGCCTTTCAACCCTCGCTCCACTTAAACCCTGGCCCCATGATTAACCCGACCCAATTGCCTTTTGAACATTATATACACCGCAGCAACTGGCTTCGTGCGGCGGTCCTGGGCGCCAACGATGGGATTATTTCGATCGCCAGTCTTGCGGTGGGGATTGCCTCGGCAGGCACCGAGCGATCGGATGTTCTGCTAGCCACTGTGGCGGGTTTGGTAGCGGGAGCATTGTCCATGGCGGCCGGGGAATATGTTTCGGTGAGCGCGCAGACCGATATTGAGCAAGCCGATATTGAACGCGAAAAAGTTGAACTCGCGACCATGCCTGACCAAGAACTAGCCTTGTTGGCCGATATCTACCGCAAAAGAGGATTGAGCCCCGCCACTGCCATGCAGGTAGCGGTCGAACTCACCGAAAAAGATGCTTTGGGAGCCCATGTTCGGGATGAATTGGGCATCAACGATGTTTCGCAGGCCAAGCCCCTGCTGGCTTCGGTGGCATCAGGGGCGGCCTTTTGTGCGGGGGGCTTTCTGCCCTTTTTGGTAGGAATGTTATGCCCTATGCCTTTCATGAGCTTGGGGCTGTACCTCACCACCATGGTGGCCTTGTTGGTGCTGGGTTATGCATCGGCGCGGGTGGGCGGTTCCAGTCCCGCCAAGGCCATGGGGCGGATCGTGATTTGGGGCAGCCTCGCGATGGGCGCCTCGGCCCTGGTGGGTCAATTGTTTGGGGTCACACTTTGATGCAAACATTGGTGGACTCCGTAAAAAAGCGGAGGGATTCCACGCCACCTTCGCGTCCGATTCCCGAGGCTTTGGCCCCTCCAAAGGGGGTCCGCAAATCCCGGATCATCCAACAATTCACCCATACCAACCCAAATTTGAGTTGCTGAGCAACCCGATGGGCCCGGCTGAGATCCGAAGTCCAGACCTGGGCTGCCAAACCAAAGGGGGTTCCGTTGGCCAGAGCCAAGGCTTCGCCTTCGTCCTCAAAAGGCTGTAGGGTCACCACCGGACCAAAAATTTCCTCCTGGTTGGTTCGACAGGTGTTATCGAGACCCTCGATGACCGTGGGTTCCATGAAGAAACCATCCCGGCAAGAACCATCCGGATGTAGGCGGTTTCCACCGCACAAAACGGTCCCACCCTCTTCGCGAGCCAATTGAACATAGCCCAGGACTTTGTGGAGGTGTCCTTCGGATACTAACGCACCCAGGTTCACCTGTTCCCGCGGATCCCCCACCGTCAAGGCTTTGACTTTGGCCAAAAAAAGATCGCGGAATGTGTTATAAATCGGTTGTTGAATCAAAATGCGGGAACCGCACAAACAAATTTCGCCTTGGTTGGTAAAGGCGGCTCGAACAGCGGTTTCCACCGCCTGCTCCAAATCGGCATCCGCAAAGACGATGTTTGGGTTTTTGCCACCCAGCTCCAAGGACATTTTTTTGAAGAGGGGGGCGGCGAGGCCGGCGATGCGGGCCCCCGTCACCGTACCGCCCGTAAAGCTGATGACCGGAGTACGCGGGTCCGTTATCAACGGCTCCCCGGCCCGCAGACCGGTGCCATGCACCAGGTTCACCACCCCCGGTGGTACGCCGGCCTCCCCGCACAATTTTCCCAAGAGATACGCTGTCAAAGGCGTGAGCTCGCTAGGCTTGGCCACCACAGTATTGCCCGCAGCCAAAGCAGGGGCGATCTTCCAGGTCAACAGATACAGCGGCAAATTCCATGGAGAAATGCAGGCCACCACCCCGATGGGCTGCCGCAACGTAATGTTCAAATGCCCCCCGCTGACCGGCTGGGACTCGGAGCTAAACGTCCGAATTGATGCCGCAAAAAACCGAAAATTGTCCACGGCTCGGGGGATATCCGTCCGGCTCGCCAGGCTGACCGGCTTGCCCTGATCGGCACTCTCGGCGGCGGCAAGCTCTTCGGCATGCCCTTCAATCAAATCCGCCAAACGATGCAACAAGGCAGCTCGCTTTTCGACCGCCATCCCGGACCAGGCCGGAAAGGCCGCCGCCGCCGCCTCCACCGCCATCGCAATATCGGATGCATCCGAATCCGGAAAACGCCCCATAACCTGCCCAGTCGAGGGGTTGACATTCTCCAACCAAGCTCCCTTGGCGGCAGGCTGCATGCAACCATTCACATAATTCAGGATGTCCTCCCCCTCGGTCCACAAGCGCTGTTTCATCATCTTAACTCTATATAATTGAACTATTTAAAAAGACCAAAAGTGATACTAAAAGCTACGGCACAATTGGCGATGCACTGTTTTCCATTATCTACTGTCTTTGTTAGTTGGTATAAATCTATGCATATTATATTCTTTCGCTAGGCCTTATTGGTCGTTACCCTATAGCCAGTGCTATCTGTTGTCACTACAGCTGTAGGGTCAATTTTAAATGTCCGCCAAGTCCTTGTTGAATTATTTTCATAAGGGTAGAAAGGCGAATGTCAGAAGAGTTGTTTTCGATGCGAGAAATGTATGATTTGTTAGTCCCACATTTTTCAGCAAGTTCCTCCTGAGTCATTCCAAGTTTTTTCCTTGCTTCCTCAAGCAGAACGCCAAGTCGAAAGGATTCAAATTGCTGCTCCCATTGTTCACGTTTTGGCTGTCCCTTTTTGCCATACTTCTTGTCAAGTATTTGGTCAAAGGTTGTGATTTTACTATTTGTTTTCATTTTGATATTCCTCCATTATTTTAAGTGCTTTTTCTAATTCTTGTTTTGGTGTCTTTTGAGATTTCTTGTGAAATGCATTTCCAAGAACAACCAAATTGCCTTTGTCAAAGAAGGAGAAAATGCGATAAATATTTCTACCAACTTCTACTCGGATTTCGTAAAGTCCATTGGTGCCTTCTAAATGCTTAAAATACTTTTCTGGAATATATTGAGTTACCTGAATTAGGTTTAGTGTCCATTCGATTTTCGTTTGCACGTTTTCGGGCTGCTTCTCGTAAAAGTCGAGAAAATAGTTTTTATAAGCAATTACTTGTCTGTCATCAGGCACGATACAAAGTTAACTATTCAGACAACTAATTCCAAATTTATTTTTGCTGAATTTTCGAGAGATTAAGGTGTCTTTGGCCACCTTTTACTGAATTTTCTGATGCAAGAGCCTTGCTGCCTTCCCGGGATTTTGGGATAGCCCACTTCATTCCAAATCAAACCTGGCCATTCGTCTTTTTAACTCTCGCACCGTCCAAGTGCCTTTGATGTATTCTATTTTAGAAAAACCTAGTTTAATGAGTTAGAAATTTTTATGGGTTCAATGAAATTGGAATAGGATAATTTATTTACAATATGCCCAAAGGGCACAGTCCGTACATTTCCGGAAATCGGCATGCATCCCTACAGATTCGGGGTACGCCCCCCGTCCACCGGCAAATTAATTCCCGTGATATAAGCGGCAGCAGGAGAGGCCAAAAAAGCAATGGCTGCGGCCACTTCGTCCGGCGAACCAAAACGACCCGCTGGAATTTCTGCGAGCATTTCGTTTTGGATGTTCTCCACGCTGTGCCCCGTGGACGCCGCCTTGCCTTCGATAATGGAAACCAAGCGTTGGGTCAACGTGGCACCTGGTAACACATTGTTAACCGTTATTCCAAAAGGAGCCAATTCCACCGAGAGGGTTTTGGACCAATTGGCCACCGCCGCGCGAATCGTATTGCTTACGCCCAGACCCCGTAGAGGCGCCTTCACCGAGGTGGATATGACATTGATAATTCGTCCGTAACCGGCCGCCTTCATGCCCGGTAACACCGCCCGCATTAGTTCGTGTGCCGCCAACAACTGCTGCCTCCAAGGAGCATCAAAGGCCTCGGCCGCCACCGCATGCAGAGCTCCAGCAGGCGGACCACCGCTGTTGTTCACCAAGATATGCACCTCTTCTTCTGAACCCCGTCCCCAAGACCCGTATCCATCCCGGATCTGCTGCAAATTCTGTAAATCCACCGCCCAAACCGCGTGCCCAGCACCGCTCAATTCTTTCAATCGCTGCTCCAGCGCCTCGGCGGTACGGGCAGCCATAACAATGCGTGCGCCCGATGCGGCCAAAGCCTTGGCCGTAGCCCATCCAATGCCCTGACTGGCCCCGCAGACCAGGGCCGTTTTGCCTTCTAAATTTCCATAGGGTTGCATTCGCTAAAAATACAACCCGCCCTGCCTACCCCGCCTTGGGACCTGAATTCCTGCGGAAATAAGCGCACCAATCCTGCAAACCACAATCCCCGCAGCGGGGATTCCGGGCCACACAAACCCGCCGACCGTGCAAAATCAGCCAATGATGGGCCTTTGGAACCAAAGACTCCGGGATATGCCGCATCAATTGAAC
Source organism: Bacteroidia bacterium (assembly GCA_049317645.1). Lineage (GTDB taxonomy): Bacteria > Bacteroidota > Bacteroidia > UBA7662 > UBA7662 > SYHX01. The sequence continues at coordinate 48,488 of JBMOHV010000002.1, forward strand.
CTCGGTGGCCAGCGGGGTTTTGGCACCGCGGGTCAATCCCAATCGGGCCGAAACCCGAAAAACATGGGTGTCCACAGCCATCGCAGCCTCCCCGTGGAGAACCGAAAGAATGACATTGGCTGTTTTGCGACCCACCCCGGGCAAAGCCATTAAATCCTCCCTGGTCGAGGGAACCTCCCCCCCAAAGCGCTCCATCAATAGCTGGGCCAAGCCCGCCAAATGCCTGGCCTTGGCGTTGGGATACGAAATCGATGCTATTAGACCCCGAATGACCTCCTCCCCGGCCGCCGCCATCGTTGCCGCATCCGGCAATCGGGCAAACAAGGATCTCGTCACGATGTTCACCCGTTTGTCGGTGCATTGGGCAGACAAAACCACCGCCACCAGCAACTCAAACGGGTTGCGGTACATCAATTCCGTCTCCGCCTCCATTCCACTCTCCTCAAAATACCGAAGCACCCCGGCATAACGCTCTTTGATCGTCATGCCCCAAAACTACCTCCAAGGCCCATTGGCCCCACCTCCCTAATTAATCTAACATCAAATTGTCCAACCTTGCCAACACCGCAGGGGAAACGGCAGGTGATGGAGAAGGCTGTAAATCGGCGCGTAACAAATTTAGCAAACCGCTGACAACGCGGTGTTCTTCTTGGAGCGCGGCATCGGAAATCAGGTGGTGCTCAAAGGCGCCCACCCGGTCCGCGGGCAATTCATCAAAAACATACAAAAGAAGCTGTTCCTGGAGGGTCGTGTTTTCGTTCATAGGCTGTTTTGTTCCTAATAACGAAGCATGCGCCGTTTTCTTATTCAAAAAATAAAACCCTCCTCATGCCCCCTCCTCATGCATCTCTGCCCAACCCGGGCCGCGCCAGCCCCCCCTTATAGGTTGATCCCCTTCTGGTGAATGAGTTTGCGCAGGTTGCTCAGCGCGTACCGCATCCGGCCCAAAGCCGTATTGATGCTGACCCCGGTGGCATCGGCAATCTCCTTGAAGCTCAAATCCCCGTAAATCCGCATAATAAGGACCTCGCGCTGCTCTTCGGGCAGACGGGCGACCAATTGCTTGACCTTGGCCAGGCTCTGCTTCATCATCAACTTGTCCTCGGCATGCAGCTCGGTATCGCTCATCCGGGCCAGGGGATCCCAATCGTCATCGGCACGGACCAAAGGCATCCGGCTGTTCCGGCGAAAATGGTCAATGCAGAGGTTGTGGGCAATGCGCAAAATCCAAGGCAAAAACTTGCCTTCCTCGTTGTAGCGACCGGCCTGCAGGGTCTGCATCGCCTTCACAAAAGTGTCCTGGAATAAATCCTCGGCCAGTTCCTGATGGCGGACCAGCTGATAAATCGTTGTGAAAATGCGGGTTTTGTGGCGGTGCATTAACACCGACATGGCGGCCTGGTGGCCTGAAACATAGCGCCGAATCAGCTCCTGATCGCTAACGCCCATGACTTGTGAAGACATAGAGAGGGGTTTAGGTTAGCGTAGGGTCTGTTCCGATAGGCGCGATGGGTTTTATAGGGTGTTGTTGGAGACGAAGTTAAACTGATTTTTTCTAATTCCAAGGCCTTGGGTGGTTTTTGTTTTGGTGGCTTCGTCCGCACCTTTGCAATCGCCTTTGCAGGACTCGCCCTGCACGGGTTGGACCATGCCCGCCAAAACCCCTGCCAAAACGCCCAAAACCAGCGCAAAGACGCCCAAATTGCCCGCCAAGGCGGCAAAAGACATCGCCAAGACGCCCGATACCCTGATAACACCCCCGGACCGCGGCGGGATCGAAATCCGCAACGCCCGCATGCACAACCTGCGCGGTATCGATGTGGTTCTGCCCCGGCACCAATTGGTGGTGGTCACCGGCTTGTCGGGTTCGGGCAAGTCCAGTTTGATTTTTGATACCCTCTACGCCGAAGGGCAGCGCCGCTACGTGGAGAGCCTCTCGTCCTATGCCCGGCAATTTCTGCAACGAATGCCCAAGCCCGAAGTGGACGATATCCGGGGCCTGAGCCCGGCCATGGCCATTGACCAACATCACTTATCCCGCAATCCCCGCTCCACGGTGGGGACCACCACCGAGATCTACGATTATTTCCGTTTGCTTTTTGCCCGCTGCGGGCATACCCTGGACCCCCAAAGCGGGGAGGAAGTAAGGGCCTACAACACCGAAGACCTCCTCAAGGAGCTCCGTCAAAAACGCCTCGAAACCGCCGAAGCGGGCGCCGAATTATTGGTGCTCTGCCCACTGACTGCCGTCGAGCAGGCCCGCCATGATCACCACGGCCTGCAGGCCTACCTGGAGGAATTGCTGCAGCGGGGCTATACCCGCCTTTGGTCCGAAGGGACCCTGCTGCGCCTGGAATCCCTTTTGGAACCCAAAACGCGCTCGGCCCCCAAAATCCCCCCCGCCCTGCATTTGGTACTGGATAGAGTCGTTTGGGAACCAATCCCTGCCCAAAGCCCCTCCAAAAGCCCCTCCAAAAGCCCCCAATCCGAGGCGGATTTTCCGGA
>JBMOHV010000003.1:0-48193 GCA_049317645.1 Bacteroidia bacterium
ATCCAACCTACCCAGGAACCATCGATGGTTGCGTTTGAGGATTTTGCGGCCATGGATTTGCGCTTGGTTGAGATTCTCGATGCCAAGCCCGTGTCCGGTGCCGATAAGTTATTGGAGATACGCGTTGATTTGGGCAGTGAACAGAGGACCGTGGTTTCGGGCATCGCTCAACACTTTGCTCCCGATGAGCTCAAGGGCTGTCAAGTTCTCATGCTGACCAACCTCGCGCCCCGCAAAATCCGCGGTGTCGAGTCCAGGGGCATGCTTTTGTTAGCCCAAAACAGCGATGGCAAATTGATTTTGGTCGGTCCCCAGGGCGCTGGGACGGCTCCTGGCGATCAGGTTCGGTAAGCTTGGCTCAAGGGCCCGCTATTAATCTTTGTTTTGGAGGTGCTGATGCCGGAATTCGGTCGGTGTTTGACCCGTGTAGGTCATGAAAAGAGATGAAAAGTACGAGGGCGATGAAAATCCAGCCTTTTCGGCGATTTTGGACAAGATGCAGCGACGGTTTTCGGGCCAATTGCGGATAAGTTCCGAAGCCTTGTTGATACGTTGCTGAACTAAGTAGGCCTTGGGGCCTTGTCCCAAATGCTGTTGACAAATTTGTTGCAAGCGTACATTGCTAACACCGCATAACCGGGCCAAATGAGGTATGCTGCAGCGTGTATCCGCATGGTGTTCTTCAATGCTACGGCAAAATTGCTGAACGATTTGTTCTTCACTGAGTCTTGATGCCAGCATTCGCTGTTTGCGCTTGATGGATTTGGTGGCCTGGGAGCAATGGCGCAGGGCCATTCGAATGGATTTGAGCAAATCGGCTTGATCTGAGCCATCTTGCCAAGTTTTATCCAAGGTTTTGGTGCGAAGGCGCAGTGTCTTGGCCGTGCCTTTTCCCTGCCATTCCAGGACCAGGGTATGGCCTTGGTTCATAGCATCCTGAAGACGATCGTGCAGGCTGTTGGTTTCCAAAAGAACGACAACAGGCAAGACAGAATTTTGAAGATGAGCGTCTGGGTTCAAAAGTTGAGCGCAGTCCCGCGCCCCACCGTGTCGATGTTGCCATAACCACTGCAGCCAGGTAGGCAACGTCTTTGGCGAGTCGTTGGATTCGATGGAGTTACGAGGCTCAAGCTCGGCTAAGCGAGATGCTTCCAAGTAAAGGATGTATTTCATGGGGTCCGACGTTACCCAAAATTTTGGCTGGGTAACAAAACAAAAATGAGGTGGTTCCTCCCGCGGTCCTTCTCAGACACCCCCTACAAAAACCCCTACAAATGAAGAGGGGGGCTCCCCAAAATCCCTACAAAACCCTGTTTTGACCCACCTTGTCAAGACATAGGCTCAAAAGCGCTTCGGTATGGTCCGGCCAGGCCCTCGCGACGGGGCTTTTGCCTTGGAGCCAGGTTCGTAAATCATCCACCATCGAGGAGGACAATCCGGGGGAGGTGGGTATGCCCATACGGCGCAGCGCTTCGGCGTTGCAAGCCTGTTCGTATTGCTGCTTCATGGGAATAACCCAAAGTTTTTTGCCCAAAAAGAGGGCCTCGGCCGGGGTCTCGAACCCTGCGCCGCAGAGCACGGCTTCGGCATGTTCCAGGTGTTTGCAAAAGAGGGCATCGCCGGCCGGATGCACCGTCACCCGGCCAAAACGAGCAGTGGCTTTTTGTCTTTTGCTAAAAACAACCCAAGAACGCGCAGGGTCCACTTTTTGCAGAAAGGCGACGAGTAGGTCGTCCTGGTAGGCGGGTAGATAGACCAAGACTTCCCCGGAATCGTGACTGGGACGGAGCATTCGAATCCCAGGGCGGATGACCGGGGTATGGATAAAGTCGTCGTAGGCCTCAAAGTGCAATCCAATCGCCGAAGGACAGGGGGCGTAGTGTTGGAACATCCATTCGGCCACGGGTTCATCCAGGCTAAACCGGTTTCGGGCGGGCCTGGGGGCGTTTTTGGACAAAAAAGAAGCCTGGTGACTCAAGGAAACCATGCGATCAAAACCCTGCCTGCGCGCTGCCAGAGCCGAAACCGGCTCAAAATCGTTGATCACCAAGTCGTATGAGCGCAATGGCAGGGCCCGGCTATCCTGCAACAGAGCGAGGGGACGCTGAATGCGAAGGGTTTGGTACCAATCAATCCCCCCATTTTGGCCAAAAACAAAACCAGCGCCGTTAAAACGATAGAGAATCGGATACGTTACCGATACCTGGACATCCCTACCAGAAACAAGCAAGTCGAGTTCGCCTCTCTTTTGCAGAGCTGGAATAAGGGCCCCTGCTCGGCTCAAGTGTCCGTTACCGGTGCCTTGGATGGCGTAAAGTAGGCGGGTTTTGCTCAAGGGGTGCCCAGGCGAGTAGAGGCTGAAACCGTGGCCAAGGAAAAAATTTCTTCGAGGAAGGGGTGGGGCACGGCGTTGGGAACGGTCGTCATCGGTGGGTCATCGGATGCGAATGGAGCGTTCTGTCGGATTTCATCAGGACGGGCCGCGTAACGGTGCAAAGTCCATTGCCCCAGGTGGTATTCCAAGGCGGTCAGGTTTTCGATCCAATCCCCGGAATTCAGGTAGGTGACGGTTCGAGCTTCTTGACCGGGAGGCGGGGTCGATGAGGAGGTCATGGTTTTGATGACGGGTTGATGAATATGCCCGCAGATGACATAATCATAGCCTCGTTCAATCGCCAGATCGGCCGCAATTTGTTCAAAATCCGAGATGAAGCTGACCGCGGTTTTGACCCCGTCTTTGATTCGTTTGGACAAGCTTATTTTGTCCCGACCGAGTTTTTCAAGCACGTGGTTTACAAAGCGATTGAGGACAATCAAGAGGTCGTAACCGTGTCCGCCCAAACGGGCCAGCCACTTGGAATACTGCATGCTAACATCAAAAACATCTCCATGGAAAAACCAAGCCTTGCGTCCGTCGATTTCCAGAACCAACTTGTCGCGCAGGTAGAGATTACCCATTCGGTAGTCGCTGAATTTGCGAAGCATTTCATCGTGATTTCCGGTGAGGTAATAGACCGGAACGCCTTGCTCCGCAAATTTTAACAATTTTCGAATCACCTGCATATGGGAGGCGGGCCAATAGCGTTTTTTGAATTGCCAAATGTCCACGATATCCCCGTTCAATACCAGGGTGCCCGGCTGGACTTGGTCTAGGTAGCGAAGGAGCTCCCTCCCGTGGCAACCGTAGGTTCCCAGGTGCAAATCCGACAAAACCAGCAAGTCGATTGTGCGCTTTTCCATCGTGTCTAGAACCTTGAATGACACGAATTTCGCGTTTCAATGTAAATACAACGTGAAATCTGGTCCTTGGCCGGACTTTGTATGCTATTTTGGACGTGTGAACAAGGTAAAAATGGTCGTTTATGAAGCTTTTTGACCCGTTTGGGAACCCCCTGCTTATCAAGCGGGTGATGTTTGGGGTCTTCGGCTCTTTTTTCTACATTGGTTTGTGCGTTATCAACCGCCTTCGCATTGAGGGTACCGAAAAGATCCGCAAGCTACCAGCGCAGAATGTTCTTTTTGTTTCCAACCATCAGACCTATTACCGGGATGTGATGGCCATTTTTCATTCGATTTGTGCCGCCAAATGGGGTTACGGTCGGCGTTTGTGGGCTCCCTTCTATTTGTTGTGGACCCCGGCCCGCCTGTACTATGTCGCTGCCACCGAGACCATGAAAAAAAGCGGGATTTTGCCTTGGCTTTTCAGCCTCGCAGGGGCCGTTACGGTCAAAAGATCCTGGAGGGAAGGTGGTGAGGAAGTTCAGCGTCAGGTGGATGTATCGGAAGTGGACAAGATTTACAAGGCCCTGGATTTTGGCTGGGTTCTCACCTTTCCTCAAGGAACCACCAAGCCCTATGCCGAAGGCCGTCGTGGGGTTGCTCAGATCATCAAGGACCAACAACCCATTGTGATTCCGGTGGTCATTAACGGATTTCGCCGTGCTTTCAACAAAAAAGGTCTTTTACTCAAAAAAAGAAACGTAGACCTGACGGTAACGTTCAAAGATCCCTTGGAATTGGATTATACGGCGAGCAAGGATCAGATTATTGCTCAAATCATGGACGCGATTGAGCAGAGCGATCGCTACCGCTTCCCCCATTATAGTCCTTCCCTAAAGTAAAGAATTCTTCTTTTTCGTGGGTGTGCAAGGTGATTAAGCCCGCGCGGGTCAATTGAAGGAGCATACGATGGGCTCGGCCCGTCGACAAATTGAACATTTTGCGGCATTCCTGAACGCGAATGCGGGCGTGATTGCGCAGGTATTCCAAGAGGGCTTGTTCTCGGCTACCAAACTCCAAGAGAGGTTCGTCGTGATCCGCTTCTTGGTTTTGTAACATCTTGATGCTCATGGGCGATGCCAATAGACATTGGTCTCCGTTGCGGAGGTAGACCTCCCATTCCCTGCCCTCGCCCAAGTTACGTACAGGCTTATCCTTGGCCTCTGCAATTTGAACCACCAAAATTTCTTTGAGACCGACACGAACCGTCGTAAAGTGGAGCTGAACCTCCGGCTGGCAAAAATGCTTGGCGGCCCCCAGCAGCATCTCGGTTTCGTCGGCAGGACGAATGTTACGAAGACTGCGATTATCGCGAACGCCCACCAGCAGGCGACCTCCTTCGGCATTGGCAAAGGCGGCCAGGGTCCTCGCAATTTTGCGGGATGAGGTGATAGTTTCCTTGAAATCCTGCCGACGGTTTTCGCCCTCTTCGATCCAACGGTACAGCTGCACCGCGGTGATTTCACTTTCCTGCTCCCATGGGTTAGGGGTCGTTGGGTGGCCGGGCAGGGATTTCATTTGTTGGGCGGGATGGGGTCGTCGGGGAGCTCCGAGGTTGGTGGATTCACAGGAAGGGTGGCCCGGAATTACAGGAGGGATTCGGGGTTCCAAAACAAACGCTCAAAATCGCAGATACGGTCTTCGATGACTTGAATATTTTCGGCGGCCAGCAGATCGACCATGGGTTGTTGAGGGTCAAAGTGGTGCTTTCCGCTGAGAAGCCCGGTTCGGTTGACCACTCGATGGGCGGGTACCGTGGGTTGGATAGCGTGGCAGGCATTGAGAGCGTAACCCACGGCCCGCGCACTGCGCCCACTACCCAAGAAGCGCGCGATAGCCCCGTAGGTGGTGACGCGTCCAGGCGGTATCAGCCGGACGACCTCGTAAACGCGGTCAAAAAAATCGGGGTCCATCTTGTTGGGTATGCAAAGTTCAAGGGTCGAGCTTTATGTTTAACCCATGTCCTGGATTTTGGGAAATACAGACCGCCTGATGGATGCTCGCTTTGCGGCGGCGGCAGGGGCGGAGCGTCTGGTCCTGAGTTTGGATGCCGATGCAGGGGCCTGGAACGAAATCAGTGGCTGGGTCGCAGGACCGGATTTGTGGTTGTTGGCCACGCCGGCTTTGGCGGAGGCTGGGCCTGGATTGACGGAGCGGTTTTTGGAATGCAAGGGATTGTACTGCAGGGATTCAGTCGTGTGGGAAGGGATGGAACGCCTGGGCGATGCCTTTGCGTTGGAGATGCCAGGTTGGGCGTTGGAGTTGAGCCCCGATGTCTTGGGACGCTTGCGCAACAGGGGTGGTTGGGGCTCCCGTATGCCGGATTGGTTGGTCGTGGATCCATGGGCGCTGGATGCAGTCGATGGGGCTTTTGTAGGCGGGGTTTCGGGCCCGAATCTGCGCTGGTTTGCGCTGGTTTCAATCAAGCCGGGAGCCGATCCAGTGGATGCTGACCGGTTGGCGCAGCGTTTGAAGGATTTGGCCCAAGAAATAGGAACCGCCTGTGCTGGATTGTATTTCGAGGCAAAGCCTGGTCAGGATTCGGAATATGTTACGATTGAAGACTGGGTGGACGCGATGGAGGGACATTTCGCCTAAGTCCATCTTGCTCGCACATAGTGAATGGGAAGGCCTTGGGCCATGTACCTGGATTCATAGGTGGTCAGAACGGAGAGGGTCTCTTCCTCGTAGGCATTTCGTTGCGTCCTTTCATCCGGATGATGAACATCACGAATGCAGCGCTCCAGGGTTAGGCCGTTATCTTTCCAAGCTTCCAAGGTGTATTCAAACAAGGCGGTATTATCGGTTTTGAGATGAAGGCAGCCACCGTTTTGTAACACTTTACGGTATCTTTTTAAAAAAGCCGGACTCGTCAGCCGTTTTTTTTCGCGGCTTTCACGGGGTTGGGGATCCGGAAAGGTGATCCATATTTCGGAAATTTCTCCCTCACCAAAATACATTTCGATGTCCTCCAGTCGGGTCCGCAAAAAACCGGCGTTGTTCAGGCCAAGGGCTTCAATTTGTTTGGCTCCGTGCCACATGCGGGCCCCTTTGATATCGGCCCCCAGCCATAGGTGACCTGGTTTTTTGGAACCCACACCCACGGTCCAAAGGCCCGTTCCGCAACCCAGCTCCAGGATGAGTGGGGTGTCTTGGCTTGGGGAAGAAGGGATTGTTAGCGCTTCGGGGTTTTGCAGGCGCTCCCTCCATGTCCACGCCGAGTTGGGGGGATGCTCCCATACCCGGGGCATGCGCGCCATTTCGGCAAAATGCAGAAGTTTGCGCCGTGACAAACGAGTATCAGGATAGTGTATTGCTGTGCAGAGCCCGACGGTAGAGTCGGACGGTGTTTTCGAGACCCAGGTACAGGGCATCCGCCACCAGGGCATGCCCAATGGAAACTTCGTGCAGGAGCGGGAGACGGGTGTTCAATGCGGCCAGATTGGACAAATTCAAGTCATGACCCGCGTTCACCAGCAGTCCACTATCCAGTGCTCGGTGGTAGGCGGCCTCGTAGGGTGCGGTGCAGTTCGCTGTCTTGTCTTTTGAATCATAACAACGGGCAAAGCCTTCGGTGTACAATTCGACTGCTTGGGCGCCCAGTTCGGCGGCTTGTTCTGCATGGCGCGGGTTCGGGTCAATAAAAAGGGAAACCCGAATGCCTGCGGCGTTCAGTTTTGCTATGAGTGGCCGCAATCGTTCCCCGTCCTGATCCAAATCCCAACCATGGTCCGATGTCCGTTGCAGGGGGTGATCGGGGACCAAGGTGGCCTGAGCAGGCCGGACCTCCAAAACCAAATCCATAAAGTACGATTCCAAAGGATTACCCTCCACATTCAACTCGGTGCTCAAGGACTGACGCAGCGCCCTGACATCGTCGGGGCGTACATGCCGGGCGTCGGGACGGGGATGTACGGTGATTCCGTCGGCTCCAAATCGTTCGCAATCCAAGGCAAATTGGACCGGATCGGGCACGCCGTGGTCTCTGCTGTTTCGCAGCAGCGCTATTTTGTTGACATTAACGCTGAGGCGGGTCAAAGCGAAAAGCTCTCACCGCAGGCGCAGGATCGGGCGGCGTTGGGGTTGTTAAAATGAAAGCCCTTGCCGTTGAGGCCATCGCTGAAGTCCAGTTCGGTACCAACGAGGTACACCAAGCTTTTTTTGTCGCAAAGCAGGCGAACCCCTTGCTCCTCAAAACGTTGGTCTTCCGGGAGGGGCTCGGCTTCAAAATCCATACGGTAGCTTAGTCCGGAGCATCCGCCGCTGAGGACCGAAATCCGCAGGTAGGACTTACCGGCTTGTTCGGGGTCCTGTAGCAGGCTGCGAACCTTGTCGGCGGCTTTGGGGGAAACTTGAATCATGGTTCTCACAAAATTAGGCTTAGCGAGCGGAATCCTAGCGATGCCTTGCCGTTATTTTGTGACAGCTAGATCGCCTTATTCAACCCCTAACCTATGGAGCCCGCACCCGTTCACCCTGGATTGAACCCCGAATTCCCTGCCGATTTGACACGTATTGAGCATCTTGGGATTGCAGTGCGGTCGCTGGCCGAGTCCGAGCCGCTGTACACCCGCCTCTTGGGCACCCCGCCCTACCAAAAAGAAACCGTTGAAAGCGAGGGGGTGAACACTCTTTTTTACAGGGTGGGTCCCAACAAAGTGGAATTACTGGAAAGCCTACGCCCTGATAGCGCCATCGCTCGTTTTTTGGAGTCCAAAGGCGAAGGACTCCATCATGTGGCCTATGCGGTCGATGACATCCGAGTGACCATGCAGAGGCTCCAAAACCAAGGGTTTCAGTTGTTATCCGCAGAACCCAAGGTAGGTGCGGAACGTCAATGGGTTTGCTTTGTTCACCCGCGCAGTGCCGGGGGAATTCTGGTGGAGCTTTGCCAAGCGATGCCGGCTGAAGAGGCCCTGTCGACCACTTCGGCAAGCGAGGAGTCTCCTACAACTTAGTCGGTAGGGATGGGCTTCCTTAGGCGGGGATGACCCCTAGTTGCTTGCCTACCTTGCCAAAGGCATTCAACATGTGCTCCAAATGAGCCCGTGTATGGGCTGCCGAAAGTTGCACCCGGATACGGGCCTTGCCTTGGGGAACCACCGGAAAAAAGAATCCAATAACATAAACCCCTTCGTCCAAGAGGGCATCGGCCATGCGCTGACTAAGGGAGGCATCGTATAACATAATGGGCACAATCGCCGAAGCCCCGTCCTTGTAATCAAACCCCAGCGCACGGATTCCTTCTTTGAAGAAACGCACATTTTCGGCAAGCTTTAGAGCCAAATCATTGCTGTGTTCTAACATTCGAAAAACCTCCAAGGAGGCGCCCACAATCGCCGGGGCCAGGGAATTGCTGAAGAGGTAAGGTCTAGAGCGTTGGCGCAGCATGGCGATGACATCTGCGCGACCGGTGGTGTATCCCCCCATGGCACCGCCCAAGGCCTTCCCCAGGGTTCCGGTGACCAAATCGATTTGACCGTGCACCCCGCATAATTCAGGGGTTCCGCGTCCCCTGGCTCCAAGGAATCCGGCCGCATGGCATTCATCCACCATGGTGAGGGCCCCGTAGGCTTTGGCCAATTCGACGATCCGATCCAGTTGAGCCACATAACCATCCATGCTAAAGACACCGTCCGTAACAATGAGCACCGTTTCGTGTCCGGCCTCTTTGCATTCGCGCAGGCAACGCTCCAAGTCGGCCATGTCGTTGTTTGCATAGCGGTAGCGCGCTGCTTTGCAGAGGCGGACCCCGTCGATAATCGAAGCATGATTGAGGGCATCGCTGATGATCGCGTCTTTTTCGCCAAGCAAGGGTTCAAAAACGCCCCCGTTGGCGTCAAAGGCTGCAGCGTAGAGAATGCTGTCTTCGGTGCCGTAGAAATGTGCAATGGCCGCTTCGAGATCCTTGTGAATGCGCTGTGTTCCACAGATAAAGCGCACCGAGCTCATCCCAAATCCGTATTCGTCCAGGGCCCGGTGGGCGGCGGCAATCACCGATGGATGGCTGGACAAGCCCAGGTAATTATTCGCACAGCCGTTGATGACGACTCGGCCGTCATCCAAGGTTATTTCAGCGCCTTGGGGAGAAACCAGGATACGTTCCTTTTTGAAAAGACCCTGATCGCGCAGGTCTTGAAGTTCTTTTTGGAGTTTGGGTCCCAAGCCTTCGTGATACGGTTGCATGACGAAAAAATTAGATTAGTGTAACAATTTCCAAAGTTCATCTTTGAGTTCCTGGATGCCTTCCCCGGTGACCGAGCAAATGAACAAGGCAGGTATTCCCTCCGGTAATTCTTTGGCTAAGCCTTCGCGGAGTTCGGGGTCGGCCAAATCCGATTTGCTAATCGCCAAAAACCTTCTTTTGGTGAGCAATTCTGGGTTGTAGGCCTCCAATTCGTGAACCAGAATCCGGTATTGTTCTTGGATAGAGTCCGCATCGGCCGGAACAACAAAAAGCAAAACCGAGTTGCGTTCGATATGCCTCAAAAAACGATGACCTAGACCCCTGCCGGCATGGGCTCCTTCGATTAGACCGGGTATATCCGCCATCACAAAGGATCGATAGTCTCTGTAAGGGACAATGCCTAGGTTGGGAACCAGGGTGGTGAAGGGGTAATCGGCAATTTCGGGTTTGGCAGCCGAGACGGAGGCTAGGAGGGTGCTTTTGCCGGCGTTGGGGAAGCCAACCAGTCCCACATCGGCCAATATTTTGAGTTCCAGGATGCGCCATTCCTCTTGTCCGGGTTCTCCGGGTTGAGCAAAACGAGGCGACTGTCGCGTAGCGCTTTTGAAGTGATGATTGCCCTGCCCGCCGCGTCCCCCGTTCAGCAGAATAGCTTCTTGGCCATCGGTGGTGATTTCCAGGATTTTTTCGCCGGTCTCGGGATCCCGGGCCACCGTTCCCAAGGGGACTTCCAAGACCACATCGGATCCTTGCGCCCCTGTTTTGAGCCCGGATGAACCGTTGACGCCGGCATCGGCCATGACATGTTTGCGGTATTTGAGGTGAAGGAGGGTCCACAACTGGGCATTGCCCCGCAGGATGATGTGACCGCCACGGCCACCGTCTCCCCCGTCCGGACCTCCCTTGGCCGTGACTTTGTCTCTGTGAAAATGCACGGAACCGGCGCCACCGCTACCGGAACGGCAACAGATTTTGACATAATCAACAAAATTTCCTTCGGCCATGGAGCATCAAGGCTGGTTAGCAGCCGACGGCCTCCCGTATCCGAGTATAGATTTCTTCGATACTCCCGATGCCATCCACTTCCTTCCATTTGTTTTGGTGGGCGTAGTATTGGGCGACGGGTGCTGTCTTGGCTTGGTATTCTTCAATGCGTTGAGCGATGATGTCTTGGTTTTGGTCGTCGGCCCTGCCAGAGTCTTTGCCTCGAAGCAAGAGTCTCTGGATCAGTTCAGGCTGGGGAACCACCATGGAAACCATGCATCGGATGCTTTGGCCCAACCCTTCGAGCAGGGCATCCAAGGCCTCGGCCTGGGCCAAGGTCCTGGGGAAACCATCGAAAATAAATCCGGCGGCATCGGGACTTTCTTCCAAACGATGCCGAATCATCCCAATCACGACGTGATCGGGTACCAACAAGCCGGCGTTCATCAGGCCCTGGGCTTCCAGCCCTAGGGGGGTTCCGGCGGCGATCTGAGCACGGAGCAAGTCCCCGGTCGAAAGGTGAACGAGCCCCAAATCCCGGATCAAGTTTTGGGACTGGGTGCCCTTGCCGGCTCCGGGGGGGCCAAAGAGGACAATATTCATCATCATGGCCCAAAAGTACGAAACAAGGGAGGGGGGCGGGGCCTGTTTACCTCGCTCTGTTCCCTAATTTTGCGGCCTATGTCAACATCCTTTCATACGACCCCCGAAGACGCCTTTGTACGCCGGCATATCGGCATCAACCAAAAGGCTTTGAAACACATGCTCCAAACGGTTGGAGCGACCGATTTGGAAAGCCTGGTGGCAGAAACGGTCCCGGCTAGCATACGTAGCCATGGGCCGATGAATCTTCCGGCCCCCATGACCGAGCAGGAAATGCTGACCGAGCTGGGTCGGATCGGCGACAAGAACAAAGTCTTTCGGAGCTATATCGGATCCGGCTATTATGGAACCCTGACGCCGGGGGTTATCCTTCGAAATATTCTGGAGAACCCGGGTTGGTACACCCAGTACACGCCTTACCAGGCCGAGATTGCCCAAGGTCGGTTGGAGGCCCTCCTGAATTTTCAAACCATGGTTTGCGATCTCACCGGGATGGAAATTGCCAACGCATCCCTGTTGGATGAATCCACCGCAGCCGCAGAGGCCATGCTCATGCTGTTTGCCAATCGGAAGAAAACCGATCATCGCAAAATTTTTGTTTCCCACAAATGTTTTCCGCAGACCAGGGCCGTCTTAGAAACCCGCGCTGAACCGCTTGGAATAGAGGTTGTTACGGGGAGAATCGAGGACATGAATTGCAACGACGGCTATTTTGCATGCATGTTTCAATACCCCGACGGCTACGGGAGAGTCAAGGATTATGCGCCGTTTTGCAAAATGGCCCAAGAAGCTGGCGTCGCCACGGCGGTGGTGGCCGATTTGATGGCGTTGGTTTTGTTACCATCGCCTGGTAGTTGGGGTGCGGATGTGGTGGTGGGTTCTGCCCAGCGCTTTGGGGTGCCCATGGGCTACGGGGGGCCTCATGCCGCGTTTTTTGCGACGCGTGATACCTACAAAAGACATCTTCCAGGCCGACTCATCGGGGTAAGTGTGGATGCCGAAGGCAAAACAGCCTACCGGATGGCCCTCCAAACGCGTGAGCAACACATTCGCCGCGAAAAAGCGACTTCGAACATTTGCACGGCCCAGGTTTTGTTGGCCATTATGGCCTCGATGTACGTTGTTTACCATGGTCCTGACGGTCTCAAGGCCCTGGCGAGCCGAATTCATCGTCGGGCCAGGGTTCTGGATGCCGCGCTGCGGGCTTTGGGTTTTGACCAAGTGAACGACCTTTATTTTGACACCTTGGTGTGTTCGATGGACGATGAATCGCTCGAGAAAATTCGGGTCATTGCCGAATCCAAGGAAATCAATTTCAATTTCTTGGTCAAGGGGCAGGTCGGGATTTCGGTGGATGAAACAACTTCTTTGCAAGATTTGGCGCAGGTTGTTTCTGTTTTTGGGGCCATCACCAACGGACTGCAGGTGGATGTCATTGAATTGGATCGTCAGCTGGGACCGGAAGAACTCCCTTTGCGATCCGATGCCATTCTGCAGCATCCGGTGTTTAATCGATACCACAGCGAGCACGAAATATTGCGTTATATCAAAAGATTGGAAAGCAAAGATTTATCTCTTTGTCACTCCATGATACCGCTGGGTTCCTGCACCATGAAGCTGAATGCCTCTGCCGAAATGATGCCCATCACCTGGTCTTCGTTTGCGAACATTCATCCCCTGGCACCAACGAGTCAAGCAATTGGCTATCAGCAGATTTTCGCGGACCTCCGCCAGTACCTCCGCGAGGTTACGGGTTTTGCAGATGTGAGTCTTCAACCCAATTCAGGAGCACAGGGTGAATACACCGGCCTCATGGTTATTCGGGCCTATCACAGGGCGCGCGGTGATATGCATCGTAACATTGCGTTGATCCCATCCTCGGCTCACGGGACCAATCCTGCATCGGCGGTGATGGCCGGCATGCAGGTCGTGGTCGTGGCTTGCGATGCGCAGGGCAATGTGGACGTCGATGACCTTCGAGAAAAAGCCCTCCATCACAGCCATGCGCTTTCCTGCCTAATGGTCACTTATCCCAGCACCCACGGTGTTTTTGAGGACCAAATTCAGGAAATATGTAACATTGTTCACGAAAATGGCGGCCAAGTTTATATGGACGGGGCCAACATGAACGCCCAGGTTGGCTTGACATCGCCTGCTTTGATCGGCGCGGATGTTTGTCACTTGAACCTCCACAAAACCTTTTGCATACCCCATGGCGGCGGTGGTCCCGGCATGGGTCCTATCGGGGTTGCGGCTCAGCTGGCTCCTTACTTGCCCAGTCATCCGGTCGTCTCCTGCGGCGGACCGGAGGGCATCGGCCCTGTATCGGCGGCGCCCTACGGGAGTGCCAGCATTCTTTTGATATCGTATGCCTACATTCGAATGATGGGGGCCCAGGGTTTGACAGAGGCCACTCGTTACGCCATTTTGAACGCCAATTACATCAAGAACCGACTGGAGGGCGCGTATGGCGTCCTTTATACCAATGCCAACAACCGTTGCGCCCACGAGATGATTTTGGACATGCGCCCCTTCAAAATCAGTGCCGGGGTGGAGGTGGAGGATATCGCCAAACGATTGATGGATTATGGTTTTCATGCACCCACCGTTTCTTTCCCCGTGGCTGGGACGATGATGGTGGAACCGACGGAGTCCGAGAGCCTGGAGGAATTGGATCGTTTTTGCGAGGCGATGTTGGCTATTCGTCGCGAAGTCGCAGCCATCGAAAACGGGGCAGCAGACCGTGCGGACAATCCCCTCAAGAACGCCCCTCACACGGCTCGTGTTTTGGTTGCAGAGACTTGGAATAGGCCCTACAGCCGTCAGGAAGCGGTTTACCCAGCCCCTTGGTCCGAGCAAAACAAGTTTTGGCCGTCCGTGGCCCGGGTGGACAATACCTACGGGGATCGGAACCTGGTTTGTGCTTGTCCTCCTTTGGAGAGCTACGCAGTCTGAAAAGGGTCAAGAGGCCTTTTTTTGGGCTTTTGGTGCGTAACTTTGATTATCTCATTCAGTAAGGAATGCAGATTCAAAGAATTTTTATGCCCAAGAACCTCCTCCTATCCACCTCCTTTGCTGTGGCCCTCGTCGCGGCCCTTGGCTTGTCTTCGGCCCAATCCCAAAATCAAAGACTCGAAACCCCTCGGTCGTATCCCAAAAAACAGGCCAACGAAGAGATGAGTCAGCCCACCAGCCGTTCTTCTGCTGGGTTGGGGACCGAAAGCACCACCACTCTTTGGACCTTTGATTTCAGCGGTTCCACCGGATTGAGTATCCTGGACGATGCCAACGGAGGAGCTCGATGGAAGGTGGTTTCGGCGCTTGAGCCCAATTTGACTTCCCAGAATTTTGGCCCAACCTTCAATTCTACATCGGGAGGGTCCTTTGCTTTGATCAATTCTGACTCCTTCCCGGCCGATACCCAGGATGATTTCCTGATTCTCAAAGTCGGAACCAGCTTGGTGGGACAGAGTGGTGTACAATTGAGTTTCCGGCATTATTTCCGGCGCTTTGCAGACGATCACGTGGTGGAGGTTAGCAACGATTCCCTGTCTTGGGTTTCGTTTTACAGCTCTTCCACCCAGATTCCAGGCAATACCACGATTAATAACTCGACCCTCACGAGACTCAATATCTCCTCGGTCGCTGCCAATCAACCCCAAATTTGGGTCCGCTTTCGCTATGTGGGCGCTTGGGATTGGTTCTGGGCTTTGGATGATGTTGAAATTGCCAACTTGCCCCCCAACGATTTGGTTATGGAAGATTGGGATATCACTCCCAAGGTTGGGCTTTGCTTTAATGCCCAGATGTCCAGGGCGCAATTGGGGGACTCTTTGATTTTTTCAGGAGCCATTCACAATTTTGGGGTGAATACCCAACCCAATGTCCGCCTCAATGCCCGGGCTTTTCAGGGCGCAGCGCCTTTGTATAACACCAATTCACCGGCCGTTGTTGGGATGTCTTCCAATGCCCGCGATACGCTGGAGACCACACCTTATTGGGCGATGAGCGGCAGGCCGGTAGGCACTTACACCCTTCGAATCGAAGCTCTTTCGGATTCAACCGACGGATCCCCATCGAACAACATCGATACCACCATGTTATTGATTACGGAGGATCGGATTTCTCCCTTTTACCCTGCATCTACATCGTTGGGCACCTTGGGCACCTCCAGTTTCGCCAGCGAAGAAGATGGTGTTATTGTAACATCACTCATCAATCTGAGTGCTCAGGATACGGTGACGGGTATCCGTGTTTATCTGCGTTCAACAACGATACCCGGTGGACTTATTGCGGTGAGCATGCGGGATACGGATGGAATTGCCGGATCGCCAGCGATTGACTTTCCCGTTCTCGTTGAATCGGATTTGATTATGGTGACCGCTGCGGATGTTGCTCGAGGCTACATGGATATTGCCATTCCGACGGTCTTGGCCGGCGTGCCTCAAGAAAGAGTATTACCCGCAGGTCCTTATTACGCGGCGGCCCAATTGTTTTCCAATTCCGGGGCCAATCATATTCGGATCCCGGATGATCTCAGCAACGAAGTGTTTATGCCTGGGTATGCTTCCATGGTTTATCTACCTACGGATGGAAGTTGGTACTCCAACGGGATCGCCGCGGGGGTGGCCGCTCTTTTTTCCAGCACCACCTCGGTGGGGGAACTTGCAACAACAGGTGCAGCAGCCCAGGCCTACCCCAATCCTTTCCGCGATGAATTCCAGTGGAACCTTCGTTTGGAACAGCCGGCTGTTTTGCAGTCGCTGTGTTACGACCTTCAGGGACGTTGTGTTGACCAAGGTCCATCCATCGTATCGGAAGCAGGTGAGGTTGTTTACCGCTCCCAACTGGGCCACCTTCCAGAGGGTGTTTATCGGGTCGAAATCCGGGCAGGTCAACGCCTCATGGGCTCACGCCTCCTAGTCAAAGCCTCTCGTTAATTATTCCGCACGATTTATTTTTTTAATCTAAATTCCAAGTTTCTGTAATCCCCATGCACATGAAAAACCTCCGCTCCTACCTTCTCGGGACTATGATGCTGGTAGCTCCGGCTACCGGCTGGACCCAACAATCACGCCTTAGCTCAACCCCTCCACCAGCCTTGCGGCAGTCTGCAGAGAGTGGCCTCGGAGAATCCTCCACGGCTTCTTCTGCAACGGTTGTTAACCCGGATCCCTCCTTTCAGACCGAGGCGATCAACATTTGGTCCGAGAATTTTGGCGGATCCAACCCCAGCACCCGTGGTTGGTTGAATTATGGTTTTCGTGGAATCAATACAGGCAATACCCCCGATACCAGCGGTGTTTGGGAATACAGGGGTACGTCGACGCTTCCCGCTAGCGGAACCGGATCCCGGGGCGCATATGCCGCCGGTACCACCGCCATTCAGTCCCCTACCCGCACCAACGGTTTTATGATTTTTGATTCGGATTGGTTGGATAACAACGGTTCACCAACCGGTACCGGCGTTTTGGGGGCTCCACACCGCGGGATGCTGATCAGCCCATCCATTGACTTGAGCTCCAATGATTTTGTAAACCTTTCGTTTTATCAACACTACCGCCGCTTTGGGGGTCCAGGTGGTAGCCAAAGTTCAGCCGCAACCTATCTCTTGTTTTCGGTTGATAACGGATTGACTTGGTCCGATACGGTGGCCCTGAATAGCAATATTGCGGTCAATTCTTCAACATCCAGCAGCACGATGACCCGTTTGAATGTATCCCCCTATATTGGTGGTCAGGACAGTGTCAAGATTGCATTCCTGTTCAACGGAGATTATTATTTCTGGATGGTGGATGATATCGCCATCGAGCAGGCTCCCCGCGTTGATTTGACAATCACCGGTACTGCCTTCTTGCCGGATACGTCCGCAGGTCGTGGTATCGAGTATGGTATGGTACCCAATGCCAACAAAACCCCGTTGACCTTCCAAGCTCGCGTTGCCAATATCGGAACCACTGTTCGTAACAATGTTCAACTACAGGTTTCGGTCATCGACACGACGGCACCGGGTACGCCACTTTTCACCGGAACATCGGTTGTTCTGCCTTCTTTGGACCCCTTCACCGATACCCTGTTGAGTATCTCGACAGCTTACACGCCCAATCTCCTCAAGTTCACCCGTGTTAACTACAGCTTGGCCTTTGATTCCACGACCATGGATTCCACGGCGAACAATACGGCTTCGCGTCAGTTTGAATTGACCGATTCGATGTTGGCCCTCAATGTGAGCTTTCCTGCGTCTCAGTTGACCTTTGGAACTCGGAATTTTACGGGAAATCCTCCTTCTGTTTTTGATATCAAAATTGCTAATATTTGTCAGTTGGTCAGCACGGATACCGTGACTTCGGCCACTGCACGATTGGTCAATAGCGGAACTTCGACATCCCAAGCGGGTGGTTTGATTTATTTCACCCTGGAAACGGGTGATGCGAACACGGGTTTACCTGGTGGAACGGCCTCGGTTGTCCTTGAAACGGATTTGTACACGCTGACAGCTGCGGATATATCCAGGGGTCGTGTGACAGTTCCATTCCCAGCCACTTTGGGTGGCAGCCCACAGGAGCGCATTGTCAATCCTGGTGAGTATTGGTTGGTAGCGCATTTGTTCTCTAACAACGGTTCCAATCATATCAGTTTGATTGACGACCGGACCGTGACGATGCCTTGGTTTGCGACGGTTTTGTTCCGGAGTACGGATTGGTTCAACAACGGCAACGCCGCCCGGATGTCGCTCAATTTTGGTCGCACTTCGACCGGAACCAATGTTGTTCCCCAAGAAATGCTGGCTGCAGTCGCTTACCCCAATCCAGGTTCAGACTTGTTGAATATCAAGGTGAACGCAGCGCGTGATTTGGGTCAAACTCGTTTGGTGATGACAGACTTGACCGGTCGTACTGTCTTGGAAGAGCGTTTGACTTGGAACGGAAACGGCGGACGCCATATCCTGGATATTTCTGCTCTACCGAACGGAACCTATACCCTCGAAATGTTGACCGAGGCCGGCATTGCCCGCCAGCGTGTTATGGTTAAGCACTAATTGGCCCTTTTGCTAACACATCCTTTTGTTTAGGAAACCGCCCCCACCCGGGGGCGGTTTTTTTATGGATCATTTGTTATACAAGCCTTGAAAATTTACAAGAATCACGATTTAAGTCGTTACAACACCTTTGGTCTGGGGGTTAGGTCGACCTATTTTTTGGAGGTAGAGCAGGAGGACGATTTGCCCAGGGCGATTGAAACGGCCGAAGAACTCACCCAAGGAACTTTTATGTTTTTGGGCGGAGGCAGCAATGTTTTGTTCTGCGGTGATTACAAAGGCGCTGTGATTCACTTGGCCTTTGGGGGCCTTGAATACCATGAAACCGGTCGCAACCAGATTTTGGTGGAGGCCGGGGCCGGTGTGAGCTGGCATGACCTCGTGACCTATACGACCCAAAAAGGTTGGTGGGGTTTGGAAAACCTGGCCTTGATCCCGGGTTCTGTAGGTGCTGCGCCCATTCAGAACATTGGTGCCTACGGTGTGGAGCAGGGGGATTGTTTTGATAGTTTGAGCGGCCTGCCTTTGAACGGACCGCCCATTTCCTATGCCAAGGAAACTTGTGCCTTCGGTTATCGAAATTCGATATTCAAGCAAGAACTCAAAAACGATTTTGTGATCACCCGGGTGCGCTACCTTCTGAGCACCCAACCCAGGCCTCGCCTGGAATACCAGGATCTAAAACTTCGATTTGAAAAGTCCATGCGTAAGGCTGCGGAGCATCATCCAAGCTCCGATGAAATTGCCAAAGCCGTGGCGGACATTCGTCGTTCCAAACTGCCTGACCCGGCGCTGATAGGCAATGCCGGAAGTTTTTTCAAGAATCCGATTTTGACCAAGGAGCAGGCTGATTCTTTGAAGAATTTGTACCCAAACATGCCTTTGTTTGCGCCCAAAACAGAGAACGCTGCAAGGAGCGAGTTCAAAACATCGGCCGCTTGGTTGATTGAGCAATGCGGATGGAAAGGGCATCGACGGGGCGCGATTGGGGTATCTGAAACCCATGCCTTGGTTCTGGTCCATTACGGTGGCGGGAAAGGCGAAGACGTGTGGCAGCTAGCGCAGGATATTCGCTCATCCGTTGCGATGGAATTTGGGATCGACTTGGAGCCAGAGGTCAACCCTGTTCTTTAAGCCTTATTTAGGAATTCAGCAAATACATCCCTTGAGGGTTGATGCGGACCTTAACGCCCAGGGGCAGGGGGAAATTTCGCAGGCCATGCCCAAAGGGCAACCCAAACAAGACCGGTACGCCGAGGTTCTGGGTTCGTTCGTAGGCAATACCGATCGGTTCCTGGCCATGGGGTACAACATTGTCCTTGATATCGGTGAAATCCCCCAGTAAAATAGCTTTGACCTTGTCAAGTTGTCCGCTTCGCCGCAAGGCCAACCACATGCGATCCAGATGGTAGCGGTATTCATCAATGTCTTCGGCCAAAAGTAGGAGATCGCGGTGGACAGGCAAGGAATTGGATCCTAACAAACTATAGATCACCGATAAATTCCCCCCGTAGAGGTAGCCTTCAACGGTGTTGGAGGATGGTTTGCCAGTCGGCCAGCCAAATAAGGGGGCTGTTGGCTGGTTAGGACCGCCTGGAATGCCAGGAACCTGAGGCGATTCTGCTTGGTTGGCAAAGGCAATGTAGGGGGTGCCCGGTTTGCGGAAACCGCCCTCCAGCAGGGCCAAGGTGAGCTCCCAACATTGGATCCCCCATTCGGTGGTGTTGAATTGAAAGGGCATGGGGCCGTGGAGGCTGGCAACCCCGGTATGGGCCAGTGCATGATTCAGAATGGCGGTGGAATCGCTGTAACCACAAAGCCATTTGGGAGAACGGCGAAGGACCGACCAATCCACCAGGTCCAAAATCCGTGCCGCCCCGTAGCCACCGCGGGCCATAAAAAGGGCCGTTATATCGGGACGATTCAGAAAGCCCTGAAGGTCAGCGGCTCTTTCTTCATCGGTTCCGGCCAATTGGTGTTTGAATTGGCCAATGCTAAGGCCGACTTCGACTTCAAAGCCCCGGCGTTCCATCCATTCAACCCATGCCCTGATTTGATTGTATTCAACGCCTCTCGAAGGCGCGACCAAGCCAACAGTGTCGCCTTTGCGCAAAAAGGGCGGGACTAGAAAAGATTCGATGGGGGCCGGCATTGGATTCCGGAAGGTGGAATTAGGTACGGCTTCTTTGCAAATGGCACTCAAAGAGAAGGATGCCACCGGCCACCGAAACATTCAATGAACCAATCGACCGGGCCCGCGCCGGCATCGGTATACGAAGCAAGGCATCGCAGCGCCGAAGGGTATCCGGGCTGAGTCCGTGGTCTTCGGCTCCCAAAACCAAAGCCAACGGTCCTGAAAGATCTTGATCACGGCCCAAATCTTTGCCTTTTTCGCTGGCTCCCATAATTCGGAATCCGCTATTGGCCAGGTAACGCAGGGCTTCTGGCAAGGAAAGGGTGCGGCAAACCGGTAACAATTCCAAGGCACCCGCGCTGGCCTTGATGGCATCCGGAGTGACTTGGGCGTTGTCCAGGCCGGGAATCAACAAAGCATCCGCTCCCAAACACCAAGCCGACCGGGCCAGTGCCCCCAAATTGCGGACATCCGTGATCCCATCGCTTACCACCAAAAGCGGGGACTGCCCTTGGTCAAAGGCAGATTGGACCCATTCCTCCAATGCATGATAGGCAATGGGCGAAGCCTGGGCCACAATTCCCTGATGGTTGCCCGGGCAAAGCTGTTGCAATTTCTCGGGTGGAACTTCCTGAACGGGCACCGAGCGTTGCCGGGCTTCGCGAAGCAAACCGAGCACAGCCGGATCCTTTTTGCCACGTTGAACCCATATGCGATTGATTTCTTGGCCTGAATCCAAGAGCACTTCGACAGCATGCACCCCGGGGCGCAGATCGGCCGAGGATTTAAATCCTCCCCCGCCACGGCCCCTGTACCCTTGGTCTCTTAACATAGGATCTAGGAGCCCACGGCTGTAAGGCGCTTCTGGAAACCTTCGGCCAAGCTGCCTTGACCAAAATTTTGCGATAAGCGGACCATTTCATTCATCACCGCCCTGGCGGCTTGTTCATCCCTTTCGTAGAAGCTCCGTTGTTCACCTCGTAGCGAAGCAAAATAAATCGCTTCGGATTCGTAGGTGTCAAAAAACTCTTTGGCCAGGCGATTGGCCTTGGCTGAAGCACCCGCCCGGTGGTAAAATTCCACCATCTGATAATTGTAGGGGAGGTAGGTGATTTTGTGGTTGGGCATTTCGGTATCGCACAAATCCAGAACCCGAACGGCATCCTCGTTCCGACCTGTCAGCAGGAGATTTTCTACCAAACGCATCGCGTTGCTACGCAGGTTGATGGTCATACGGTTGGTTTCAGGGTCAATGTAAATTTCCTCCTTCATCCGACCCCAACGGAATTTCTTGGTGAAATTTTCGAGCATGATATCCACGGCGGTTTGGGAAGGCATGCCTTGATTGGCCGGAACTCGGAACGGAGTCAGGCGATAGACCAAGCCCTCTAGGCGGAAATAATCTTCGAGTCCCAGGTATTGTTCGGAACCCATGGAAACCGTCCAGCAAACCGGCCTTTTCCAGTGGTTCTGTGCAAGGAGGTCCAAGATAATCAAGTCATTCTTCATGACCCCGTTGCGGGCAAAGGTCCATTCGATTCTTTGAGGGGCACGGGATGAGTCTGATGTTGTAACAGCGCCCTGCGCTATGGCGTTTTGAAGATTCACCGGCAGCGAAAAGTTCTGAGTAGGGAAATAATTGATCATCGTCCCGCTCTGGGTTGGGAGTTTGGCCGAAGGATCGTCGCTTGCCATGAATTGAACCAATTGCTCCAGGTCGTAAAAACCTTGGAGCTTGCGGTCAAAAAACGGCAGGTAATCCCGAGTGCCCATAGCGATTTTGTCTTGGGCGATGCTCAGGGGGATGGCCTCGCTTTGGTTCATGCTCTGACGCAGATGGTCAATATACCAATCCGTTCCCAACAAACTCAGGTTGACAACGCGCACATCGGATCGGATTCCTTCGACTTCTTGAGCATACCACAAAGGATAGGTATCGTTATCGCCCATGGTGAAGAGAATCGCATTGGGTGGGCAGGATTCCAAATAATTCACAGCAATATCCCGGGCGGTGTATTTACCAGAACGATCGTGGTCATCCCAGTTCTGAGCGCCCATGATCGCAGGAATCACTAGGCCAGCAACAACAGCCAACGGTGCGGCAACGGCAGGGCTCATACGGCTCCCCACCAAACGACCCAACGCCATAACGCCCAATCCGATCCAAATGGCGAACGCATAGAACGAACCAACATAAGCGTAATCCCGTTCGCGTGGTTGCAATGGCTCAAAATTCAGGTAGATAACAATCGCGATCCCGGTCAGTAAGAAGAGCAAAAAAACGGTCCAGGCATCTCCTTTGGCTTTCTTGAAATGATACCAAAGACCAAGCAGGCCTAGCAAGAGGGGCAATGCAAAATACGTGTTGCGGGCTTTGTTGCCTTTGCGATGCGCGGGCAGTTTGGCCGAGGGTCCAACGCGGGATTCATCCAAGGCCTCGATTCCGCTAATCCAGTTCCCTTTTTCAAAATCACGACCGTGTCCCTGAATGTCGTTTTGACGTCCCACAAAATTCCATAGGAAATAACGCATGTACATATGCCCTAACTGGTAGGTGAACAAGAAATTCATGTTGTCGGAGAAGCGGGGCTTTTCGCCATCTTTCAAATCAAGCCAGGATTTGTAAAAATCAATATGCCGCTGCTGGGTACCGGCGCGTTTGTAGGCCCTGGGCAAAAAGGTATTTTGAGTTGGATCGTAAATTGGAATAATGTCGCGACCGGCTTCGACATAGTTGTTGGGCCCTTTGCGGTATTTCATGGGGCCTTCTTCTTGGTCTACCACTTCGGCGGTGAAATAAGGTCCCGTTAACAAAGGGCGATCGCCGTATTGTTCGCGGTTGATGTAGGATAACAACGAAAAAATATCCGATGGTTTGTTCATGTTGATCGAGGGATCGGCATGGGAGCGGATCACAATCATGCTGTAGGAAGAATACCCGATCACCACAAAGGCAGTACCCAGCAAGAGTTGGTTCAAAAGAACTTTGCCGGTCCGATGGGTATGGGCGATACCCCAAGCCAGGCCACCCACAAAAAGAAGGGCAAAAGCCCAGTTTCCAGATCCAAAAGGCAGCCCCATGCTGTTGACGGCTAGAAGCTCAAACTTGGATGCCAGGGTGGGCAATCCGGGGATAATTCCGTACTGAACCAAGGCCAGCACACCGACCGACCCTAGAAGACTCACAACAACACCGCGCGGAGTGGGTGTGTTATGGCGCAGGTAAACCACCAAGCAAATCGCCGGAATCGCCAATAAATTCAGCAAGTGGACGCCGATGGACAGGCCCATCAAATAGGCAATCAACAGCAGCCAACGATCGGCATAGGGCTCATCGGCAACGCGCTCCCATTTCAAGACGGCCCAGAAAACAACCGCTGTGAAGAAAGATGAATACGCATAAACCTCACCTTCGACGGCTGAGAACCAAAAAGAATCCGAAAAAGTATAAGCCAGAGCACCCACCAAGCCGGACCCCATCACCAACCAAAGGGAGGATCCTGTAAGGCTTTGTTGCTCTTTTTCGACCATTTTTCGGCCTAGAGCCGTAATCGACCAAAACAAAAAGAGAATGGTGAATCCCGAGGTGAGTCCGCTCAAAAAGTTGACCGACCAAGCTACATTTTCGGGGCTACCGGCCAGGAGCGTGAAAAGGCGCCCTGTGAGCATAAAAAAGGGCGCCCCGGGGGGGTGCATGACCTGCAATTTGAAACAGGCCGAAATAAATTCACCGCAGTCCCAAAAGGAAGTGGTCGGTTCCAGGGTGAGGGTGTAAACAGCCGTCGCAAAGGCAAAAACCAACCATCCCAAGAGGTTGTTAATTTTCTGGTAACTCATTTCTCTTCAATTTAGCCCCGAAAATAGGGATAAATGCCCTGAATCGGGCTATATTTGCCCTCCGTTTCCGGACCTTGAATGGCTCTAAAGGCCTCTGGGTTTGTCAAAACGGGGACCAAGCTGGCCGATGGTGTAATTGGCAACACGTCTGATTTTGGTTCAGAAGAGTCTAGGTTCGAGACCTAGTCGGCCAACAAAAAGGGCTGCCCGAAGGCAGCCCTTTTGATTTTGCAGCGTTATCGCAGTCGCTCGTGGGCAACGCAGTCGCTCGTGGGCAACGCAGTCGCTCGTGGGCGTTGCGGTCGTTGATCGCCGGAATCTCCCCTGAGGGGATGCGTCAACAACCAACGCCCACTGCCTAGTAGCGGTACATTTCGGTTTTGAAAGGACCGTTAAGGCCTACCCCGATATAATCGGCTTGTTCGTTGCTCAGGGTTTCCAGTTCGGCGCCGACCTTCGAAAGATGCAGGGCAGCGACCTTTTCGTCCAGGTGCTTGGGGAGGACATAGACCTGATTGCTGTATTTTCCGGCATTGCTCCACAACTCCATTTGAGCCAAGGTTTGATTGGTAAACGAGTTGGACATCACAAAGCTTGGGTGTCCCATGGCGCAACCAAGGTTGACTAGGCGGCCTTCGGCTAGAACAATGATCTCGCGACCCTCAATGGTATAAACATCGACCTGCGGCTTGACCGTGTACTTGGAGTCGCCATGATTTTTGTTCAACCAGGTCATGTCAATTTCGTTGTCAAAGTGACCGATGTTGCAGACAATGGTTTTGTCTTTCATCTTCCGAAAGTGCCTATCGGTCACAATGTTACAGTTTCCGGTGGCCGTGACAACCATGTCAACGCGGTCGATAACACTATCCAAGCGTTGAACCTGGTAACCGTCCATGGCGGCCTGCAAAGCGCAGATAGGATCAATCTCTGTAACAATAACTCGTGCACCGGCACCGCGAAGACTTTCGGCAGTTCCTTTGCCGACATCTCCGTAACCGCAGACGACGGCTACTTTGCCGGCCATCATAACATCGGTTGCACGACGGATCGCATCAACGGCTGATTCGCGACAACCGTACTTGTTGTCAAATTTGGATTTGGTAACGGAATCGTTCACATTAATGGCAGGAACAGGCAGGGTGCCTTCGCGCATCCGCTTGTAGAGGCGGGCTACACCGGTGGTGGTTTCTTCGGAGATACCACGGAGGTCGGCGACCATTTCGGGGTAGCGATCTAACACAACATTGGTCAAATCTCCTCCGTCGTCCAGGATCATGTTTAGGGGCTGTCCGCCCTCAAAAGCATGAAGGGTTTGTTCAATGCACCACTCGTATTCTTCTTCGGTCATGCCCTTCCAAGCGTAGACCGGGATCCCGGCGGCAGCGATGGCGGCAGCAGCGTGGTCCTGGGTCGAAAAAATATTGCAGGAGGACCAGCTGACTTCGGCACCGAGTTCCTTGAGGGTTTCGATCAAAACGGCGGTCTGAATGGTCATGTGCAGGCAACCTGCAATGCGGGCACCCTTGAGGGGCTGGGTAGGACCGAATTCTTCACGCAATGCCATCAGGCCCGGCATTTCGGCTTCGGCCAGACGAATTTCTTTGCGACCCCATTCGGCGAGGGCAATGTCTTTGACTTTGTATTGAGCGACAGCGCTTTCCATAGTTTTTGGTTTGGGCCGCAAATATACGATGCCCGGGGTGGAAGCGTTGTATTTTTGGGCTCGAAGACTGGGTTACCCCCCCTGGGGCGATGGGTCTTCTTGTTTCAACCCAAAAATCTCCTATCTATGCCTTATCCCGAATTTATGGTGGCGCCCATGCGCAAAGAATTAACCGACCTTGGTTTTGAAGAATTACGGACCCCTGAACAGGTTCAAGAATTTGTAAATCGCCAAGACGACCTTGCCTTGGTGGTGGTGAATTCAGTCTGCGGTTGTGCAGCGGCCAATGCCCGTCCCGGTATTCGCAAAGCCCTGGAACATGCCTCCGCCCCCAAAGCCCGGGTCACCGTCTTTGCGGGTATGGAGACCGATGCCGTTGACGAAATGCGAACTCATTTTTTGCCATACCCTCCATCCTCCCCCTGCATTGCTTTGTTTAAGGGAGGTCAATTGGTCCAACTCATCGAGCGGAGTGGCATTGAGGGGCACAGCGCCGATGCGATTGCGGATCGGCTCCAGGCCTTGTTTGCCGAGTAGCCTGCCGGCAATTAACGCGCCGGGATTTCGTATTTCTCGCTGAATTTGCGATAGAGCGCCTTTTGTTTGTCATCCAAGTTGACCCTGCGGCCATCGACGAAGGCATGGGTTGGGTTGTTTCCTCTCATATCCAGTGCATCCCCAGTGGACAAGAAAAGCGTCGCACTTTTGCCCAATTCGAGGCTGCCATACCGGCGGTCGATGCCCAAAATGCGGGCGGCGTCCAGGGTCAGGGCCTGGAGGGCCCGCAGGGTATCCAACCCAAAACCAACGGCGTGACCGGCTTGGTACGGTAAATTCCGCTGATTCCAGGCCCCATCCATGCTAAACCCAAAGCGAACGCCTGCGCGCGCTAAACGGGCCGGAGCATCGTAGGCCGAATACACGGGATCCCCGTCACGGTTTGGGAGCCGGTGTACTTTGGGCAGAATCAAATCGATTTTTTGGGCGGCCAGCCAATCTTGGATTTGGTCGGCTTCTTCGGCCCCAACCAATACAGGTTTGAGGTCCCAGCGCGCAAAAAATTCAACGGCGGCCACCATCCCTTTGGCATCCCCAACCCGCACAAAGACCTTGGTTTGGCCGTTCCATAAACCGCTGGCTGAGGCCAGTTTGAGGTTGATAGGTCGCTGATTCCCGGAGGGGTCGTTGTTTGGGTTTTGGAGGTGGTAATCGCGGGCCTCGTTGAGGTATTGTTCCAGCGATCCCAGGGTGAGGCTGCGGGCTTTGTTTTGTTCCTCGGCACTGGGGGCTCGGGGTCCGGTGCTATTGCTCATGGAGGGCCACTGGAAATACATTCCATCGGCTGCTTTGACGCAGGCATCCTCCCAATTCCAGGCATCCAATTGCACAACCGCAGATCGTCCCGAGATCAGACCGCCTTCCGGGGCGATTTGGGCCAGCAGGACCCCGTGGTTACGAACGGTTGGGACGATTCTAGAATCGGAATTGTAAGCAATTAAGGCATGAACATGGGGGTTCAGGGTGCCGGATTCGGTATGATCCCTCGTGGCGCGGACCGATTCGATTTCGTACAAGCCCAGCAGGGTGTGGAGGGCGATAAATCCAGGATAAACATGCTGACCTCGGGCATCGATGATTTCGGAATTCACCGCGTCCAATCGGATTTCAGCGCCACGGCCCACATAGACGATCTCCCCCTTGTCGAAGCCGATGACTCCGGGATAGGGAGGGTTGACCGCATCGTGGATGATGGCTCCGGTAATCCAAATGGGTTTGGTTTGGGGTTTGCCTGGGCTGGGATTGGATTGGGCCAAGACCGACAAGGTCAGCAGCGAAAACAATCCAAGAATAGCGGAGGCCTGCAAGAGGAGAATTCTACGGGGGCTGAATAGGTTTTTCATGGCTAAAATTTCTTTAGGCGGGATTATGAGGGGCTGTTGAGCCATGCAGCAATCCGGTCCTGTACCTGTTGTGGCTCCAGGCCAAAATGACGAGCCAAGTCAGGACCAGGGGCTGAATAGCCAAAGGTATCTACGCCGATTGTCAAGCCATCAAGCCCCGTGAATCGGGACCAACCCAAGGTAACGCCGGCTTCCAGCGAAACACGCCGGGCATGGGAAGGTCCCAGGACTTCGGCCTTGTAAGCGGCGGGTTGTTCATCCAAAAGCTCCCAACAAGGCAGCGAATAAACCCGCATTTCGCGTTGGTGCAGTGATTCTTCGTTCTCGGCAAGGCCTTGGCAGGCTTTGATCAACGTGGCGACCTCGGACCCGGTGGCGTACCCATAGAGCGGGGCCAAGGTTGAATCCGAGCCTTCTTGCTTCCAAGCCAGGTACGCACCTTGGGCCACCTTGGCATCCAGGGCCTGGGGGGCATCTTCGGTGCAGGACAGGGTGGGCACGTTCTGACGCGTCAAAGCGAGTACCGCCGGTTGATGACCTTGGGCCGCCCACAAACGCAGGCAGGCCTGGGTTTCACGGGCATCGGCCGGCCGCATGACCCATAGGTCCGGGATGGCCCGAAGGCTCATGATATGTTCAACAGATTGGTGCGTTGGGCCGTCCTCCCCCAGGAAGATGGAATCGTGGGTAAAAACATGCAGAACCGACACCTTTTGGATGGCACTCATCCGGATGGCATTGCGCATGTAATCCGAGAAGGTCAAAAAAGTGGCGCCAAACGGTTTGAAATCCGGGGCGTAGAGGGCCATCCCATTGAGAATAGCCGCCATGGGGAATTCGCGTACCCCAAAAGCGAGGTTGCGCCCGCTGCGGTGATTGCGGGTGAACTCTCCAACCGCGGCCGCAAAGGCCCCTGTATTGTTCGATGGCTCGAGGTCGGCACTTCCGCCCGTTAGCCCCAACATCTTCGGGGCCATTTGGGCCAAGGCCTGTCCAAAAGCAACGCGGGTTGCCAGGCTTTGACCGGTTTCGTAGGTGGGCCAAGCGATTTCGGGGGCCTGTTGGAGGGCCGTTGGGGGGGTGTATCCGGCCGCAAGGGCGTTAAGTTCCTTGAGTCTTCGGTTGAAATGTTCGTAAACCGAGGGTTGGACCGCAAAGGAGGCCTCGGGATCCAGGCCCAGTCGGCTCTTGGTAGCGGCAATTTCCGCGGCGGGGAGGGGCTCACCGTGGGTTTTGGCCAGGCCCTCCATGGTGGCGGCGCCTTGGGCCATGGTGCTTTGTCCGATGATGAACAAAGGGCGACTGCGCTCAGCCTGGGTGGCCCGCTCCATCGCCTGCCTCAATTCATGGTGGTCGTGCCCATTGATTTCGAGGACCTCCCATTGCATGGATTCAAAGTGAGCCTTGAAGTCCAAGGAACTGACCCGATCAACGGGTCCCGAAATTTGAATATCGTTTTTGTCGTAATAAAGAACCAAATTCCCCAGCCCCCAATGCCCGGCCAGCTGGCAGGCCCCCAATGCCACATCTTCCTGCAAATCACCATCCCCCGCCAGAACCCAAATTCGAGGCAATCGGTCCAAGGGGCGCAGGGCTTGTTCCTGCAGGGCAGCAACGGCCATACCGACACCCATGGCGACCCCTTGGCCCAAGGGTCCGGTGGTGGCTTCAACACCCGCCGTCAAATGACTTTCGGGATGACCCGGGGTTAGGCTGCCCAATTGACGAAAACGCCGGATTTCGTCCATACTCAGCATGCCTGACAAATGCAGGAGGCTGTAGAGCAGCATGGATTCATGGCCTGCCGATAACACAAAGCGGTCCCTCAGGGGCCATTGGGGGAAGTCCGGAGCAAAGTGCAAGGTCTCCATCCACAACAAGGCCGCAAAATCGCAGGACGAAAAAGCCCCGCCTGGATGCCCTGAATGAGCGGCTGCCGTGGCGTCCATCACCAGGCCTTTGATGTTGGCAATGACCGCAAGGTCCTTGGGGTTCGCAATTGTACTCACAGGGA
This sequence comes from Bacteroidia bacterium, assembly GCA_049317645.1. Lineage (GTDB taxonomy): Bacteria > Bacteroidota > Bacteroidia > UBA7662 > UBA7662 > SYHX01. Next base: position 29,645 of record JBMOHV010000003.1, read on the forward strand.
ATTTTTTGGTGGTTTTAAAGGTCCAAAGATGCAAGATAAAAGAACATGGTAGGTCCTCAGGTTTTTAGCCCGGCCAGTCTTTCGGTGTTCTCGGCCAATTTGAGCGCATTAATCATGTCGTTCAAATCGCCGTCCATGAATTGATCCAGGGAATAGACAGTCATTCCGATTCGGTGATCCGTCACCCGACTCTGCGGGAAATTATAGGTCCGGATCTTGGCCGAACGGTCGCCGGTGGAGACCATGGATTTGCGTTTGCCCGCTTCTTCGGCATCCGCTTTTTGTTTTTGAAGTTCATAAAGGCGGGTTCGCAGCATCTCCATTGCTCGGGCCCTGTTTCCCAATTGCGATCGCTCCACTTGACACGTGACCACAATGCCCGTGGGTTTGTGGGTTAACATGACTTTGGTTTCGACTTTGTTCACATTTTGACCACCGGCCCCCCCCGATCGGGCGGTTTGAAGTTCAATATCCGCCGGGTTCAAAACCACATCAATTTCTTCGGCTTCGGGCATCACGGCCACTGTGGCCGCGGAGGTGTGCACCCGGCCCTGGGTTTCGGTGGCGGGGACCCGCTGAACCCGGTGAACACCGGATTCGAACTTGAGTGTTCCAAAGACCTCGTCACCGCTGACCCGGAAAATAATTTCTTTGTATCCGCCAAGCGTACTCTCGCTGGCATCCTGCAGTTCCACCTTCCAACCTTGTTTTTCGCAATATCGTTGATACATACGGGCCAGATCCCCCGCAAAAAGCCCGGCCTCGTCGCCTCCGGTTCCCGCTCTGATTTCAAGAAGGACATCTTTGTCATCTTCGGGATCCCGGGGGATGAGCAGCCAGGTGAGTTCTTCTTCCAAACCCGGTAAATCGGCCTGGGCCTGGTCGAGTTCTTGGCGCCCCAATTCAGCCCATTCGGGATCGGTGTTTTCAGTCAAAAAGATTTTGCCGTCTTCGACTCTTTGAATGGTTTTCCGATAACGATCGGCCACATCCAGGATTTTCTGAAGTTTGCTGTATTCTTTGTTAAGACTTGCCATTCTGGACGAGTCCCCAAAAACAGCCGGGTCCTGCAGCGTGCGTTCCAGGTCGTTGAATCGGGCCTGAAGGGGAGCAATCCGGTCAAGCATGGGCGGCTTTGGTTGAAGTAGAAAGGAACATGGGGAGGTCAAATAGAAAGGCGGCCATAGCCCGAGCTTTGATGATCCGGGTAGGTTTTTAGATCCAGGATGCCGGCATGAAAACGGGCGTAGGTGGGTTGGTGCATCCATTCACCCAGGTTCACATAGGTCCCTCCACCCGGTAGGGGACAAAAAATCGGTAAATGACGATGCCCAAAGACCAAGTAATCCAAGGGGGCAAGCCCTGCTTGTTGACGCTCCTTTTGTTTGCGCAGACTGTATTGGTACAGCCATTCTTGGGTGGGGTCAAAAACAGGGGACTGAACGTCTGTTCCGTAGGATTCGGTGATTTGGGATGCTCGACTTTGGCGGGACCATCCTTGGGCAAGGGCAAAAGAAAAATCCGGATGCAGGAGCCCAAAAAGGCGTTGGTTAAGGCGGGAGCCAAAAACACGTTTGAGGCGCTTGTATCCACGATCGCCGGGTCCCTTGCCATCACCGTGGGCCAGCAACAAATGCTTTCCCTCCCATTCGGTCACCAGGGTATCCCGGTGCAGGATCACCCCCAACTCTTGTTCCAAGTAACCAAAGGTCCATGCGTCGTGGTTGCCCGTGAAATAATGGACCGGAATGCCCGCATCGGTCAAAGAGGCAAGGCAACCCTGCAAACGAACAAAATGTTTGGGAACAGCGTGCCGCAATTCAAACCAAAAATCAAAAACATCCCCTAACAAATAATACGCCGAGGCATCCGCCGAGGTTTCCTCAAAAAAACGTAACAACAATTGTTCCCGGGGACGGGATGCCGCCACCGAGGGGCTGCCCAGATGAAAATCACTCAGGAGATAAATGGACTTCATAGGCCGCCTCAACTGTTATCGTGGGCTTCATCCTCCAACAAAAAGACCCACAATTCTCGGGGCCCATGCGCCCCCAATACCAATGTTTTCTCGATATCAGCGGTCCGACTGGGTCCGGTAATGGTCGAAACCATGGAAGGGTAGTTTTGATCTGGATAACGCTGACGCAGAAGGCCAAAGGCGTCCTTGAGGCGGGGTACCAATTGACTGCTGCGGGCCACCACCCAATGAATGGGCGGGTACACCGTGAGAGTACGCCCGAAGGCTTGGGCCGAACTTACCATGACCGATCCGCTCCATGCAATCAAGGCTTCACAGCCGGTTACACCCACCCCCGCCTCTTCCATTCGGTCGGTATCAACGCGGTAGGCAAGACCGGATTTTCGTAACAAATCCTGAATCTCGGGTTCCAAACAAAAGAGGTTGCGATTATCCGCCCCTTCGAGGGCCTTGGCCAGATAGGTCGCCAATTCAGCTTGGGTCTCAGCGTAGACAAATTGGCCTTTGAGTTGCAACAATCGCTTGGCAAAGGCCAAAGCCAAGTCTTCCTCCATGGGTTCAAAAGGATCTTCGGCCGCCTGTTCCGGACGAACCCGCAGGGGCGGGTCGGAAGGGTGAATCAGGGCTTTGCGCAGGCGCTGGATAACGGTCTCGCGCGATGAGAGCGCCATTCCGCTTTAGGGTTGGTCGTTAACAGTGGATGGACTCGTCGCATCGGCCGTTGGCTCAGCCATTGGCTCAACCGCTGGCTCAGCCATTGGCTCGGCCGTTGGCTCGGCCGCTGGCTCGACCATTGGCTCGGGTACGATCAAGGGATCATTCTCAAAGGGGCGCGGGCCCGCCAGGCGCTCCAAATCCACCTGGAAAATAACCTCCTTGGCCAACAATTCCTGGGCGATGGCTTCGAGAATAGCTCGTTTGGATCTGACCAGGGCCAGGGTTTGCTGATAGGCTTTGTCGATAATGGCCCGGACTTCTTGGTCAATCAGCAACGCTGTTTCCTCTGAATAGGGCTTGCGGAACTGGTATTCGCCTTGGGTATCGTTGAAGCTAATCGGCCCCACGGCTTTGCTCATTCCGTAAAGGGTGACCATGCCGTAGGCAACACGGGTGATACGCTCCAAGTCGTTCTGGGCGCCGGTGCTAATTCGCCCAAAGACCACCTCTTCGGCCGCTCGACCACCCAGGGTCATGCACATGGTATCCAAAAGTTGTTCGGTGGTGTAGAGGTATTGCTCCTTGGGCAGGTATTGGGCATAACCTAAAGCGGCTACGCCTCGGGGGACGATGCTCACCTTGACCAATGGATCGGTGCTGTCCAGGAACCATCCCACAACGGCATGGCCTGCCTCGTGGTAGGCCACGATTTTCTTCTCTTCGGGGGAGATGATTTTGTTTTTCTTTTCCAGGCCACCTATCACCCGATCGATGGCTGCATTGAAGTCAATCATTTCGACTTCCTTCTTGTCGGTCCGTGCTGCGATCAAGGCGGCTTCGTTGCATACATTGGCGATTTCGGCTCCCGCAAATCCAGGGGTCTGTTCGGCCAGTTTGTGGGCATCCACTTCGGCGGCCAGTTTGAGGGCTTTGAGGTGGACTTTGAAGATTTGTTCTCTCCCAATAAGGTCCGGTCGGTCAATGCTGATTTGACGGTCGAATCGTCCCGGTCTTAGAAGGGCGGGGTCCAATACGTCCGGACGGTTGGTGGCGGCCATCATGATGATGCCCAGGTCCGTTGAGAAACCATCCATTTCAACCAGGAGTTGGTTCAAGGTGCTTTCGCGTTCGTCATTCCCCCCCATGATTTGGTTCTTGCCCCTGGATCGCCCAACCGCATCAATTTCATCAATGAAAATGATACAAGGGGCTTTTTCGCGGGCTTGTTTGAACAAATCCCGGACCCGACTGGCGCCGACGCCGACAAACATCTCCACAAAATCCGATCCGCTTAGCGTGAAGAAAGGAACCTGGGCTTCGCCGGCTACCGCCTTGGCCAGCAGGGTTTTGCCTGTTCCCGGAGGTCCCACCAACAAGACTCCTTTGGGGATTTTTCCGCCCAGTGCGGTGTACTTTTTGGGGTTCTTGAGAAAATCAACCACTTCCATCACTTCCACCTTGGCCTCTTCAAGGCCAGCGACATCGTTAAAAGTGATGTTGACCTTGGTGTTCTTGTCGAACAGGGTCGCTTTGGATTTGCCAATGTTAAAAATCTGACCGCCTGGACCGCCGCCCGATGCCACACGCCGAAACAACAAGAACCACAGACCAACCAAAAGAAGTGTTGGTAACAAAAAACCCAAGGCGTCGCTAAACCACGAATGCCGAGATTCCCACTGGACAGCAATCTCTTCCTTTTTGTCTTTGATGGCCCAGTCTTTGAGGCGATTTTCCAAACTTTCGGGGGAGCTTTCGGTAAAGTAATAGGGATTGTTGCGGGGACCGCCAAAACTTTTGTTACGAAATTCCCTAAACTTCTCGGATTCCATGGTTCTCTCCGTAAGATGAACCTCCATAACATAGAGGTCATCCTGCTTGTAGCCCACGAGTTTTTCGACTTCGCCTTTGGAGGCCAAGGCTGTAAACTCTTTCCAGGTAATGATTTTGGCCGCGGTTCCTGGGTTCAAAAACTGCAAGCCAAGTAAAACCAGAGCAATAACAATGTACAGCCAATAGAGGTTGAAAGATTTTTTGGGCGCATTGGGCCCGGGTTTGGGACCGGTTGGACTGATTTTGGGTTTGCGAGTCTTGGACATGTTATTGAGGATTGGAATCGGCCGGAAGGGACTGTGGATAGGTCATCCTTGCGTCGTTCCAGAGTTTTTCGAGGTTGTAAAATTCCCGGATTTCGGGTAAGAAAAGATGGACCACCACATCGGCGTAATCCAAGAGAATCCATCTTGCGTGGTTCTGGCCTTCGCTGCCCCAGACCCTCAGGCCGGTTTGGGCTTTGACGGTTTCCTGCACCGATTCAGCCATTGCTCGTAGCTGGGTGCCTGATTCGGCCTGGGCAATGACAAAGTAATCGGCCATGCGATCGCGCAGATGACGAAGGTCCATGATGCAGATTTTTTGTCCTTTTTTGTCTTCGAGGCCCTCAACCACGGCGTGGACAAGGGGATGGTCCGACGAGGGATCGGGTGTAGTCATAAAGAAACGGGGGGGTGAAAAGAATATTTTTGCAAAAGTAGTTAGGCAATGAACGATTTACCGAGTCCAGCAGGCCCTAATAAGGACCACCCCTTTGAAGTGATTGCTTTCGAGGTGGTGGACAGCACCCAAGATACGCTACGGGAAAACCTGCGAACGCGTGGAAAAGGCCAAGAAGACACCGCCAAGGTGGTTTGGGCTTTGCATCAGAACAAAGGCCGGGGCCGCATGGGTCAAACATGGACTTGTGATTCGGGACAGGGACTTTTGGCTTCGGTGCATTTGCGGCCGGCTTTGCCCTTGGATAAAGCCCCCGAATGGGGGTATCGCTTGGCTTTGGCCGTTGCGCAAGCCGTTGAGGCCTATCGTCCCGGTGTTCAGGTTCTGCTCAAATGGCCCAACGATTGGGTCAACGCCCAGGGGTGCAAATTGGGGGGTTTGCTCATCGAAAGCCAGGTCCAAGGACCCCGTCTCCAGGAGGCCTTGGTGGGCTTTGGCCTCAACTTATTGCAACAAACCTTCCCAGAGGAGCTTCCTTGGGCCACTTCCCTCCTTCTGGAACAGGAATCGTGGGCCAAACAAACGAATCGGATACCTCCTGCGGTCCCTGATGCCGCCGATCTGCTCAACGTCATCCTAAAGGCTTGGTCTTGGGCGTTGGTTCCCGGATTGGAGGGGCTCCCCGAGGACGCTTGGTTGCAAAAATGCAATGAGCGTCTGTGGGGATTCGGCCGATTCTGTGCCTTTGATGGTCCGGACGGCCGTTGCTTCTTGGAGGTACAGGGATTGGTTTCCGATGGGGGACTCCTGGTTTGGAACCCCAAGCGGGATCAATCCTTGATTCTTCGTCACCCCGAATATCGTTTACTTTACAGCCAACAATCGGTTAGCGACGAGAATTTCCCCGTATGATTTGGACAATTGATGCCGGTAACACCCTGATTAAGTGGGGTATATGGGATGAAGCCGGGGGGCTTAAGAAGGTGCTGCGTACCCCTCTTAACCGGGTTCATGAAACGCTGCGTGAGGCTCTCACCCTGGGTCGACCCACCTTGACGGCGGTGGCATCGGTTTCCCTGCCCCGGAATTATTGGGAAGAAGTTTGGCTTTCGGCGGGGTTGCTCCCGCCTTTTTGGCCCGATGCGTCCTCGTTTTGGCCCTTTGAAACCCAGTACCGGACCCCCGAGACGTTGGGCTTGGACCGCAAAATCCAAATGGTAGGTGCGCTGACCCTGCACCCCGACCAGGCTTGGATGGTTCTGGGACTGGGGACCTGCCTGACCGTGGATTGGCTCTTGCCTTCGGAAACAGGGGGATCCGCCAGGCATTTGGGTGGTTTGATATCGCCCGGACTGCGCATGCGTTACCGGGCTTTGCATCGTGAAACCGCCGCTTTGCCGGACCTTGAACCATCCTATACCCCGACCCCCTACCCGGGCAAAAGCACCCTGGAGGCGATTCATGCCGGGGCACAGGGGGGGTGGATTGCTGAAATTCAGGACCATACACGGCGATGGAACGAGGTCCAGCCCGGGGCAGGGGTCCTGGTCTGCGGTGGTGATGCCAAGCCGGAGGTTTTGGCCCAAATCCGGGCCGATGGCCCCATCTTTGCCGAGCCAAACCTGGCCCTGCACGGTCTTTATACCTTGCTACTCCATGCAAAACAACAACCCTAAACGCCCTTGGGCCCCTTCATGCTTGGTGACCTTCTTTGTGTTGTGGGGTTGCCTGGGGGTCCGGGCCCAGATCGCCAATTACGGCTCCCCCTATGCTCGTTTTGGAATGGGGGAATTTCAGCCTCTGGTTGGTTCCGCATTTGGTGGCATCGGAGGAATGCAGGCGGCTGTGACCCATCCTTTGTGGATTAACACCGAGAACCCGGCGTCTTTGGGTCAAGGAGCATTGACCCGCATGGAGATAGGAACGCAGGCTCGCTTTTCCTTTCTGCGTACCAACGATCAGGCGTTGACCAAATCCAATATCAACCTCAGTCACTTGGCTTTGGCGGTGCCGGTCGGAAAAACCTTGGGCACCTCCCTTTCGTTTACGCCCTTTGCACTCACCAATTACGATGTATCGGGTCGTGGGTTGGTCGATCCGGGCGGTGGACAGGTTCCTTACCAGGTGGACGAATACTACACAGGTCGGGGGGGATTCAACCGCCTGGCCTGGGCCTGGGGTTGGCAAATTAATTCACAGTGGAGGGTGGGTTACACCGCGAATGCCCTCTTTGGAAAGAGTATACGAGAATTTCGTCGGGTTTTTCCTGATTCTATCCAGGCCTTCAATGTCCGTGTTCAGGATCAATGGTCCGTTTTGGACCTTTACCATCAGATCGGTTTTCAGTTTCAACCCGGCAAGCCCACCACCGCTTGGCGAGGGACTTGGGGCCTTAATCTGCGCCTGCCCTTTGAGGCTGCCATGCGCCAAACTCTTCTGGCCGAGCGCTATACGCTTATTGCCGGCACCCCCAGGGTCCGCGATACGGTTTACAGCCTGCCCGAATCCAAGGGCGACCTGTCCATGCCCCTCAAAGCCAGCTTGGGCTATTGGCTCGAAAAAGAAGGAAAAGCTGGAACCGGCTTGGAATTGAATTACGAGCCCCTCAGCCAATGGAGGGTGATGGGTCGTTCGGATTCCATGCAGAATCAATGGACATTGCGTTGGGGTGGGTACAGGCTGGTGAAGCCAGGGGGCGGCTCTTCGGGTCGGTCCGTGATCTACCGAGCCGGATTGAGGTACAGCCCCGGGGGACTTCGTCTTCGGAATCAATCCATTCCCGAGGCAGGAATCCACCTTGGTTTGGGGATCCCCTTGAGAAGGTCGGTGAGCGTTTTGAATTTTGGATTGGAGGCGGGTCGTTGGGGCACCCTCCGTCAGGGATTGTTGCGTGAAGATTTTGTACGCTTCAACCTTTCCTTAAATCTCAACGATCGTTGGTTTATCCGGAGGGTCTACGATTAATTTCGCCTCGAACAAATACGGAATTGCCTTCGGGCCATTTTGAAACTTATTTTGCCATTTCTGCGTTTTATAACTTTAGAACTTATACCCTAAACAGCTTTTTCCGCCCAAAATGAAAACACCTTTCAAACAAATTTTTACCCGTCTCTTCCTATTCGTTGCCGGCCTAGGCCTGTTTTCGACGGAGATGGTGAGCGCTCAGGTCGATTGTTCCAAAAAATGGGGGGTGGACAGCGTTCAGACCATCCAAAACATCTCGCTCTACCGGGAATTTTTCAAACAAAAGAATTTTGCGGCTGCTTTGGAGCCATGGCGCTATGTTTTTGAGCAGGCACCGTGCTCGCGCGAGCAGACGCAAATTGACGGGATTGCTATGTTCAAGGACCGTTTGAAGGCCCAAAAAGACTCCACACTACGCACGCCCCTTTTGGATACCTTGTTGTTGATTTACGACGCAAGGGCCAAGTTCTTCCCCAAGAGCGCTTCCAATGCCTTGGGTCGCAAGGCGGTTGACATGCTGGATTTCATCCCCGGCCAGAATCAACGCATCCGTGAGGCCTTTGAAGTGGCGGTACAGGTCGGCGGTCAGGCTACCGAGCCTTTTGTTCTGGGATATTACTTCAAAGTAGCCATCAAGGACTTCAAGGGCGGGGCCTTGAACCAAGACCAAATCTTTGATTTGTACAATCAGTTGACGGGCATTGCCGACGCCAACCTCGCCAATCCAGCTTTGGATTCTACCAAGCGCCTTCGTTACACCGAAAACAAAGCAGCCTTGGATGCCGACTTGTCTATTTCGGTGATTGAGAATTGCGATCAAATCCTCAAGAATTTTGAAGCCAAATTTCTGGCAGGCAATACCGAAAAGGCACTTAGAGACCTTATCTACAACCAATTAAGGATAAGGAACTGCAAGGAGTCCGAATTTTACGAGAAGGTTGCCATCAGCAAGTTTTCCGACGATCCCCAGCCGGCCCTCGGCATCGAATTGGCTCGTCGTTTCCACAAGAGCAACCGAACCAAGGAGGCCGATACCTACTACCAAGAAGCCCTCAAATTGGTCTCGGATGATTCCGTCAAAGCGCAGTATACCTTGGATTATGCGGCTTTGTTTAGCGAGGACAAGCAATACGACAAAGCCAGGGAATTGGCCCTCCAAGCGAATGCGCTTCGTCCAAACTGGGGCAAGCCGTTTCTGTTCATTGGGAACCTGTACGCCGCCAGTTACAATGTCTGTGGGGGCGGTGGCATCTCGGCCCAGGCTGTTTATTGGGCCGCGGTTGACAAATTCAAGCAGGCGGCTCGTACCAATCCGGCCCTGCAAACCGAGTGCGATCAGTTGGTGGACAAATACAGCGGTTATTTCCCCAAAAAGGAAACCCTCTTTTTTAACAACCCTCCCTACAAAGGAGGCGATGCCTACCGCGTCGGTTGTTGGATTCAGGAAAGTACCTCGGTCCGTACCTCGGATTGATGGATTCTTGGACCCCTCCGTGGATTGGATGGGCGCGGTACAGGGATTGGATGCGGGTTTGGTATTGTTATTTGGGCTTGGTCCTTGTGTTGGTCGGGGGATGCACCCCGGATCGGGAGAAGGCCGAGCGGTTTCGAAATCCGTTGGAGGTCGGGGTGGATCGCATGGAGGGGGTGGATTGGTGGTTTTATAGCCAAGGCAAAGTCAAGGCCCATGCTGTGGCCGGTAGGGCGGCCTGGCACCGAAATCAGGATAGGCTGGATTTGTACGATGGTCTTAGGGTTGCTTTTTACGACGCAACGGGTTCACGCATTCTCAGTCGGTTGACCGCCGAAGGGGGTCGCAGGGATTCCAAAAAGGGGATTTTGGAGGCGAGGGGACGGGTTGTGGCCAACAATACCGCTGGTGATACCTTGTTTACGGAACGTTTGTTCATGGAGGAGGCGACCGGTAGGGTTTATACCACGGGTCCGGTCCGTATCCGGACGCCCAGGGAACTGTTGATGGGAGAGGGGTTGGAAGCCAACCGAGATTTGAGCCAATACCGCATTCTCAAACTCAAAGGAAGCGTTCGCTGGGGGGAACCGTCTTAATTTCGTGCGGTGATTGGTGTTTTACTGGCCTTGATGGCCTCGGCTTTTTTTTCGGGCATGGAATCAGCTTTCCTGAATGCCAACCGATTTCGCTTGGAGTTGCGTCAGAAGCAAGCGATCCCCTCGGCCTTGATCCTGGGTCGCTTCGTTCGGAATTCAGATGAATTTTTGGGGACCATATTGATTGGAAACAACCTGGCCCTGGTGGTGTACGGGATGTTTTTGACGCCTCTGATTGACCCCATCCTCCTGTCTTGGTTCCCGGCTCTTGCGGGTCTGGACTTGGCCATGCTGGGGCTGCAGACCTTGTTGAGTTCGGTGGTGGTTTTGTTCTTGGGGGAGTATTTTCCCAAAACCGTTTTTCGGGCCAATGCGGACGCCTTGTTTATGGCTTTTGCACGGCCCATGCAGGCGGTTTATTATTTGTTATATCCTTTTGTTTATGTGGTAAGCCGGGCCAGTCGCTGGTTGGTTCGCCAGGTTAGCAGCGAAGGCGAAGCAGGTCCCGCCAAGGTTTTTGATAAAGCCGAACTCAGCCATTGGCTCAACGAACAAGTCTATTTCCAAGACGAGGCGACCGAGCAGGAGGTGGATCTGGGATACTTTCACAAAGCGCTCTATTTCAGTGATATAAAAATAAGAGCCTGCATGGTCCCCCGGACGGAATTGGTGGGCTTGGAGGTGGGGAGCAGTCGCGATCAAGTCCTCAAGGCCTTCAACGAAAGCGGCTTGTCCAAGATTCTTCTTTTCCGCGGCGATATGGATCATGTGGTCGGATATCTTCACTTTCATTCGGTATTGGCTTTGGACCCATCCTTGCCTTTTCGTTTGCAGGATTTGCAATTGCCTTTGGCCATTGTTCCGGAATCGATGTCGGCCTCCCGTTTGCTCAAACAACTGACGGCTGGAAGGCGTTCCATGGCGCTGGTGGTGGATGAACTCGGTGGGACAGCGGGCATGGTCACTGTGGAGGATTTGCTCGAAGAAATTTTTGGTGAAATTCAAGACGAACACGACGAGCCCGAAAGGGTTGAGAAAGAGCTGGAAGCCGGAAAATTCCTTTTTTCGGGTCGCTTGGAGGTGGATTATGTCAACGAGCACTATGCCTTGGGAATCCCCGTGGGGCCCTACGAGACGCTGGGTGGCTGGGTGATGGAAAGCCGTGGGGACTTCCCCGAAGCTGGAAGTACCTGGGTCGAAGAAGGCCTCGAAGTCCGGGTCGAAGCGGTGAGCACAACCCGAATTGACTTGATTAGCCTGCGCAGGCTCGGAAAGGATGCCGAAGAATAGGCCTAAAGGCTTATTTTTGCATCCCTTAATTTTTGTAAGATGTCGGTTATTACCACTATACGCAGCAAAGCGGGTCTTCTGGTCGCTCTCATTGGTCTTGCCCTGGTTTCCTTCTTGGCCATGGACGTTTTCTCCGGAAACGGCCTTTTCTCGCAACGCAACCCAACGGATGTGGGCGAAATTGAGGGGGACAAAATCAGTTTGAACCTATTTGACGTCAAACTGCAAGAGACCGTCGAGAACTACAAAGCCAATACCAACACGGCCCAGGTTGACGAGGCCACGATGGCTTCGCTTCGCGACCAAGTTTGGAATGAACTGCTTAGGGAGCGAATTATGGGTGAAACCTACAAGGACTTGGGCCTGGAAGTCGGCGAAGAGGAGCTTTACGATATGGTTCAGGGCAAAAATCTTCATCCCGAAATCCAAAAGGCCTTTACCGACCCCCAAACCGGACAATTTGACCGGACCCGGGTGGTTGATTTCCTCAAGAACCTTTCCAAACAGCCTGCCGATATGCAGAAGAAGTGGAAGGCCTTCGAAGACTACCTTCTCAAGGACCGTACAACCCGCAAATACTCGAATCTGGTGGCCATGGGCATGTACATCCCTGATTTTTTTGCCGATGAGTTTGTCAAAGGAACCAATATCGCCGCCACCGGTCGTTACGCCCTTTTGGATTACAGCACCATCGTGGATTCGACCATCCGACTGAGCGATGAGGACTATCAGAAGGCGTACGAAAAATTCAAGGCATCTTTTAAGCTCAAGGACGATATCAGGGCCCTGGATTATGTAAGCTTTGAAGTAACCGCCTCTAGTGAGGACTCTGCCAAGGCTCGTCAAACCCTCATGGATCTGCGGGATGCCCTTGTTGCCAGCACCGATGACAGCGCTTTTGCGGCCTTGCGCTCGGATTTGCCATACGATGATCGATTTACGCCGGTCTCGACTCTGACCCAGCCCGCCTTGGTGGCCTTGGCCAGTTCACCCGTCGGTACAGTGACCGATCTCTATCTCGAGAACGGGGCCTTTGTTTTGACCAAACTATCCCAAAAAACCAGCCGTCCAGACTCTGTAAAGGCCAGGCATATTCTTCTCAAAGTGGAGAATCGTCCCGATTCAACCGTCAAGGCCCAGGCGGATAGCCTGTTGCAGGCGGTACGGAGTGGTTCGGATTTTGGTGCTTTGGCGACAACCTTTTCGGCCGACCCTGGATCGGCCGTCAAAGGCGGCGACTTGGGCTATTTTGCAGAAGGCATGATGGTGAAGCCCTTCAACGATGCCTGTTTTGGTGGTCGCAGCGGGGAGCTGGTGGTGGTCCGCTCTGATTTTGGATACCACCTGATTCAAATCAACGACCAGAAGGGTCAAAAGCCGGTTGTCAAGTTGGCGCCGGTGGCTGCGAGGATTTCCCCTTCGACCGAAACCTTCCGGGCTCGCTTTGCCGTGGCGACGGCCTTTGCTTCCAGCCTCAAAAACTCCGAGGATTTCCAGAAAGCAGTGGACACCAAGGGTCTTCCCAAGAAGACGGCTGAGAATATTCGAGTGGGTGACCGCGTCATTCCTGGCATCAACAACGCTCGGGAAATCGTGCGCTGGGCTTACAAAGCAACTACGGGCGATTTGAGCCCCCTCTTCGAAACGGAGGATCGTTTTGTGGTTGCCGTTTTGACCAAAGCCATGGAGAAAGGGACCAAGCCTCTCGAGGAGGTCAAGACAGATCTCGAGTATCGCATTCGCAAAGAGAAAAAAGGAGAAATGCTGGCCAGCAAATGGACCAAGGCATTGGGCCAAAATCCCAATCTGGAAGCCGCTGCCGCCAACGTAGGTGCGATGGTTCAGCCTTTGATGGGCGCTTCTTTCCTCGGCTCCTTCATCAACGGGGTGGGCCAGGAGCCCAAACTATCCGGGGCTTTGTTTTCAACCCCCAAAGGCCGAATCGGGAAGCCAGTTGCCGGCGAGCGCGGTGTCTATGTTTTCGTCGTGGACAGCCTGAGCAGTCTTCCCAAAGACTACGACTTGCGTTCGGCCAAAGCATCGCTCGAAGGGCAGTACCGTGGAAGGGCAGGGAACGAGCCCTTTGGTGCCAAGCGTGAATTGGCCACCATCAAGGACGATCGCCATCTCTTTTATTAATTTTGGAATCGCAGCCGCTCGATACGGCTTCGGTAGCAGGCATGAGCGAGGATTCGTCGCCAATTCGTAACAAAATTCAAGAAAGCGGGATTCAGGTCTTGGATCCCAATGACTTTCTTGTGCCGGATTCCCAAATTCGACCCCTTGATCTGGCGGATTATATGGACGAATGGGGCGTCCTCCGTGAAAAAGATTACCGGGCCCGCGTTCAGGCCATGGATCCCACCCCTTACGCCGGACGTTGGGTAGCCTTGTATTGTTCATCCGAAGCGGTTTGGCCGCCATGGGCGGTGATGATTTTGGCGGTCCACCTTCAAGGGGGAGAGCCTTCGGTTCGTCCCGCCGGCATCGAATATGGAACCCCGGGTCAGGTGCAGTGTCAATTGGCTTTGGCACGTATTCGGCAACTGGATACGGAACTGTACCGCGATGCTCGTTTGATGATCAAGGCTTGTTCCAGGGCGGAATGGACACCGGCCCTATACCTGGCCTTGACCCAACGATTGATGGGGGTGGTTCAGAGCCTTTTTTACGGTGAACCTTGTTCGGCTTTTCCGATTTACAAACGCCGCTCGTTTGTGGCGTAATTTTGGGAAAGACCTGAACAAAAATTTATGAAATTCTGGGGCCAAGGGAGTTGGGCCAAGCGTTCCAAAACGATCGCGTGGTTGGTGGGGCTCTTTGTGCCGTTGTCGGTGGGTTGGTTGCTGAACAGCGCATCCAAGACCGAGGAAGAAAAAGCCTACCGCCAGAAATTTTGGTCCAATTACCGGGTGTATTCGGTTCCGGTTCCAGAGGGCATGCATTTTGCGGGCGAAAAAGTTCCTTTGTGGGATTTTGAGTTTCGCGAACGAGTCGAAAGGGAATTACTTCAAAATGCCTATGGGCAGGCGACCATGCTCCTTTACATCAAGCGTGCAGCTCGTTGGTTTCCTATGATCGAAAATGTGTTAAAACAAAACGGGATCCCCGAAGATTTCAAATACCTGGCGGTGGCCGAGAGCGGTTTGGCCAATGCCATTTCGTCGGCCGATGCCGTTGGTTATTGGCAGTTTTTGGCAGGCACGGCTCGTCAACACGGACTGCAGGTCAACGAAGAAGTCGATCAACGCTACGACCCCTGGCTGTCAACCCAGGCGGCGTGCAGGTACCTACGCAGAGCGCACGATCAATTCGGGAATTGGTCCATGGTTGCTGCCTCCTACAACATGGGTACGGCAGGTTTGAAACAGCAGGCTGACTACCAAGGCAAGGATCGTTACCCGGAACTTCATCTTAACAACGAAACATCCCGCTACCTTCCCCGGATTCTTGCTATCAAAACCATCATGGAACACCCCGAGCGGTACGGTTTTCATTTGACCGCATCGCAGGTTTATTTACCCTTCGAAACCGTCCAATGGACGCTGAAAGAGCCGGTGACGAATTGGGCCAACTATGCCCGGGAACACGGAATGAGTTACCGCGAGCTCAAAATATTTAACCCCTGGATACGCAAAACCTCTTTGCGCAATCCGGACCGTAACACCTATACGCTGCGCAAGCCTACCCAATCATTTTCGGACAAGGCATCGCGCTGGTCTCTGGTTCCGGTGGCCGAATGGGGTTTGGGGCTGCCATGAAAGAAGTTCTTCGCATCGAGGGTGCCCGCGAGCACAATCTCCGGGACCTGGACCTAACCCTTCCCCGGGAATCTTTGGTGGTTGTTACGGGGCCCAGCGGGAGTGGAAAATCCTCCTTGGCTTTTGCGACTTTGTACGCCGAGGGGCAGCGACGGTATTTGGAGTCTTTTTCGGCCTATGCCCGTCAGTTCATGGGCAAGCTGGAAAGGCCGGCGGTGGATCGGATCGATGGCTTGAGCCCCGTCATTGCGATTGAGCAAAAAACAACCTCCCGCAATCCCCGATCTACGGTGGGAACCACCACGGAGATTTATGATTTTTTGAGGCTGCTCTTTGCCCGCATTGGCCAAGCCCATTCCTGGGTTTCGGGTAAACCGATGCAACAGTTTAGCCAGGCCCAGATTATGGAAAGCCTGCTCCAGGATTACAAGGACCGTGATCTGATGTTATTGGCTCCGCTGATCCGCAGCCGCAAAGGACACTACCGTGAACTTTTTGAACAATGGCGCAAGCAGGGTTTTACCAAAGTGCGGATCGATGGCGAGGTCACGGACCTCTCACCCCGTATGCAGGTCGACCGTTACAAGGTTCATGATATCGAATTGGTGGTGGACGTGCTGGTGCCTGGTCAGGATTCAGCCCATCGACTCAAAACCAGCGTGGAATTGGCTACACGATTGGGCAAGGGAGTTTTGTTATGCGGCACCCCCTCGGACGATGGGTCCGGGTCTTGGAATTGGCGGTATTTCAGCAAATTATTGACCGATCCCGAGAACGGTTTGGCCTACGACGAACCTCAGCCTAACACATTTTCGTTTAACCTACCGTACGGGGCTTGCCCTCGATGCCAAGGCCTGGGCTCCAAAATGGAGGCGGACCCTGAATTGGTTTTTGGGGACGGGGAGCTTACGTTGGGCAACGGGGGCTTGGCTCCGTTGGGGGAATACAAAGACAATTGGATTTTTCGGGTTATCCTGGCATTGGGCAAGAAAAACAAGTTTGGTCTCCAAACACGGGTTTCTCAACTAACCTCCGACCAAAAGCACTTGCTTTTGTATGGCCAAAAAGAACCCGTGGCGGTGGATATGGGCAAGGATCGAGGGATGGAATACCACTCCTTTGATGGGTTGATGGCCTTGATTACTCGGCAGGACGAATGGGGGACGTCGTCCATGCAGGAATGGGTGCAGCGCTTTGTCCGTCAGAAACCCTGCACGGACTGTGGCGGGGGACGACTCAAAAAAGAAGCCTTGCATTTCTGGATCGCGGGGAAGAGCATTGCCGACCTCTGCGGGATGGAATTGCAGACCTTGCAGGATTGGTTGGGGGGATTGGAGGGGTCGTTCAAAGGAAACAAGGCCAGGGTGGCCGATGAAATTCTCAAGGAACTGCGAATTCGTCTGCAGTTTTTGTTGGATGTGGGCCTCGGTTACCTGCATTTGCACCGCAGCACGGCTACTTTGTCCGGTGGGGAGTCCCAGCGGATTCGGCTGGCCAGTCAGTTGGGCTCCGGGCTTAGCGGGGTTTTGTACATTTTGGACGAACCCAGCATCGGATTGCACCCCCGGGATAACCGGCGTTTGATAGGGGCCTTGCGGAATCTTCGGGACCTGGGTAACACGGTTTTGGTGGTGGAGCACGACGAAGAAATGATTCGCGCCGCGGACTGGGTGGTGGATTTGGGACCCGGAGCCGGTAGCGAGGGTGGGCGGCTGGTCTCCGAAGGCCCCCCGGAGGCGTTGAGCCGCAGTGGAGGGCTGACGGCGGATTACTTGTCCGGCGTCCGTCAGGTGGGGGCTTCCAAGGACCGCCCTGGCAACGAACATTGGTTGGGATTGATCGGAGCGACCGGGCACAACCTGCGTCGGGTGGACCTTCGGGTGCCACTCGGCTGTCTGATCGGGGTTTCGGGGGTTTCGGGTTCCGGCAAATCATCCTTGATCAATGAAACCCTGGTGCCGGCCCTCACCAATCAAATTACTGGTACCCGTCGCTTTCATTTGCCATTCAAAAGTTTGGAAGGTTGGGAGCATCTGGACAAAGTCATCGAGATTGATCAATCCCCGATAGGACGCACACCGCGCTCCAATCCTGCAACCTATACAGGCCTGTTTACCGACATTCGGCAGCTTTTTGCCGAAATGCCCTTGTCCAAAATCCGTGGCTACACCCCGGGTCGCTTTTCTTTTAATGTATCAGGGGGGCGTTGCGAGGCCTGCGGTGGAGCAGGGGTCCGGGTTTTGGAGATGAATTTTTTGCCCGATGTCGAATTGCCTTGCGAGAACTGCGGGGGCAAGCGTTACCAGCGGGATACCCTCGAGGTCCGCTACAAGGGCCGCAACATCCACGAAGTCCTTTCGATGTCGATTCACGAGGCGGTTCCGTTTTTTGACGGCCTGCCCCACCTCCGAAAGCGCCTGGCTACCCTCGAAAAGGTGGGATTGGGCTACCTCCAGCTGGGTCAACCGGCAACAACTTTGTCCGGAGGCGAGGCGCAGCGCCTCAAATTGGCCGCAGAATTGGGCCGACGGGAAGGGGGACAGACCCTTTACATCCTGGATGAACCCACCACCGGCCTTCACATGGAGGATATTCGGGTTCTGGTCGAGCTTTTGCAGGCCCTGGTGGACAAAGGCCACACGGTTTTGGTGATTGAGCACCAGGTGGACCTGCTCCGGGCTGCTGATTATCTGGTGGACTTGGGCCCCGAGGGGGGCGCTGGGGGCGGAAACATCCTTTGGCAGGGTTTTGCCAAGGACTGGAAGGGCTTGGCGGGCCCCAAGGCAGGCCCCTTGCCCGGTTATACCCTGCCCTGCCTGCTTGGTTTGACCTAAGGATACCCTCGGACCTCGTCAGGGGCGGGTCAATTTTTTTTGCTTTATTGTTTAATAATCAAAAATTATTGCTAAATTTATCCACCTAACTAAATCGTAAAGGCATGAATACATCCTTGACAACTCTTTTTGGCTCTCCTAAGAGCGCTACGAATCGCCTTCCCAAGGCCGTATGGGCCTTATTCGTAGGGCTATGTTTCTTTGTAACAGGTTTGCTTTCTGTTCAGGCACAGACCGTTTTGGTCGATCCAGCCGGTGCTGGTGGCTTCAACTTGGGAACTGACTTTGCCTCCAACGGTTGGACCGTGGCCAACAGCGCCAACAACCCATGGATTTTGGGCCAGGCCAATACCACGGCCCCTTTTGGAGGGTATTCAGCCTATATCTCTACCGATGGTTCAACGCCCGGTTACTTGAACACGGCTGCCGCCTCCAATTTCTTTTGGAGGGATATCGTGGTGCCTGCCGGCCAAGAGCGGGTCAATGTTTCCTTTAATTGGCTTTCTGG
>JBMOHV010000004.1:0-45919 GCA_049317645.1 Bacteroidia bacterium
TGAAGGGTGGCCGCCATCGTGGTGCGAAGACCTTTTACTTTGGACCAATTCTTGGTACCCCCAGTCTTCGCAATGTACTTATCGAGGACGGATGCTAGGGTGGTTCCCTCCGGTAATTTCAGCGCTGTGGGATCCGGTGCCGTTTCTCCGTTCCAATCCATCCATTCGATCATTCCATCGCTGTCCATGGCACGAAGTTTGGGTGCGATTTCGCTGCCTTTGCCAACACACAAAACAACGCAGGACCCGGGCTGAATCATTTT
Organism: Bacteroidia bacterium; assembly: GCA_049317645.1. Lineage (GTDB taxonomy): Bacteria > Bacteroidota > Bacteroidia > UBA7662 > UBA7662 > SYHX01. The sequence continues at coordinate 264 of JBMOHV010000004.1, forward strand.
GCGGGCCATGGACTGCACGGCTTCCTGATCAACTTGGGCCAGGTCTTGCAAATAATTCCTGTAATAGGTAGGGGACATGCGGTAGCGCTCCTGGTCGATGTAAAAACCGGCCACCGTTTGGGGATTCTGCAGCGAAATGGAAAAAGTCCCGTTGAGATAATTCTGGACACCTTGGAGTTCGTCCGCGGGGACCAAGGTATCCCGAATCCGATTTAATTCATAAAAAAACTCACGAATCGCACTGTCCGTAACGGCATTACGTACTTGAGCATAGGCTCGGAACTGCCCGACCAAGGGATCCTTGGTCAGCGAGGAATAGGCCCCGTAGGTATAACCGTGGGTTTCTCGAAGGTTATCAAAGAGCCGAGCATCGCTGGCACCTAGGATGGTATTCATCACCGACGATGGGATGTAGTCGGGAGAACCCGGAACCAATTGGACGGTGTTGGCAATACGAATCACCGTTTGGACAGCCAAAGGACGATCGACCATCACAACCCTGACACCGTTAGGGTTGGTAGGAACCGGGTATTTGTGGGTCGGTACCACGGCTGCAGCCCATGGCCCCAGGTGTTGGCGGGTCAATGCCTCGGCAGTGGCTCGATCGATATCGCCTACCAAGGCCAAATACGCTACGTTGGGTCGGAGATAACGGTCCCTGAAATTTTCACAATCCTGGAGTTGAATGGATTCAAGACCTTTCTGCGTTTGGATTTCACCATAGGGATGGTTCGATCCGTAAAGCAAACGAGGAAGAACGCGGGCGGCAACGGATTCGGCATTGGTCTGTTCGCTTTCCAAACCAGAAATGGACTGCTTACGCAGACGCTCCAATTCCAGGGCTCGGTAGGCGGGTTGGGTGAGCATTTCTCCAATGAGTCCCATCAACGGAGCTGTGTTACGGCTCAAGCAGGAGGCGTAGAGTCCATTGGACGAAGTGGACAGGGTGGCACCCAGGCCGTCGATGGCCTCGTCCAAGGCTTCCTTGGATTTATCGCGGGTTCCACTGCGAATCATTTCACCGGTGAGTGCCGAAACGCCTGTTTTGGAACCTTCGGCAACGGGATCGTAGTCCCAGACCAAGGAAACAGAGACCCGTGGAAGTTTGGTGTTACGAACCAAAAAGACTTTGAGTCCATTGGGTAATTCCCAACGCTCCGCTTCTGCCCAACGAATCTCCGGAGCAGGACCCGCTGCAGGTCGAACGCTGCGGTCCAAGGGAGCCGGTGGCTCTGGGGCTGTCAAGGTTTTGCGCTCTTTGGTCGATTTGGCTTTGGGCAGGGACTTGGTGCCTTGGGCCACGGCCGAGTCGATACGTAGTCCTGAACCAAGCAGAACCAGCAGGAGGAGGAAAAAACGGAACATGTTAAATACAGAGGATAAGGGGGCCATGAGTCGTTGGATAAGGAGCGTGGGGTCTATGGTTTGGGTTGAGCTAAGTAATACAGGGTTACCTGATTCTCGGGAACCAGGTAAAGCCGGGCGACTCGTTGCAAATCCTGCGGTGTCACTTTGCGAAAACGCTCAAATTCGGTGTTAATCAATTGGGCATCTCCATAAAACAATTCGTAGTCGCTCAATTGTTCAGCGATGCCCTGAACGCTGCCCATTTGGGCAACACGTTCGTTTTCAAGTTGGTTAATCAATTTGGAAAGTTCCTTGGGTTCGGTCAATTCATCCCGGATTCGTTGGTATTGGGCACGCATCGATGAATCCAATTGATCCGGACCCACGCCCATATTGACAATGCCGTACATAATGGCGACGCTGTGATCCACCATGCCCAACGGGAAAGCACCGACGGCCACGGCCTTCTGTTCTTGGTCCACGATTGTTTTTTGGAAACGGGAAGAGGCCCCTTGGGAAAGCAGGCTGGTCAGCATGCTCATCGGATAGAAATCAGGGGTTCCTTGGGCCGGCATTTTGAAAGAATGCACCACCGCCGGTAGCTGAATATTATCGTAAACGGTATCCCTGCGCTCGGCCGTTTGGACAGGTTCTTCGGGATTTGGGCGGGGAATGGGGCGGGTGGATGCGGGAATATTCCCAAAGTAACGTTCAATCCAGGTTTTGATCTGGGCATTGTTAAAATCACCGGCGATGGATAAGACGGCGTTATCCGGTACATAGAAGGTGCGGTAAAAATCCATGAACTCTTCTCTGCGGGCCGAATTCAAGTGATCCATGGAACCGATCACCGAACGCCCGTAGGGGTGGGCCAAGAACGTACGGCGCATGGCCTGATCCAGCAAGCCACCGTAGGGGGTGTTATCGTAACGCTGTCGTCTTTCTTCTTTGACCACTTCACGTTGGGTTTCGATCCCCTGATCCTCGATTTTGGCATGCAGCATCCGTTCGCTTTCCATCCAGAGACCCAATTCCAATTGATTGGATGGCAGAATCTCAAAATAAAAGGTCCGATCGTAAAAGGTATTGGCGTTGAGGACGCCCCCATTGGTTTTAACCAATTTCATGTACTCACCGCGACCAATATTTTCGCTTCCTTCAAAGAGGAGGTGCTCGAAGAAATGAGCAAAACCCGTCCGTTGCGGGTCTTCGTTTTTGCTTCCAACCTTGTAAGAAACCGTCACAGCCACAATGGGGGTGGTAGTATCCTGGTGCAGAAGAACTTTGAGTCCGTTGGGCAAGGTGTATCGCTCAAAGGGAATCACCTGGGCCTTGGCTTGGCGACCCGATAGGTTCGTCAGCAGGAGGACCGTGCAGGCGGTCCCTACCAAACGATTCAAAAAAGAATTGGACATAGAGGGATAGGTTAAAAAAAAAAAGAGGGAATATGTTTGAAATAAAACTAGATTTTCATAATCCAACCCCGGGTATCCTGGGTTTTGCCGGTTTTGATATCGTCCAACATGCGGCCCAGCAGGGTCGAATAGGTGCGGTCCTCCATGGCAGGTAGTACCAAGCGCCGATCTTGGACCGTAATGCTCGAAATCGGTGCCACCGTGGCGGCGGTACCGGTCCCGAAAGCGTCTTTGAGGTCCCCTCGATCGTAGGCGGCGACCACTTCTTCGAGGCTGACTTTGCGAACTTCCACCGGCAACCCAGCTTCGACCGCCAAACCCAGGATGCTATCCCGGGTGATACCCTCCAAGATGGTACCGTCTGCGAGGGGGGTCACCAAGGTGTTTCCGATTTGAAAGAACAAATTCATAGTTCCCGATTCCTCGATGTATTTCATTTCTTTGCCGTCCAACCATACGAGTTGATCGTAGCCTGCTTCACGGGCGTGTTTCAAGGGCAACATACCGGCCGCATAGTTCCCGGCAACCTTGGCAAAACCGGTGCCCATGGGAAAGGCCCTCACATAGCGGTCCGATACTTTGACATGCAATGGGGCCGTGTAGTAATTCCCCACGGGGCAATTAAAAATAATAAAGCGGTACGAATCCGAGGGCCGAATGCCGACGTATTCGTCAATCGCGTACATAAAAGGGCGGATGTAGAGGGAATAACCAGGCTGGCGTGGAACCCATTCTTGGTCCAATTCCAACAAGGCCTTGAGACCGCCAATAAAAATATCTTCGGTCACCGCCGGCATGCAAAGCCGTCCAGCTGAACGAATCATGCGACTCATGTTATCGTATGGGCGAAAAACCTGCACCTCGCCCTTTTGGTTGCGGTAGGCTTTGAGGCCCTCAAAAATCGACTGCCCGTAATGCAGGGCTGAAATAGCCGGATTGGTAGGAATTTCACCGTAGGGAACAATGCGGGCATTTTGCCAACGACCCCCTTCGAATTCGGCCACAAACATGTGGTCCGCAAAGATCTTGCCGAAGGGAAGATCCTCAAAATCCACCGTGGACAAACGAGATACGGGTAGCCGAGTAATAGGGATGGGGTCCATGGCTGCTTTTTGTCCAAAAATAGGTCAATCACCGCGTTATTTGCATACATTAACCCGTAAGACATGGACTCCAACCCCTCGATTTCCCAATTTTGGGGCCCACAAGCTGGGAATTCTCTGTGGGAGGACTGGGTCCTGGGGCGCGAAACCTTGGTCTACATGGATGGTCCGGTCACCGGGGGGGTGACCAAGGCTGTTTTGCCTTCAACGAACCTCGTGGTGGTCCTCAGCCAAACCGCAACGCAGGAGGAAGAGGCCTTGCTGGCCAAAATCATCGGGGCCCTGAACCTATCCCAAAACCAAATCGTTCGGCACACAGGCCCCGTTCTTGCCTGGGAACCTTGGATTCAAAATCGATTGGTGGCCTTTGGTGTCCCCATTCCACCCGATTTGTCCCTTGGGCAGGGTCCCGAATCTTGGGTGGGCACGGTCTCTTTGACCCGGATGATGGACGATCCCGAGGCCAAAAAAAACCTTTGGCAGCAAATCAAAGGCTGGAAATTCCCAGAATCCTAAGTCACCTTGAATTCGACCGAAACCTGGGTTCTGGCCACCCATAACCAAGGAAAAACCAGGGAATTTAGGGCCCAATGGCCTTGGGACTCGGTACGCCTCTGGAGCCTGGCCGACTGCGGGGTGAGAGAGATTCCTGCCGAAACGGGGGAAACCTTTGCCCAAAACGCCTTCCTAAAGGCCCAAGCGGCCCATCTAGCCAGCGGGTACCCGGCCTTGGCCGATGATTCCGGGTTGGTGGTGCCGGCCCTGGGAGGCGAACCCGGATTGCACAGCGCCCGGTACGCAGGACCTGCGGCCTCGGATGCGGATAATCTCCGACTCCTACTACGTAACATGCACGGTCTCAAGAACAGGGAAGCCTATTTTGTTTGTGTTTTGTGTTGGTGGGATGGCCAAGGGGAGCCGATTTGGGTGGAAGGCCGCTGTGACGGACGTATCCTCCACGAAGAGGCGGGACAAGAAGGCTTTGGTTACGATCCGGTTTTTGAACCCATAGAAAGTCCTGGACTTTCATTGGCCCAGCTGGGAACCGATTTCAAAAAACAACACTCGCACCGGGCCATGGCCCTTCGCAACCTCTATCAAAGGCTGTTGGCTCGGTAGCCCAAGTCGGGCCCCAGGGAGGACGAAGCAGCAGCGGCCTTGGCCAAGACATCGCAGCGCTCGTTTTCGGGGATTTCGGCATGGCCTTTGATCCAGCACCAGGTGATTTGATGTTGGTGGGTCAAAGGCAAAAGCCTTTGCCATAAATCGATGTTTTTGACATTCTTCCAGGCCCTTCGTTTCCATCCACCAATCCAGTCCTTGACAAAGGCATCCACCACGTATTTGGAATCGCTAAACAAGCGAATGGTATGATCGTTTCCGCGAAGCGCCTGAAGGGCCTCCACCACCGCCATGAGTTCCATCCGATTGTTGGTGGTGCATGAAAATCCTCCACTGATTTCCAAGCGTCGATCGCCGCTAAGAAGAACTGCGGCATAACCACCCGGACCTGGATTGCCCAGGGCCGAACCATCGGTGTAAATATCGATATGGGCCATCGAGCTATTCGTTCAAAACAGGGATTTCGGCCACCACAAAAAAACTACCCAGCGCCAGCACCAAACCGTCGTCCGATGATTGACGAACGGCTTGATTCCAAGCCTCTTCGACCGAAGGGTAGGCAGACCCTGTCAAGCCGACGGCCTCCGCTTTTTGGGCCAAAACCTCGGCCGGTAGCGACCTGGGATTATCGGGTGCAGCAAAATAAAACCGGGCATCGCGTGGCATCCTTTGCAGGATGGGCTCCAAATCTTTGTCGGCGGAGAGTCCCAGGACCACCGCCCAATTTTTGGAAGGACGGCAGGCGGCTGCTTGCCCAAGGACGCAATCGATGCCTTCGATGTTATGGGCGACATCCACAACACGCAAGGGGCTTTGCCCCAAAACCTGCCATCGGCCTTGCATTCCTGTGTTCCGAACAACGGATAACAGACCGTCACGGACCTTGGTTTCTTCCAATTCCACCCCTACATTTCGCAGGACCTCCACCATGGTCAAAACCTGGGCTAGATTTTCTCCTTGATAAGCCCCCAAAAGGTCGGTTTGGAGAGGCTGGTCCACGATTCGACCCAGCCTTTGAACCTGCCAAACAGCCGGGCCCATGGGGGGTGATTTCGAGTCTTTCTGGAGGTTGTAGACCTGGTCGGCGTAGGTTAAGAGACAGCGTAATTCGTGGGCCTTGTTCTGGAAAACCTGGTCGATTTCATCGCCCTGAGACCGGCCGATGACCACGGGCACCCCCCTTTTGAGGATCCCTGCTTTTTCGGCGGCAATCAAGGGCAAGCGATCTCCCAAGAAATTCATATGATCCCAGTCAATGTGGGTAATCGCTGTTAAACCGGGCTTGACCACATTGGTGGAATCCAAACGACCTCCAAGGCCTGTCTCAATCACCGCAAAATCAACGTGATGGTTGGCAAAATGCTCAAAGGCCAGGGCGGTGGTGAATTCAAAAAAAGAGGCCTCCATGGCTCCCGAAGCCTGACGCATTCGTTCAACCCCAGCGACCACCTCGGAAGGCTCGATGCATTGCCCGTTGATTCGGATTCTTTCCCTAAAATCCCGAAGATGGGGAGAGGTGAACAGCCCGGTTTTGTAACCGCAGGCCTGCAGAACCGAGGCCATGGCATGGCAGACCGAACCTTTGCCGTTGGTACCGGCCACATGAATGATCAACCCCATGCGATCTTGGGGTTGGTCCAGAAATTGACATAGATGGCGAATGCGTTCCAACCCTTCTTTGTACGCTGGTGGACCGATTCGTTGGTACATGGGCAAATGCTCCAAGAGCCAGCGGTAGGTTTCTTGGTAGGTTGGGGATTCAGCCCTCATGAACGGTTTTTGATTTGCAATTCAAAAACCAGAACACCGCGCTGTGAGGAGGCCAATTCCGGATTGGGTCGAAACCGGGCGTTTTGGGTGGCCTCCACCAAGGCTCGCTTTTGTTGGGCATTGAGCGGTTTGCTGCTTGTGGGTGGGCCGGTAACCCGGACCCTGCCTTCACGATCCACTTCGATGGGGATCACAACGCGGGCATCGAGAATCCTAAAATCTTCGGGATCCGGACTTTTGGAAAACCCACGATTCTCCAAACCATCCCCACGGGCCGAAAAGCCCCCGCTGCCCGAAAGCCCCGAGTTGTTGGAAGAGGCGGTTCCGTCCTTTTGGCCCTTGGAGGCTTCGCTTGAACTGTTGTTGGGGTTGGGTTGACCCTGGCGTTGCAAAAGCCGCTGGAGTCGGGGATTCATGGGCTTGGTCTCAGGCTTGGGGGTCACCACGGGGGCTTCTTCTTGGTCCTGGGTGACGCTTGGACTCGGCGTCGAGGTCTTGGGGACCGGTTCGGTTCTATCGGAGGTTGGGCTGTTGCTTCCGGTGGGTGGAAGGGACGGGGCAAGCTCCTCTTGGCCGTCTTCAACCCCCAAGGCCAAGGCCAGCCCTCCTCCGGGGGAAGCAGGCGGTGGTGCATCGGGCAATCCAAGGTGTAGCATGGCCAGCAAGAGAAGAAGCAACCCGTGCAATACCAGGGAAATCAACCAAGCTGAACCGGAACGACCGAAGGGGGCCTTCATCGAGGGTCGGTCGCTAACACCATTTTGAGTCCGGCTTCCCGGGACCATTGCATCACATCCACCACTTCCTGAACAGGTACCCTGTGATGGGCCTGCAACATCAATGTTTGACCGGTATCGGCCGAAGCCAAGGCGCGAATTTGGGCCTGTAAAGCGCTCTTGGACAAGGGCTTCTGTTCAAGGTGGTACACCGACATGCTATCGATGCTAATGCGGATGACTTTGGATTCAAGGTTCTGGCCCTTGCCTTTGGGGAGGACCAACTTCAGGGCTTGAGGTGCCACCAGGGTCGAGGTCAACAAAAAGAAAATCAACAACAAAAAGACGATATCGGTCATCGAAGCCATGCTAAAATCGGCTCGGACTTTGGAGGGCTGGCGAAAATTCATGACGCATCCGCCTGGGGCATTAATTCCAGGGTATCGCCTACCATAAATTCCAATTCAGTGAGCTGTCTCTCCACACGGACCGTAAAATAATTGTAGGCGAGGTAGGCGAGGATACCGACCATCAAACCAGCGGCTGTGGTAACCATCGCCTCGTAAATACCACCCGACAAAGCGGCTGGATCAACAGCCGAACCCGATACCGAAAGTTGGTAAAAAGCTCGGATCATCCCGGTAACGGTGCCCAAGAAACCCACCATAGGGGCTGCACCGGATACCGTGGCTAACATGGCGAGATTTTTTTCATACAAAACCGCTTCCTTTTTGCCGTAGTAATTCAAGTGTTCCCGCAGGTTTTGTTCGGTCAAAACGGCGTTTTTTTCGAATAACTGCAAGTACAATCGGGCCAAAGGAAGCTCCGAACGGCGGCAGGACTCCACCGCCTGCACGTGCTGCCCCGATTTGATTAGGACCTGGACATCTCGATGGAGCTGGTCCATGCCTTTGCGGTACCGAGCCAAGGTCATCCAGCGCTCCACCATGAGGTAGACGGTCAGAATCGAAAAAAGCAAAAGAGGGATCATAAACGGCCCACCTTTGAGGGCCAAGTCCAGGACCTGCAAAGAAGAGTCCGTGGAACCTAGGGGGGCTTGGGCCTGCAGAAAAAGGAAATCCGGCATGGGTTGCATCATCGTCTCGTTGTTTGAAGGTGGAATGGCAAAAATAGAACGTTCAATTGGCCAAAAATGCATGAAAAACCTCGTATTTTCGGGCTTTTAACCCCTAAGTTGCCCAATGGCCGATTCTTCCAAAATAATCCCCATTCAAATCGAAGAGGAAATGAAATCCGCTTACATCGATTATTCGATGTCGGTGATTGTTTCCCGAGCCCTGCCCGATGTGCGAGATGGCCTCAAACCAGTCCATCGAAGGGTTTTGTTCGGTATGAATGAATTGGGGTTGGCCTCCAACAAAGCCCACAAAAAATCAGCCCGTATCGTAGGGGAGGTTTTGGGTAAATACCACCCGCACGGTGATTCATCGGTTTACGATACCATGGTCCGTATGGCCCAACCTTGGTCCATGCGTTACCCGCTGGTGGATGGTCAAGGTAACTTTGGCTCCGTGGACGGGGATAGTCCGGCGGCCATGCGTTATACCGAGGCGCGCCTGACCCGCTTGGCCGAGGAAATGCTCGAAGACATCGACAAAGAAACCGTCGATTTCCAGCTCAATTTTGACGATTCACTGAAGGAGCCCACGGTCATGCCGTGCAAATTCCCCCATCTGCTGATGAACGGCAGTGCAGGAATTGCGGTCGGTATGGCCACCAACATGGCTCCCCACAACCTAAGCGAGTTGATCGATGGCATCCATGCCTATATCGACCGGCGTGATATCACCTGCGATGAACTCTTGGCCTATGTCAAGGCCCCTGATTTCCCTACCGGAGGGTTGTTATACGGCTACGAAGGAATTCGCGATGCCTTGCTCACCGGGAGGGGAAGGGTTGTGATCCGGGCCAGAGCGACGGTCGAGGTTCTTGATAACGGCCGCGAGCGCATTATTGTGACCGAAATCCCGTATTTGGTCAACAAAGCCGACATGCTTCAGAAGACCGGGGACCTTGTGAACGAGAAGAAATTGGAAGGCATCTCAGAAATTCGGGATGAATCGGATCGGGATGGCATGCGCATTGTCTACGAGATCCGCAAAGACGCCATGGCCTCGGTGGTCCTTAATCATTTGTACAAGTACACGGCTTTGCAGAGTTCGTTTTCAGTCAACAACATCGCACTGGTCAACGGACGTCCTCAGGCGCTGAATCTCTTGGATTTGATTCGGCATTTTGTGGATCACCGTCACGAAGTCGTACTTCGAAGGACCCGTTTCGACCTGGCAGAAGCCCAGCGCAAGGCCCATATCCTGGAAGGTTATTTGATTGCCTTGGACCATTTGGACGAAATCATTTCGTTGATTCGGGCTTCGGCAACCCCTGATATCGCCAAAGTAGGCTTGATGAGCCAATTCGGCCTCAGCGAGATCCAATCCAAAGCCATTTTGGAACTGCGCCTCCAGCGCTTGACCGGCATGGAGCGTGACAAAATCCGCCAAGAGTACAACGAAATTATGGCCTTGATAAGCCGACTTCAGGCCATTCTAGAAGATGAAGGACTGCGAATGTCCCTCATCAAGGATGAATTGACCGGAATTAAGGAGCGATTTGGGGATGCCCGCCGTTCCGAAATCGTTTATTCGGCCGGTGATTTCCGCATGGAGGACATGATCGAAGAGGAAGATGTAGTGGTCACCGTTTCCCATTTGGGCTATATCAAGCGAACCGCCGCTCACGAATACCGGGTCCAGAACCGGGGTGGCAAGGGGGCGATGGGGGGTGCAACCCGGGATCACGATTTTATTGAACACATGCTTGTGGCATCGACCCATCATTGGATGCTCTTCTTTACGGAGCAAGGTCGTTGTTATTGGCTCAAAGTCTACGAAATCCCCGAAGGCGCCAAAAACACCAAAGGGCGAGCCGTACAGAATTTGTTACAGATTCCTCAGGACGACAAAATCAGAGCCTATATATCGGTTCGCAGCTTGGATGAACAGGAATATCTTGATTCCAACTACATTGTGTTTTGTACCCGCAGCGGGGTCATCAAAAAAACAACCCTGGAAGCGTACAGCAGACCCCGCGCCAACGGCATCAACGCCATCAATATCAACGAAGGCGATCAGCTTCTCGAAGCTCGTCTAACCAACGGACAGTCCGAAATGGTGATGGCCACCAACACAGGTCGGGCCATTCGTTTTCATGAATCCAAAGTCCGCCCCATGGGTCGGACCGCGACCGGCGTCAGGGGCGTATCCCTGGACGCGGCCTCCGAGTTTGTGATAGGGATGGTTTGTGTTCAAAACCCCGAAACAACCCTCCTGGTCGTTTCAGAGACCGGCTACGGAAAGCGTTCCGGTATTGAAGATTACCGGGTTACCAACCGTGGTGGCAAGGGGGTCCGAACCCTGAATATCACCGAAAAAACAGGGGCCCTGGTGGCCCTGCAAACGGTGGATGAACAGGACGATCTGATGATTATCAACAAAAGCGGGGTCACCATTCGAATTGGAGTGGAGAGCCTGCGTGTGATGGGTCGGGCCACCCAAGGGGTTCGCCTCATCAAATTGCAGGGCGATGACCGCATTGCATCGGTTGCTTTGGTCCAAAAGGACGAGCACGAGCATTCAGAAAGCCAGACGAATGACGATCAAGTCGAACCCAACGAAAACCCCGATCCAACCAACCTCTCTTAAACCAACCTTCATGAAAACCCTGCTTCGGAGCCTCCTGTTCCTTGTGATGGGAAGTGCGGCTTACGCTCAGCCTAACAAAGTTCAAAGCGCTATTATTTACATCCGTTACAGTGAATTTGACAAAGCCAAAACGTCCATCGACGAAGCGGTCGTTCACCCCAAAACCATGAACACGGCCAAGGCCTGGTTCTATCGTGGCGAAGTTCATTTGGGTATTTACGGGGATACCGCTTGGTCACCCCAATTCCCGGACGCCTTGGATATTGCGTGGGAATCCTATCGTCGTTGCATCGAATTGGACACCAAAAATGAACACAGGGACGATGCCGTCAAAAAGGTCTTAACCATTCAAGGCGCCTTCTACAACGAAGGGGTGGAAGCCTTTGTCGGAAAAAAGTACCCCGAAGCCCTGGCCCGCTTTGAGCAATTGCTTTCGGTTACGCCCAATGATACCTCGGTGCTTTTTAATGCAGCCCTCACCGCTGGCAAAATGGACTCCAGTGCCAAGGCTCTGGGTTATTGGAAAGCATTGTTGGATAATCAATACAACAAACCAGGCGTTTATGTTGAACTCGCCCGGCTCACTAAGTTGGCGGGGGATACCGCAGCGGCTTTGCAATACTTAGCGCAGGGTCGTCAAGCCTATCCCAATGATATCGGGTTGGTCATCGACGAACTCAATATTTACCTCAGCCAGGGCAAGCAAGAAATGGCTATCGAGAAATTATCCAAGGCCATTGAACTGGATCCCACCAATCCCAACCTCTACTTTGCACGGGGCACGGCCTACGATAACCTCAAAAAAGGTTCCTTGTCGGAGACCGATTACCTCAAAGCGATCGAAATCAAAGCCGATTATTTTGATCCTTATTACAACCTTGGTGCCATGCATTTCAACACGGCCGCAGAACTCGCCAACGAAGCCAACAAGATTCCCTTTTCCAAGCAAAAGGAATACGATGCGGCCATTGCCAAAGCCAAAGCGGCCTTTGAGAAAGCCCAACCTTACCTCGAAAAGGCCTTGGAACTGCAACCCGATGACAGCAATACCATGGTATCTCTGCAACAATTGTACGCTCAGCTCAAGTTGAACGACAAATCTCTGGAAATGAAAAAGCGCAGAGAGGGAAACAAAGCCAAGAGCGGGCAATAAATCCGTCAGGAGGAATGAAAGCGTGGCTACCGGGCGATTTTATTCGTCGAGTCACCAGCGAATATCCTCAACACGCCGACGGATTGCTTCATAGTCTGAGCAACGAAGCGGTGACGGATCGAACCCTGCGTTGTTTGCAGGGATTGCCACCCGATGAAATAGAGGGCTATGTTCCCGGTAAGCAGGTTCTTTGGCATCCAGAGACCACCTACTTCAAACGGAATTCCTCCGAAAAAAATCGCCCGATTCATGCCTATCCCGGTTACCAGGCCGGTGCTTGGTATGTGCAGGAAGCGGCAGGGCTCATCGTTCATCACCTACTCGATCGCCTCAAAGCCGAAGGTGCCCCCATGGGAAGGCTCTTGGATGCTTGTGCCGCACCGGGTGGCAAAACCCTCACGCTTTTGGACGTATTGCCGGAAGATGGCCTGTTGGTTGCTTCCGAGCCCATGGAACATCGCTTGCCCTTGCTCGAAGCTACTGTGGCACGCAGCGGCAGCGATCGGGTCCTGATGGTTCAAAACCCAGCCCAAAATTGGAAGGGACTCCCATCCTTTTTTGATGGCATTTTGGTGGATATGCCCTGCAGTGGGGAAGGGATGTTCCGCAAGCATCGCGAGGCAGCCAAAGACTGGTCCCTCGCCAAATGCGCGTCCCTCGTAACAATGCAAGACGAAATTCTAGAAAGCCTGTATCTTGCTTTGCGTCCCGGAGGTTGGTTGATTTATTCAACCTGCACCTTTGGCAAAGAAGAAAATACCGGTCAACTTCTGCCATGGATTCGTTCCGGTCGTTTGCAACCTGCCCAGTGGAACCTGCCCGAAGAATGGGGATGGGTTCACGGTTCGGAAATGGACCAGCGTTGGGATCCAAAACATGGGGCGTGGTGGTCGCTGCCCGGTCGGACCGAGGGCGAAGGATTTTTTTGTTCTGTCTTGCGCAAACCTTTCGAATCGGCAACCACGAACAGCACCCAAACGTGGAATCCCCAAGATCTGCAAAGCCTTGCCGAGGGCTTAAAGAAGCAGATGCGGTTGGTCAAAAGCGGTCTTTCTTCCGTTTCATCGGGGTTTCCGAGCCAAGATTTGGCGATGGCCTACGGCAAAAAGCACGGTCGATATCCGCGTAACGGGACCTGGAGTGTCGAAGAAGGTTGTCCGGTGGTCGACCTAGACGCTACCCTGGCCACTTGGTATTGCCAAGGCCAGAACCTGGCCTTGGGAGAACTCCGAAACGGTTGGAACCTGATGACCTACCAAGGGATGGGGTTGGGTTGGATGCACCGGGAGGGAACTCGTTTTCAAAATCATTTCCCCAAATCGCTCAGAATTGCCCGGTGAATTTCCTGGACCTGAAGCGGCAGGGATTGGGTACCATCGTTCACAATGCGATAGCGGCAATACGGAATCAATTCTTCTTCGGGCCATTGGTTGCGTAGGCGATCCAGAATTTGCTCATCGGTCCACCCATTGCGCAGGCGGACCCGATCCATTCGCATGAGCAGGGGAGCCTGAACCAAAATGACAGCTCGCATTCCCAGTGCTGATCCGCTTTGAATTAACAAGGCCGCTTCGTGGATACTGTACGGGGTTGTTTGTTGATCGGCCCAGGCCAAGGAATCTTGGGCAACGACGGGATGCACCAGTGCATTGAGTTCTTGGAGGAGTCTTGGGTCTTTGAATACCTTGGCAGCCAAAGCTTCTCGGTTCAAGGTACCATCCGGCAAATAGGCCGTAGGGCCCAACAACGTAACAATGCTTTCACGCAAGCCAGAATCCTGAACCATCAGGGTTTTGGCTCGGTCGTCTGCATCGTAAACAGGGATGCCCAGTTGAGCAAATAGGCCGGCCACCGTCGTTTTGCCCGAGCCCATGCAACCGGTCAGCCCGATGCGTTGGCTCACTTGGATGCCGGAGGATACGAATGCAGGGTGCTGTCCTTGGAGATGGCCGAACGCTCTACTTTGAACCGGGCCTGTGATTCACTCTCCAAAAGAACCCATTCCGTGGAAACCTCCACCACTTTGCCGTGCATCCCTCCAACGGTCACCACACGATCCCCTTTGGCCATTTGATCCCTGAATTTTCGTTCTTCTTTGGCTTTCACCGATTGAGGCCGAATCATAAAGAAATAAAAGACCACAAAAATCAAAACCCATGGCAACAAACTAATCCAGGGATTCTGAGGTCCAGAACCGGAAGAGGGTGGGGCCATGGCTAACAAAACATGCAGGTTGTTCATAACGATTTATTTAATTTAAATTAGGGTTGGACGATTTCGGCCTTCACCCGAACGGTGATGGTATTCGGCAGGGTATTGGCCAAGACGGTGACTTGCTTTTCTTGAATACCGCTTTTTCCCTCGGAGTTGAACATGACCCGAATGTATCCTTCGCGGCCGGGCGGTATGGGTTCTTTGGGGAAATCGGGCACGGTGCAACCGCAGGAGCCACTGGCGCTTTGAATAATCAAATTACGGCCCCCTTTGTTGACAAATCGAAAAGAATAGGATACTTTCTCGCCGGCCTTGATGCTTCCAAAATCATGGAGTTCTTTGTCAAAAACCATTTTTGGTAAACGATCGGTCTTGTTTGGGCCATCCGCGGAAACAGGGAGTTCAACCGAATCGGCGTCCAAGCTGGGGGGGGGCGATTCCGAACCGCACGACGAAAAAAAGAAAATCCCTGCCAAGCAAGCGAGGCAGGCCATCCCATGGGATGCACGCAACATCAAATTTTTGAAGGACATAGCGGAATGATATTAAGATTCGACGAGGCCACGACCGGTTTTTTGAATCAAACCTTCGCGAAGAAGGTCGGCTTTGATCTTGTCCAAAAGGCCGTTGATAAAGGAAGAAGACTGAGGAGTCGAAAAGGTTTTGGCCAATTCAATGTATTCGTTCATCGTTACTTTGACGGGCACATCCGGCAATAAAATCCATTCGGTACAGGCCATCTGCAGGAGCAGCAAATCCATACGGGCCAGGCGATCGGGGTCCCATTGTCCGGCATGTTTTTCGATTCGTTCCAAGTGGATGGATGGATTCCCTAACAACGATTCAAGCAGCGTTTGAATCATAGTGTCTTCGCTTTGCCAGGTCTGTAACATGGCTTTGGTATCGGTAAAAGGTGACCCCGCCTTCATCAAATCCAAGGTTTGGAGAACCTGACGATCAATAAGATAGCGATCGCTATCCCAATAAAGATTGTGTTCCTGTTGCCAGGAGGGGTACCAATCCCCGGAACAAATGCACTTGTCAAAAAACACCTTCAACCCATCGAGGGTATTCAGGGATAGGTTCTTGGAGGCGGTGCAGGTTCCTTCGGCGACCGAATCAAAAACGGCTCGAAGCATGTCGGTCGATATCTCCATGTTTTCGATGCCCGTTGATTTCAAGGCCACCGCGTAGTAGGGGTCTTTTTCGAGGAGAGGAGCCAAGGGGTTATCGGCCAAGGCATGGGCCGGACCTGGATCACGGTTTTCTTGAAGGTGACGACCCTGGCGCTCTTCGAGACGAATTCCTGCGTAAAATATCAAGGCATCCAGCAAACGAAAAGCCATCACATAGGAACGCATGCTGGTAGAGGCCGACGCCTTGAATTGCTTGGCGACTTCCCTGTAGTCTTCCTGGTTTTGTTGTCTGCTGGCAAAAAGCCATTGCAGCAACTTAACGCGAAGATGATGCCTGTTGATCATGGGCAACCTTGGTCAAGCGTTGATGGGCTAAGCGTACCGCGGCTTCGTTGGTGCTGACCCTGTCTTGGACGGCCTGCTCAAAGATGGCCAGGGTTTGGTCGTAAATCCCGCGGGTTTTTTGGAGAGCCCATTCCCGATTCAAACCCTTGATTTCGGCATACACATTGATGAGGCCACCTGCATTAATCACAAAATCAGGCGCGTACGCAATACTCCGGTCCATCAATCGCTGCATATCCTCGTCGGTGGCCAACTGATTGTTGGCGCCTCCTGCAACCAAGGCACAACGGAGTTCAGCGATGCTTTGGGCGTGGAGGGTTGCACCCAATGCGCAAGGTGCGTAGATATCGACATCGGCCGATGCTACATGGTCCGGTTGACAAACCTGAAGCTGGGGGAAACGATTCAAAAGCTTTTGGATGGATGGCTCGTACACGTCGGATATCCAGACATGGGCGCCTTCGGCAACGAGGTGCTCCACCAGGTAGGTTCCAACATGTCCCACCCCTTGGACCAGAATTTTGCGGCCTTCCAAGGAATCATTCCCAAGGGCAACACGGGCACCGGCTTTCATCCCCATGTACACCCCAAAGGCTGTCACAGGAGAAGGGTCGCCACTACCACCCATGCTCTCGGGCAATCCACTCACATGCTTGGTTTCGGTGGCAATCCATTCCATGTCGGATTTGGAGGTACCGACATCTTCGGCGGTGATGTACTTGCCTGAAAGAGAATTTACAAAACGACCGTAGGCCTTGAACAAAGCCTCGGATTTGTGTTGACGGGCATCCCCAAAGATGACGGCTTTGCCGCCACCCAAATCCAACCCAGCGACCGATGCCTTGTAGGTCATCCCCTGGGATAGACGGAGTACGTCCATCACAGCTTGGTCTTCGCTGGCATAATTCCACATGCGGGTACCACCCAATGCAGGTCCCAAAACGGTGGAATGAATTCCAATGATGGCCCGGAGGCCCGATGCCTCGTCGTGGCAATAAACCAGCTGTTCGTGACCCATGCGCTGCATGGTGGACATGGGCCCGGTCATGGGGAGGGTGTCGAGGGTTTCCGGCATGTGCTTGGGATTGGTGCGGCAAAAATAACCCAAAGGGCAGCCCAAAATGCCTTTATTTTGCGGTGTGAAATCCCTGGTCGCCCTCCTCCAATCCTTGCGTGGTCAGGAGCGGCTTTGGATCCCCGGCTTGGTATGCCTGTTTTTGACCAATGTTTTTGGGGTGATCCCCCCGCGCATCATTCGACACCTCATGGATGCCGTGTCCCAACCCGGGTCTCAACCACTCACCCCCTTGCTTTTGGGCCTGTTGGGGGCGACTTTGGCCCGGGGTTTCTTTATGTATTGGATGCGACAAACCCTCATTGTCATGTCCAGAATCAGCGAACAGCGTCTCAAAGAAACCCTTTTTGCCCGAATTCTGGCAGCCAAGCCTCAGGCGATCGAGGGTTTTGAAGTCGGGGACCTGACATCGCGCTTGACCGAAGATGTTGGCAAAATCCGGATGTTCATCGGACCGGGCTTGATGTACAGCCTCAACCTCTTGGTCATGTTCTTGATGGTGATAGGGGTGATGCTGTCGGTGAGTCCGGTCCTGACCCTTTGGGTTTTAACACCCATGCCTTTCTTGGTTTTGGGAATCTATCTGCTCAACCTCAAAATTTTGGGACGTTCCGCTGCGGTGCAGGCCCATCTGGGCAAAATGACCGCCTTTGTCCAAGAGAGCTTGGCGAGCATGAAACTCCTCCAAGCTTTTTCGGCGGAACCGGCGTTCATCCGCCGCTTTGGTCAAGACTTGGACGAATACCGGTCCAAGAACATGGCCTTTGCCAAAGCCGATGCCTTGTTCTTTCCCTTGGCCACCACCCTGGTGGGTCTTAGTACCCTGATCACGGTGTGGATGGGAGGGCATTTAATGGCCCAAGGCCAAGTCAGCTTGGGCAACCTGGCCGAGTTCATATTGTACATCAACATGCTCACCTGGCCGGTCACCTCGTTGGGCTGGGTGGCTTCGATCTTTCAACAAGCCAAAGCGGCTCAGGCCCGGTTGGAACCCATCTTGGCTTGGGAGGCCAGACCCCATCGCATCGATGGCTATACGTCCGACCAGGCACCTGATTGGAAAATCCGTCAAATGAGGGCCGGTTATCGAGGTGGATTTGTTTTGGAAATGCCCGCATTTGATGCCAAACCAGGTCAATTCATCGGTCTAACGGGGACGATTGGTAGCGGCAAAAGCACTTTTTGGAAGCTCCTAACAGGCCGCCTCCCCTTGATGCAGGGAAGCCTGGAACTGGGTGGGGTCCCCTTGAGCGATTGGAATGAAGGAAGTCTGCACGGACATGTGGCCTGGGTTCCCCAGGAACAAGCTTTTTTTAACGATACCTTGGGGGCTAATCTGCGCTTGGGCGCTCCCGATGCCGATGACGCAACTTGCATGGAAGTTCTGGGTCTGGTCGAACTGGGTGAATGGGCGGCTGCACTGCCCCAAGGTCTCCAAACCGGCATCGGGGAACGAGGGGTCCAATTATCGGGAGGGCAAAAACAACGATTGGCGCTGGCCAGGGCTTGGCTAAGGCAACCCCGTTGGATGGTTTTGGACGACGCCCTTTCGGCTTTGGACAGTGGCACCGAGGACTCCCTCATGCAACAAATCCTGAACGCCAAAGGAGACCGTGGGATCATCCTTATCTCCCTAAAAATTAAGCCTTTGGTCTTGGCTGATTGCATTTATGTCTTGGATGCGGGAAGGGTGGTTGGGCAAGGAACCCATGCTGAATTGCTCCAAAGTTGCAGCCTCTATCAACGCATGCACGACTTGCAGCAGCAGAATCCGGAAGCCTTGCCCTCGTAACCAGGGCAAACGGCCAGGGGGTAGGGATGTTTTGCCACAAAATGCTCTATTTTTACAACATAATTAAATACCATGGATGATTTTTACGGAGGTGAACGCCACCGAGAACGGGATCGCGAGGAAGTATTCAGCAAAAGAGTCAGGGCCGGCAAGCGCACCTATTTTTTTGATGTCAAATCCACCCGGGCCAACGATTACTACCTAATCCTGACCGAAAGCAAAAAAGGTTTTGATGATGGGCAATATGTCAAGCACAAAATTTTTCTTTACAAAGAGGACTTCAACAAGTTTTTGAACGGTCTGCAAGAGACCATCGATTACGTCAAGACCGAGTTAATGCCTGATTTCGATTACGATCGTCAGGATCGTCACGACGAAGAAGGCACTCCGTCCTCCTACTAATCGTCCAACCATGGGTGAAAATTCCAACGGCAAGGAACCCATGACCTTTGCCGAAGCATCGGCCCTCACCAAGGTTTCCGAGTTTCATAACCTTTTTCGTCATCCCGTTGGAGCGGAACCAAACCTTCCGAGCGAAGAGCGCTGTGAGTTGCGAATCAATTTGTTACAGGAGGAATTAAACGAATTACGCGATGCTTTGGCCAAGCGTGATTTGGTCGAAGCCGCCGATGCTCTTTGCGACCTGCAATATGTCCTCAGCGGCGCCATTCACGAATTGGGATTGGGTCAAGTTTTTGCGGATTTATTTGGCGAAGTACATCGCTCGAACATGAGCAAGGCCTGTCAAAGCGAAGAAGAAGCCCAAGCCACCGTCTTGCATTACCAGGAGCGGCATAACATCGAATGCGATGTAGAAACCGTGGACGGACTTCACCTGGTCTACCGGCGTTCGGACCGCAAAACCCTCAAGTCCATTGCCTACAGCCCGGCCGATTTGGCCACCCGTCTTCCCTTACAACCCTGAACCTTCGATTCTGCCATTCGCCGTGTGGACCGCCGCTTTGGGGCTCTTTGCGCTGACTGCTTGTCAGCTGGATTCCTCCTTTCAAAACCAACAACAGCCTATGGATTCCTTGGCCCCCACCGCGGTTGAACCCAACCCAAGCAACCAACCGTTGGAAACCCTGACGCTGGGCGCAGGATGCTTCTGGTGTGTCGAAGCCGTCTACGAACAAGTCAAAGGCGTCTCCAAGGTTCGATCCGGTTACATGGGTGGACAGGTGGCGCAACCAACCTACCGAGAAGTTTGTACAGGCCGTACTGGTCATGCCGAAGTGGTGCAGTTCTCTTTTGATCCTTCGGTCGTTTCGATGGAGAATTTGTTGGAGATTTTTTTTGGAACCCACGACCCAACCACGCTCAATCGTCAAGGCGAAGATGTCGGGACTCAATACCGATCGGTTATTTTTTACAGGGGCGATGAACAACGAAAGACAGCGACCGAATTCATGGAGCGTCTCCAACAAGACAACCCGTTTGGACGTCCCGTGGTGACCGAAGTGGCCGAGGCCGGGGTCTTTTATGTGGCCGAAAACTACCACCAAGAATATTTTCGCCTCCACGGCGAAGAACCTTATTGCAAGCTCGTTGTGAGGCCCAAAGTGGAAAAATTCCAAAAGGCCTTTGACCGCTTTCGCCGCTGATTAAACGCTCACCTCAAAATCCCGCAGGGCCTGGTTGAGCGATGTTTTGCGATCGGTGCCTTCGTGGCGACGACCAATAATGATCGCGCAATGAACTTGGGCCGTGCCTGCAGGAAATTCCTTGGGCATGGTTCCCGGAATGACCACCGAGCGAGCAGGAACCCGACCCTTGTAGACCTGGGTGACCGAGCCACTCATGTCCACAATGGGGGATGAAGCAGTCAATGTAACCCCTGCACCCAGAACCACTTCTTTTTCGAGGTGTACTCCTTCGACCACGACGCAGCGGGATCCAACAAAACAACCATCCTCCACAATCACGGGGCTGGCCTGTATGGGTTCCAGAACACCGCCAATTCCAACGCCTCCACTCAAGTGCACATCGCGGCCAATCTGCGCGCACGATCCCACCGTCGCCCAAGTATCCACCATGGTCCCTGCACCAACCCTCGCACCCACATTCACAAAGGAGGGCATGATGATGCAACCCGGTTCAATAAAACTACTGTAACGAATAACCGCAGGTGGTACGACCCGAATCCCCCGATTTTCGAAACCGGTTTTCAACGGGACTTTATCGTAAAATTCCAAAGCCCCGGCATGGATGGTCACCGAATTTTGGAGAGGGAAATACAATAAAACCGCCATTTTGACCCATTCCAGCGTGGACCACTCGCCGTTGGGGCTTGGTTGGGCCGTGCGCAATAGTCCCTGATCCAAGGCCTCCATAATGCGATGCACCGAACGAACGGTGGAGGGGTCCGAACGAAGTGAGGGATTGGACCAAGCCTTCTCGATCTGGTCCCGATCGGCATGGAAGTCCGTCATCGAGGCATTCAAACTCATGCGGGTTTCCACTTAATACTGCAACCCACCGGATCCACATGAGGCACATCCACTTCCAAACCGTCCAAGGTGTATTCAATGGCATCCTCCAGATAAACCCGGGTGACGAGGTTGGGTTGCTCCCAGCTATCGTCAATGGCCCCGTGGTAAACGAGTTCACGGCTTGAATTAAACAAAAAGGCCTCCGGGGTTCGCTTGGCATCGAACATGCGGGCCACCTCCTGGGTTTCGTCGTGGAGGTAGATGGATTCCCATCCGTACTGTTGGGCCAACGCCTGCATGCCTTCAAAAGAGTCCACCGGGTATTTGGCCGGGTCGTTGGAATTGATGAGGAGCACGCCCAGATTGTCTTCGTAGTAGCGGCGGAACAGCTTGTTGATACGGTCCAAATACGCCACAACATAGGGGCAGTGGTTGCAGATGAACAGAATCAAAACGCAGGATTTGTCGCTGACATCCACCAAGGAATGGGTCTTGAGGTCGCAGCCTTTGAGTTCAAAATAGGGTAGTTTGGTTCCGATTTCCATGGTTCAAAGGTAAGAAGGGCCTTCCCATCCCAAGACCAGTCCATCGTACGCTAATTCGACGCCGGCGGGCAATGTGGAGGAGACTTCGGCATGCAAGCCCATTTGGTGGGATAGGTGAGTCAGATAGGTACGCTGCGCTCCGATGCGTTGGACTTGCTCCAAAGCCTGGTCGAGGGTAAAATGAGAGGGGTGCGGAGTTTTGCGTAATGCGTTGAGAACCAAAACTTCCACACCCCTCAAACGGTCCACGGTGGAATCCGGAATCTCGTTGGCATCCGTTATATAGGCAAAGGGTCCAATCCGAAAACCCAGAACAGGCAGATGGAGGTGCATCACGGGCAGTGGAATAACGGGCACCCCAAGCAAATCAAAGGGCTCTTCATCCATGTCCACCAAATGCAATTCGGGAATCCCCGGGTAACGTTGGTCCTCAAAAGCGTAGTAAAACTCACGCCGCAACGCCGCCTGCACCCGCGCATCCGCATAGATCGGCATCGGCTTTTTTTGCAAATAATTAAAAGCGCGGACGTCATCGGTACCGGCGATATGGTCTTTGTGACCGTGGGTAAACAACAAGGCATCCAGGCGATTCACCCCGGCGCGCAGCATTTGCTGCCGAAAATCCGGCCCCGAATCAATCACAAAATGGGCCGATGGGTGGCGAACCAAGACCGAACAACGAAGGCGACGGTCCCGCGCATCGTTGGATTGACAAACCGAGCAGGTGCAACCAATCAAAGGAACCCCCTGGGAGGTCCCGGTTCCCAAAAATTCAACCTGCATGCCGGACATGCTCAGGCTATTTCAAGCGAACGCTGCAGAGATTCCCGCTGCGGGTCTCCCAAAAAAGTCCAGGTACCCAATATTTGACGGGTGATGTCTTCGAGGGTGTCGATTTTGGCTGCAGGTGAATAAAACTTATTGACAATCACCACGCCCTGGTCTTCAAAGAGGCAGTACCCGGATTGAAAATGCCCCTTCTCGTATCGAATACGAAGGCCGGCTTCCTTGAAACCTTGTTCCAGGGCTTTGAGGCGATTGAGTTGGTTCTGAATTTTGGTGGAAAGGCTGGCCATGGGGCAGATTCGTGTCCTAAGTCCCCAAAAATAGAATCCCAAAGGCCGTTCCCTTCGTTTAAGGCCCGTAGATTTGCAGCATGTTGATAAAAAAGTCCAAAGGACGGGTCTTGGTTGCGATGAGCGGGGGGCTTGATTCCACCATGACGGCGGCCCTGCTGCACGAGGAGGGCTACGAGGTGGTGGGATTGACCATGAAAACCTGGGACTATGCGGCCTCCGGAGGTAGTCGAAAAGAGACCGGTTGCTGCAGCTTGGATTCCATTAACGATGCCCGGGAAGTGGCGGTTGGATTGGGATTTCCCCACTTTATTTTGGATATCCGAGAGCATTTCGGGGAATCTGTCATTGATTATTTTGTGGATGAGTACATGGCCGGACGCACACCCAACCCTTGTGTTATGTGCAATACCCATATCAAATGGGATGCCCTGCTGCGCCGAGCCGATCAACTGGGTTGTGAAAAAATAGCAACGGGCCACTACGCACGCTTGGGCCGCACGGAGGAGGGGAGACGCTTTGTGTTATGCGGTGACGATACCAACAAAGACCAGTCCTATGTTTTGTGGGGACTCTCTCAATCCTCCCTGGATCGGACCTTGTTCCCGATGGGTTCCTATACCAAAACCGAAATTCGTCAAATGGCCGAGGACCGCGGTTACCGCAGCCTGGTCACCAAGCCGGAGAGCTACGAGATTTGTTTTGTTCCGGACAACGATTACCGTGGATTCCTCAAGCGCCGCGTGCCCGGTCTCGAGGAACAGGTCCGCGGTGGTGAATTTGTGAACATGTCCGGAGATCCCATCGGTTTGCATCAAGGCTATCCATTTTATACGGTGGGGCAACGCAAAGGCCTCGAAACCGCCTTTGGGACCCCCAAGTACGTGGTATCGATCGATGCCCAACGAAACAGAGTCGTTCTGGGAGACTTGGAGGACCTGGATCGCAAGACGATGCGCGTTGGACAGGTGAATTGGCAAAAAATCGATGCCTTGCCCAAAGACGGACTGGATGCGCTTGTCAAGATTCGCTACAAGGACCCCGGATCCCCTGCTTTTTTGCGTTGGGATGGGGAGAAGGTGGTGGTTGAATTCATGGCGCCCGTCAAAGCCATCGCCCCGGGTCAAGCCGCTGTCTTTTACCATGAAGATACCGTCCTTGGAGGGGGTTGGATTGTAGATTCAGACCCTTTGCCCCGTTAAACCACTGTGCCCATGAAAACAATTCCAAGGACCGTCCTGCTATTTATAGTTTCGAGTTTCTCGGCCTGGGCCCAAACCAGGGATACGTATTGGGTGGCCTTCACCCACAAACCTGCGGGGGTCTACAGCCTGCAACAACCCCAGGCCTTTTTGGGTCCTCGGTCCATCGCTCGGCGTGTTCGCCAAGGAATTTCCATCGATAGTTCGGATTTACCGGTTCACGTTCCTTTTTTGGACAGCCTACGCGCCGCCGGTGCCCAAGTGAAGCACAGCAGCAAATGGCTGAACGGCGCGACCATCCGGATTCCTAACAACGATTCCTTGATTCTTCAAAGGATCTCCAACCTGCCCTTTGTTCGTCAAACCCTGCCCAACGGACGCAAAGCCGGTTCGGGTGTTGCAACACCATCCACCAAGCTGGCCGTTGACCCGTTGCCCTTGCCGCTATCATCGATATCGCGGACAGCGACGGCTTACGGAGCTTCATCGGCCCAAATCCGTTTGCACAAGGGGGATTTGCTACACGATATGGGCTACCGCGGTCAGGGTCTTCGAATTGCTGTTTTTGACGCTGGATTTGTTGCCATGCCCCAAATTCGGGCCTTTGATTCCCTCTATGCCCGCAATGGGGTGCTCGATGCCTATGATTTTGTGGACATGGATTCCATGGTCTACGAATTGGACGGACACGGGACCTATGTTATGGGGTGCATGGCGGCCAACCTGCCCGGTGAATTGATGGGAACGGCCCCCAAAGCCGAGTATATGTTGTACCGAACGGAGAACAATGTAGGGGGCAGCGAGAACCCGGTCGAGGAAGACAACTGGGTAGCCGCGGCCGAAAGGGCCGATAGCCTGGGGGCCGATGTTTTTAACAGCTCACTCATTTACACCACCTTTGATGTTCCAGGCTGGAATCACAGCTGGGCGGATATGGACGGTAACACAACACGCATGACAAGGGCCTCGGATTTGGCGGCCTCCAAAGGCATATTGGTCGTCAATTCAGCAGGCAATTACGGGGGTGGTCCTTGGTACAAAATAGGGGCAGCGGCCGACGGGGATTCCGTCCTGGCCGTGGGTGCGACCGATACGCTGGGGGTTCGAATTGGATTTAGCAGCATGGGTCCAACGGCGGATGGGCGTATCAAACCCAACGTGATGGCTGTAGGGGCCGGGGCCGCTACCTGTGCCATTCCAGGACCTGGCGTGGCCTTGGTATCGGGAACCTCCTTTGCGGGACCCATCATGGCTGGTTTGGCCGCCTGTCTTTGGCAGGCCCTGCCCAATCGCCATGCCTACCATATTTTGGACCTGCTGGAGCGCTGCGGCGATAGGTCCACCAACCCCGATACGCTCAACGGTTACGGGGTTCCCAATCTGCAAAGAGCCCTTCAGCTAGCCGGTTGGAGCCCATCGGCAGGCCCCAACAACCCCTTATGGACCTTGGCTCCTCAACCCTGCACCCAGGACCAAATCCTGCTGCTGCGTGGGTCCAACCTTCCTTTCGGAACCTATCGTGTCACGTGGATGAATACCCAAGGTCAGCGTATTCAGGAGAGCGAGTTTCAATGGACCTCGGAGTCCGGCCAAAATTTTGTTGAAATTTCCAAACCGAAGCCAGGATTCTATGTTATTTCTATAACCGGTCCTCTGTACCGGGATCGACGCACCTGCCTTCTCCTTCCATAACTCTTTTTTTGTTGCCCTCCTTTTTTCCGACCTTGATTCGTTTGGTTCTTGTTCTTTTGGGTGCCATGATTTTGGGCTCATGGGTTCCGGTTTTTGGCCTGGGACTTTCCCCGAATATCATCGCACACGCTCCTTCGAATCTGGAGTCCGAAGACCTTGACAAGGACCGCATTCCTCGTTATACCCTGTCCGGGTACCTACGGGGTCAGAGCGGGGAGAATCTGGTGGGGGCCACCATCCAAGTGCTGGCGCAGGGTGCTGGAACGGTTTCCAATCCGTACGGTTTTTATTCGCTGATGTTGGATTCAGGGGAGCATACCCTGCTCGTTCAATACCTGGGTTACCAAAAGTTCACCCAAACCATTCGCCTCCAACGAAATACCCAACTCAACCTGGTCCTTGAAGAATCCGTTGTGGAGGGCACCGAAATTGTTGTGGAGGGTAAGCGTGCCGACGACAACGTGACCCAGGGTCGAATGAGCGTCAACGAAGTGGATATCCGTCAGGTCAAAAGCCTGCCAGCCCTGATGGGCGAAGCCGATATTCTCAAAACCATCCAATTGTTACCGGGGGTCAAAAACGGGGGAGAGGGTACCACCGGTTTTTATGTGAGGGGTGGAGGACCGGACCAGAATTTGATTTTGTTGGACGAGGCGGTGGTTTACAACGCCTCCCACCTCTTTGGTTTTTTTTCGGTTTTTAACGCCGACGCTTTGGCCAACAGTCAGTTGATCAAGGGGGGCATGCCGGCTGAGTACGGGGGTCGTATATCATCCGTTCTGGACCTGACCATGCGCGAAGGGAACAACCAAAAACAT
Source organism: Bacteroidia bacterium (assembly GCA_049317645.1). Taxonomy (GTDB): domain Bacteria; phylum Bacteroidota; class Bacteroidia; order UBA7662; family UBA7662; genus SYHX01. Next base: position 26,939 of record JBMOHV010000004.1, read on the forward strand.
GTTACCCAGGGGGGCCTTGGTTTGATCGCCTCCCGATTTACCACCGAAGGACCTCTGAAGAGAGGCAAAGCCTCCTACATCCTTTCGGGCCGTCGGACGTATCTGGATGTTTTGGTGGACCCCTTGATCCCCAAAGATGCACCCGCCAAAGGTTCGGGTTATTTTTTTTACGACCTCAATGCCAAGATTAACTGGCAACCGGGCCCCAAAGACCGCCTCTATGCCTCGGCCTATTTTGGCAAAGATGTTTTTGACTTTAACAACCGCGAAAACGGTTTCCGCTTTAGCATACCCTGGGGAAATTCGACGGCCACCCTGCGTTGGAACCGCATTCTGAGCCCCCGGCTTTTTGCCAATCACTCGTTGGTTTACAGCGATTTTGAATTTGGCACCCGCTTTACCCAAAACGATTTTACGATCAACCTCAATTCGGGGGTCCGCAACCTCACCTTCAAGCAGGATCTGGATTACCATTTGGCGACCGGTCATCGCCTCAAATTTGGCAGTCAACTCATTCGGCATTGGTTTTTGCCCAGCGTGGTGGAGGGTAGGGCCGGTGATTTTGATATCGCGACCAACAATATCCGTCGGCTGAATGCTGTCGAGTGGTCGGCGTATCTAAGGGATGAGTGGGACATCAACGACCGTTGGCAGGTCAATGCCGGCTTACGCTTCGCGATTTTTCAACAATACGGTCCTTATAGTTATGAACGATACACCGACGCCACCTTGGTGACTCGTTTGGACAGCGTGGGCTTTGGCCCCGGCGAGAAGGTTGTACGCTACCCGGCCTGGGAGCCCCGACTTAACCTACGTTATCTGGTGGATAAGCAATCTTCCATCAAAATTGCAATCACCCGCAATCTTCAGTTCATCCATCTGGCGTCTTCGTCGGGGACCTCCTTGCCGGCGGATTTATGGATTCCTAGCACCCTCAAGGTCCGACCCCAAATTGGCATTCAATACGCGGCCGGTTATTTCCGAAACTTCCGTGATAACACCTACGAAACCTCGGTGGAGGTTTATTTCAAAGACCTTCAAAACCAAATCGATTTCCGCGAAGGAGCTGTCAACGGTTTCAATCCCTTGATCGAAAACGACTTGGTCTTTGGGAGGGGAGAGGCCTACGGAATGGAATTTTTTGTCAAGAAAAACAGGGGGAAATTGAGCGGCTGGGTGGGGTATACCTTGTCATGGACCAACCGCTTTTTTGATGATATCATGAAGGGAAAACCCTACCCTTACAAATTTGACCGGAGGCACGATTTGTCGGTGGTGGGGACCTGGGTCCAGAGCCCGCGATGGAAGTTTTCGGGAACCTTTGTTTATTCAACCGGTAACGCTTATACCTTACCTGAATCGCGGTATTTCTTTGAAGGTCAAATCATTGACCAGATAGGAGAACGCAACAGTTTTCGATTACCGCACTACCACCGTTTGGACTTTTCGGCCGTGTATACACCGAATCATGAAAGGGCCGGCGATCCGGCGATGGGGGGTGGGCGCCGACGATACAAAGGGGAATGGGTCTTTGCGGTTTACAATGTGTACAGTCGGTTAAATCCTTTTTTCATTTACCTGGACAACGAAGGTTCCTTGCAACAGGGCACTCTTCAGATTCAGGCCAAAAAAGTTTCGTTGTTCCCCATCATCCCTTCTGTCACATGGAATTTCAAATTCTAATGAATCGTCTTCTAGGCATCGTGGGGCACAAATTCCTCCTTATCATTTTTGCGTTGGCGGGCATAAGCTGCGAGCGGAATATCGACCTCAATTTGCCGCCCCCCCAACCGCATTTGGTGGTGTACGGGGTGGTGGAACCGGACTCGCTCATCAAGGTCAGTATCAGTCGAAATTCAGCCTACTTTGACCCGGTGGACCTCAACGCCGTTCTCAACTTGTTGGATTATTCGGCGACCATTACGGTGCAATCCACCGACTCCTTGGGACATACCGAGTTGGACACGCTCAAGCCGCTGCTCTTTCCGGCCTTGCCGATACTGCAGTATTGGACGGTTTTTAATTACCAAGGCACCCAAATCAGGGGGCGTCACAACCAGACCTATCGGATTCATATCCTGCATCCGGATCATGAAATCGTTGGTGAGACCAAGGTACCGGCCCCTTCACGGATCGACAGCCTTTGGGTAAGGTCGAGGGCCTTTTTGCAAAAACAAGCCAATCCCTCCAGTCAGCCCACCGCCAGGGACAGCCAATTGGTTCAGCTTTTTTATCGATACCGGGACCCGCAAGCACCCGGTGACCATGTTCGGGTTTTCAGTCGGATCCAAAACGAAGACCAATGGTCCACGGCCTTCAATTCGGTTTACGATGACCAATTCTTCAATGGCCAATCCTTGGATTTTGTGTTACCAAGAGGCAAGGAAGCCTATTTTTTCAACGATTCGACCACCTTTGATGAGTTTGGCTTGTTCAGGGCAGGGGATAGCATTCAAATCAAATGGGCATCGATTGACCGAACCAATTTTCTTTTTTGGAGCGGATTGGCCCAATCGACCGGTGGGAGCGGGGGACCTTTTGGGGCCCAACCCGTGGTTACCACCAACCTGCGCGCCCTGCGTGGACGGGTCTTGGGGTTATGGGCCGGCTACGGGTCGGTTCATTACGGAATCAAGGTGCCGGAACGGCCTTGATGCGGTCGGCTCTTTTTGGTCCTAATCGCGTTTCCCGTGTAGTTTTGTGCCCTATGGAACATCATGCCTGCCTCATCATTGGTTCCGGTCCCGCCGGATACACCGCCGCCATCTACGCCGCACGCGCTGGCTTAAAGCCGGTTTTGTACCAGGGTCTGCAGCCCGGAGGTCAATTGACCATCACAACGGATGTTGAGAACTATCCCGGCTATCCCAACGGCATCATGGGGCCTCAAATGATGGAGGATTTTCGGCAACAAGCCCAACGCATGGGTACCGATATTCGTTACGGAATTGTAACCGAAGCCCGACTCGATACCCATCCCAAAACCATCATTGTGGATGATCAGCATACCCTCAGCGCAGATGCGGTCATTATTTCCACCGGGGCCTCGGCCAAATGGTTGGGTTTGCCTTCGGAACAAAGACTGAACGGCCACGGGGTTTCGGCCTGCGCCGTATGCGATGGTTTCTTCTTTCGAGGTCAGGATGTTGCGGTCGTCGGAGGAGGGGATACCGCAGCGGAGGAAGCGACCTATTTGGCCAAACTCTGCAAGACGGTGCATCTCATCGTCCGTCGGGACGAATTAAGGGCTTCCAAAGCCATGCAGGAAAGGGTTTTTCGAACCCCCAATCTCGTGGTGCATTGGAACAGCAGCACCGACGAAATCCTTGGCAAGGATCAAGTAGAAGGCGTCCGATTGCGAAACAATCTGGACGGCACGCTCAGCGAAATCCCCGTCCAGGGTTTTTTTGTGGCCATTGGCCACAGCCCCAATACAGCTTTGTTCAAGGGGCAATTGGACTTGGACGAAACGGGTTACATCCGAACGGTTCCCGGAACAACCCGAACCAATTTGGAAGGGGTTTTTGCGGCCGGTGATGCCCAAGACAAGATGTACCGCCAAGCGGTCACCGCCGCTGGTTCCGGTTGCATGGCGGCCTTGGACGCCGAACGATGGTTAGCGGCCCGGGAAGTTTAGGGAAGCAACCCTGCTTTTTGAGGGTCAACGTTTCCGGGGGCCAAAGCCCAACGGGCCACCCGTCGGCCCATTTCTGGACCCAAGGCCATCCCCATGCCATTCATACCGGCAACCAACCAACGATGCGTCCCCAATGCTTGGAGGTGGGGAACCCCTGAGGGAGTAAAGCCCATCGTACCGCTCCAGGCCTGTTCCCAAACCAAGTCCTCGGACTTCAAACCCAAAACTTGGAGGGCGTAATCGGTGAGATGCTGGGTAATGGCTGGATTCTCGACCCAACGATCGGTCTGCTCGCCTTGAAAATCTAGGTTGCGGGCTCCTCCCAATAGAAGGCGATCGTTCCCTAAGTTGCGGTAATAGAGGTAACCCGCATCCCCGTGAAAATTGCCTTTGAGCCGTTCCGGCATCCCGCCTGCGATGGGAGCCGATACCAAAACTTGGCCTCGCTGAGGAATCACCTGCGGTGCGGGAAGGAGGGCATTGGTTAAAGCATTGGTACAAATGATAATATTTTTTGATTTAATTATCAATTGATTATCCAAAAATATATCTTGCAAATCTTCGCCTGCTGGACCCAAGGATTCCACGGGAAAACCATTGAGCAATTGTATTCCCAAATTGGTCGCGTACCGCTTCAAAGAATCAACCAAAAGCATGGGGTGGACCTGGCCTTCAAAGGAGATGGGCAGGGCCAGGGTCGAATCCATTCCCCAACCCTGTTGGGTTTTTAATCGAATGGGTTCTCTGTAATACGGGAAAGGCAAAGGGACTTCGGTGGCCTTGTCGCGTTTGCGCTCCGATCGAAACGGCAAGGGTTGCGAGTCAACCCTTTGCATCAAGGCGTTCATTTCCTGGAGACTTTGGGCCACACGGTCCAAATCCGTATCACTGCGACGAAAGGCCCCTGGAGGCGGAACGATCTCAAACGCCTTCACCCGCCTGTACATCATGGATTTGGACCCCAGGAGACGAAGCAAACGCTGAATCCCGGCCCACTTGGCCGCGGTCCAGTGCAACCAGGCCGCTTCGCCAAGGGCCTCCAACGTTAACATCTGCTCGGAAGGGCTGCCCAAACACAGAAAACCAGCCGACCTGGAGCTGGCCACCGCGCCGGTATTTTTGGCTTCCAGGACCAAGACCCGTAGTTTGGGTTTTTGTCTTTTGAGTTCGATCGCGGCGTTCAATCCAGTGACACCCGCGCCAACAATCACATAATCCCAGGGGCCGGTCATTCGTTCTTTTTCCCAATAAGAGAAGGCTGAATAGGGAATCATGGTCATACGGGGATGTTTGGAAGACAATGGATGGATCTACGCAAAGGTTAATGCAAAGGAGGACTTTGCAGATAGGATCCCGGTGCCGCTTCTACTATTATACATAATATTAATTATGTAACTAAAACGACCGAATGATTAATCCAAAGCATGTGAACAGGAAAAACAGGACCTCATACTAAATTTGATGAAATTTGAAAAATGTTGGGGTTCGGTTCAAAATCAGGAAAGTCTTCGGGTAGCTCGCAGGGCGGGCAGCGTCGACGATCCAAGTCTCGTATTGATGACCGTATTGACGGGGATTTGTACCGGGCCGATGAGTCGCGTTTGGGACCCGAGGACAAGGAGCGCATGGTCTTCAATCCTGGCAAAAGCCTCAAGTCTTCGTCCAAAGATGTTCCGTTCTACCTGCGCAATACGGCGCTGAATTCGTTTGCCTTTTTTGTATTGGGTTATTTGGCCGTTTACTTTCCTGGCAAAATCGCCTCGGCGGTGCTCGCGTCTTTGTCCAACCGCGGCCCCGTAATTTTCTATCATAAAATCCTTTTCACCAACATCACCGGCTGGGAAAGCTCCGATGCCGTATCGATTTTCAGCGCTCCCTTGGTCGTTAATTTCCTCCAATTCGTTCTCTACCTGGCCTTGTTTCAGTGGACCAAGCAACGCGAAGGCCCGTATCGAACCTTTGCTTTTTGGTTGTTTTTGCATAGCATGATGCGGGCCTTGGGCTCCGTATTGCCCGGTATTGCGGCTTTTGAAGAATTTGGTTACTTGGCCGGATGGTTGTATCTCAATTCATCCTTGGTCTTTGGCCTGTCCATGTTGAGTGCAGGGATTTTGTTCTTCCTTTCGGCAATTTGGGTTCTATTTGCACTCGAAACGGCGTATTCTAAACATTTGGTTTACAAAGGACAACGACTCAAATATCTGCACTTTTTTATAGGCCTGCCCGTCCTGGCCGGTACCTTGTTTATTGGGCTACTTCACAGCCTGAGCGTTGACTTTTTCCTCCAAGGGTCGGGAACCATGCCGCGCTTGGGCGACTCGATGCACGAAATGATTTACCTCGCAGAGTTTGGGATTGTTTACGTGGCCATGATGTTGTTTCTGCCCTTTTATCGGGAAAGGGAATTCATCATCGTGCGGGATCTTCGGATGCTCAAACCCCAGAAACCTTGGCTCTTAGCCGCCATCGTTTTGGGCCTGGCTTTTCGGGTCTTCTTGGACAAGGGCTGGTTCTGGTAGGCCAACCGGCCCTAGCGGTCCGCTCCCCCCAAGAAGACCTTGGAACTAGCGGGGGTGCCGCTGGTTCAAAAAGTCAACGAGGCTCCGTGTCACATCGCGAGCACTGTCCCCGTACAAGAGTCCCGACCCTGGCTGCAGGGCCCAGAGGTAATCGTACCCCGCTTTTTGGGCGAAAGCTTTGAATTCTACGTCCATCATGGATCTTAGGCGGGTGTCCAAGGCTTCCTCGGCCTTGGCCAATTCGGCCACCATGCCTTCCCTCATTTGCACCAAATTTTGTTCCCGACGAGCCAGACTCTGCTCGGTCATTTGGCGCTGAGACTCCCCCATGCCGGCGGCTTTGCGTTGAAAATCCTGCAAGTCTTTTTGAAAACGAGAGGCCTCCCCCTCCCATTCCTTTTCGGCCTTCAGGAGACGAGCCTTTAGGGCGTCTTTTTGGAGAGCCATCCAACGAAAATCCCGGGCCACCTCCTCGGATCGGATGTAGGCCATGGAGGTTCCGCTGTTTGGACCTCCCAAAACCGGACCACTGGCTTGGTCCGGCTGGACCGGCAGACTGTTAAGGTCTGGCGATGCATCGGAACAGGTTCGGGTTCCTACCAAAACGGCCCAAGCCGTCAGCCCAAAAACAGCCACGAACAGAAGGGCTTTCAAAAGTGGATTGATCATAAGGGAATGTTACCGTGTTTTTTGGGTAAAGGCTGATGGGCTTTGGTCTGAAGGGCGCCAAAGGCTCCAAGGATGCGCATTCGACTTTCGGATGGTAGAATTACGTCGTCCACAAAGCCCCTGGAGGCCGCAATATAGGGGTTGGCGAATTTTTCGGTGTATTCGTTAACTTTTTGATTTAGAGTCTCTTCGGGGTTATTACTTGAAGCAATTTCGCTCTTGAAAATGATTTCGGCTGCCCCTTTGGGGCCCATCACCGCGATTTCGGCAGAGGGCCAGGCCAGGTTGATATCAGCCCCAATATGCTTGGAATTCATCACATCGTAGGCACCGCCGTAGGCCTTGCGGGTGATGAGCGAAACCCTGGGGACCGTAGCCTCCGAAAAGGCGTACAATAATTTGGCCCCGTTGGTGATGATCCCGTTCCATTCTTGCTCGGTTCCGGGCAAGAAACCCGGTACATCCACCAAAACCAAAAGAGGTATTTGAAAAGCATCGCAGAAGCGGACAAAGCGGGCCGCCTTGCGCGATGCATTGTTGTCCAGGACCCCGGCCAGAATCATGGGCTGGTTGGCCACCACCCCGATGGTCTGATCGCCCATGCGGGCAAAGCCCACCAGGATATTGCCCCCGTATTCGGGCTGAACCTCCATCCAGGAACCCTCGTCCACCAAGGCAGAAATCACTTCTTGCATATCGTAGGGACTGTTGGAACTCTCGGGGACGATGCGATCAAGGGCGGGCCGGCGATCCGACGCGGTGGGCTGGGGCCAACCGGAACCGCGCAGGGGCCGTACGGCACAGTTGGGCGGCAAATAGCTCAGCAGCCTACGAACCCCTTGAAGGCATTCGACCTCGTTGGGGTAGGTAAAATGCGCAATGCCCGAGCGTGTGGCATGGGTTGTGGCCCCGCCCAGTTCTTCGGAACTCACCTCTTCGTGGGTCACCGTTTTGACCACATTGGGACCGGTAACGAACATATAGGAAGTCTGTTCCACCATAAAAATCCAATCGGTGATGGCCGGGGAATAAACCGCCCCTCCGGCACAAGGACCCATGATCACCGACAGTTGGGGAACCAAGCCGGAGGCCTTGACATTGCGATAAAAGATGTCGGCATAGCCCGCCAGGGAGGTCACGCCTTCCTGAATCCTGGCCCCGCCCGAATCGTTCAAACCCACCACCGGAACCCCAATGCGCAGGGCAAGGTCCATGAGCTTGATGATTTTTTCGGCATGGGTTTCGGACAAGGAGCCTCCGAGGACCGTGAAGTCTTGGGAAAAAACGGCGATGCGTTGACCGTTCACAGTGCCCAGACCCGTAACCACCCCATCCCCCAGATAGACCTCCTTTTCCAAACCAAAATCTCGGCAACGATGGGTAACCAACCCGCCCATTTCTTCGAACGAACCGGGGTCCAACAAAACATCCAAGCGCTCGCGCGCGCTCAATTTGCCTTTGCGGTGCTGGGCCTCCATGCGGGCAGTTCCTCCGCCTTGCATGCTTTGGATTTTCTTCTCTTGGTAGGTTTCAAAACCTTTCATATGCCTCGAATGTTGGTGAAGGGTGCTATCGGTAAAGGTACGCACTAACCTATTTTTACCGAATTCAACACCCAACTATGAGCCTGATCGAAACCCACCGTCCGCTGTTGCAAGAAGCCGTTGCTGCCTTGCACGACCGTCGTTATTACAGCCCCTTCCCCGAGAACCCCAAGGCCTACCCCGCCGAAGCCGCTGCGCTTGGCGAAGCGGCCTTTCATGCCACCCTCAACAAGGACTTTGACCGGCTGCTGCAGGACCAAGCCCTGCGCTTTGAGGGCGAAGAAATTTCGCCGTACCTCCAAAGCGGTCTCGGCATTCGTTATCCTGTGTTTGCGGACAAAACCCTGGTCGCCAAGGCCGTTCAAGCCCGCAGTTCCTGGCTCCAAGCCGGTCCCGAGCTTCGTTGCGCCCTCTTGGTCGAGAGCTTGATGCGCCTGCGTTATCATTTTGTGGAAATTGCCCATGCGACCATGCACACCACCGGGCAGTCCTACATGATGTCCTTTCAGGCCTCCGGCCCCCATGCCGCCGACCGTGCCCTGGAATGCGTTGCCATGGCCTGGCAGGAACAAACCCGCTACGCCGAACAAGCCGATTGGGTCAAAAGCATGGGCAAAATCTCCGTCGAATTGCACAAAACCTGGAAACCGGTGGGCAAAGGCGTGGGGTTGGTCATTGGATGCTCCACCTTCCCCACCTGGAACAGCCTGCCCGGAATCTATGCCAGCCTGGCGGTCGGCAATCCGGTTTTGGTCAAACCGCATCCCAAAGCTGTTTACCCCATCGCGATCGTCACGGCTGTGATCCAAAAGGTGTTACAAGAAAACGGATTCAGCCCCAATCTCTGCCAACTGGCCTGCGATAGCACCGCCCATCCCCTCACCAAGGAACTGGCCACCCATCCGGAGGTCCGCACCATCGATTATACCGGCAACAGCGAGTTTGGTCAATGGCTAGAAGCCCAAAGCCTTTTTGGCAAAACTGTTTTTACCGAAAAAGCAGGGGTCAACGCCGTGCTCGTGCATTCGGCCCCGGACCTCAAAGCGGTTTGGGAGAATTTGGCCTTTTCGATTTCGTTGTACGCCGGGCAAATGTGCACCGCCCCCCAAAACATTTTCCTACCCACCCAGGGAATCACGGATGCCAGCGGTCAACACCACAGCTACCAGGACTTGGTGGACGGGCTTCGCCAGGCCCTTCGCAAGATCAAGGATCATCCGCAGATGGGCCCCGGTGTTTTGGCGACGGTCCAAAATTCCAGAACCATGGAACGCATCCGTTCCCTCCAAGAGCAGGCCGGCGATGCCGTCCTGTTGGGGTCCGAAGCCGTGGCTCACGAAGCTTTCCCGCATGCCCTGTCCTGTTCACCCCTGCTGGTCGAAGCCAACGTGGACCGCAAGGATTGGTTTGGGGCTGAACAATTTGGCCCCATTGCCTTTGTCATTCCCTACCCAGAAGTGGACCAGGCCATGAACCTGATGTTGGAACAAATCAAACAACACGGGGCCCTGAGTTGCGGGATCTATTGCAACGATGCCGCTCTCTGTGAGCGCATGGCGGATCAATTGGCCGAAGCCTTTGTTCCGGTCTCCTTTAACTTGACCGGTCCGATCTATCTCAACCAGCATGCCGCCTTCTCGGATTTTCACGGAACAGGCGGAAACGCAGCGGGGACCGCTTCCTTCTGCGATGCCAATTTTGTAAACCAACGCATGGTTTGGGTCGGTCGCCGCGATATGGTCGCCGTCCACACCAATTCCTAAACCCATGACCGAAAAACTCAGCCTCGTCGTCCACCGCTTGGAACGGGAAACTCCGGACGCCCTTTTGATTTATTTCCGTAGCGAAGAAATTTCTTCCTTTGTTCCGGGTCAATTCTTGACCTTGATGATTTCCATCAACGGCCAAAGCTACCGTCGCTCCTATTCCATTTTCACGGATCCTGCGGAGCTCCCCACCCTCGGGGTCTGCGTCAAGCGTTTGCCGGGGGGATTGGTTTCCAATCATTTGTTGGACAACCTCCACGAAGGGGATCGCTTGGATGTATTGCCCCCGTACGGAAATTTTGCCCTGGACCCCGCGTTGTCCACCCTGCCTCCGGTGGTTTTGGTGGGAGCAGGTTCGGGCATTACCCCCTTGTTTTCGATGTTATCCATGGCCTTGCGCCATCCCTCGGCTCCCCATATCCTATTGCTCTACGGAAGCCGCAGTGCCGAAGAAGTCATCTTTGGCGAGGCCTTGAACCGCCTGCAGGATGAATACCCCCAGCGCCTTCAGGTGGTCCATTGTTTGAGCCGCAACCAAGACGGTGGTGGAATCTTGCAAGGGGATTTGCATGCAGGCCGGGTGGATGAGAGCGTGCTCTCAAAATACATTTTGAATCAAGAGGCCTCTTTTTACCTCTGCGGTCCCGAAGGCTTGGTGCACGATACCGAGCACTGGCTCCAAGCCCAAGGCATTGCGAGCCATCGCATTCACAAAGAACTCTTTTTTCAATCCAGCCCCAAGGTGGAAGCTCCGTCTCCAACCCCCAGTTCGGTGGACGATGATCCCGGTGCGCTCCCCGTTGTCACCCTCAAGGTGGACGGCAAGGTCTACGAATTTGCGGTGGAACCTGGACGGTTTATTTTGGAAACGGCTCTGGAGCAAGGCATTGATTTGCCCTACGCCTGCACCATGGGGGTTTGCGGGATGTGCCGTGCCAAAAAAATATCCGGCGAAATGTCGATCGGCGATCAGGAAGCCATCAGCGCCTCCGAAATCGCCTCCGGAGCCTGCCTCACTTGCGTTGGTCGCCCCCTATCCAATCGACTGGTCATTGACTACGATGTCCCCAATTAGGTTGTTCGTATTCAACGAATCCATAGGCCGAGGGGCTTCCACAGTCTTTGCTAGTCTCCCTTAGAATCTTTGCTAGCCTCCCCTGTGATACGATCTAATCAATAGAATTTATTTTGATTTGGACGTAGAATGTGCTTACTTTGTAACTACAATTGAGGGCCATGAATACAACTGTGATACCTATCGGAAATTCCAAAGGAATACGCTTGGGAAAGACCATCCTCGAAAAGTACCAAATCAAAGATGTGGTTGAATTAATCCTCAAAGAAGACTACATTATCCTGAAGGCACTGCCTACACCAAGAAAGGGCTGGGAAGAATCCTTCCAACAAATGCATGAAAACGGTGACGATAGGCTCTTGGACATCGACTTCTTTGAAGACGAAAACACCGACGAATGGAAATAAAGCAGTACCAAATCGTGCTCATCAACCTTGATCCTACGCAAGGGAGTGAAATCAAGAAAACCAGGCCTTGCCTTATCATCTCACCCAATGAGATGAATAAATATTTGCAGACCATTGTTGTGGCTCCTTTGACAAGCACCTCCAAACCCTATCCCACTAGAGTCAAAGTCAAACACGCCAAAGCCGAGAGTTGGATCGTCTTGGACCAAATTAGGTGTGTGAACAGAAACAGGATTCTTCGGAATTTTGACTTCATTTCCCCTAAGGAAATCGCTCAGGTCAAATCCGTGTTCAAAGAAACCTACGTGGATTAAGGCTCGAAATCACCTGCACCTCAACAGGTGATAGCCTTGAGCGCCTGTGGTCCATACCCTAAGAAAGTCGGGACTCAAAATCCTCGTAACCAAAGCGGCGAATTAATTCAAAGCCACCGTTGCTTCGCCAAAGGCCGATGGAAGGTAATTCCATACCGTTGAAGGTATTGGTTTTGACCATGGTATAGTGCATCATGTCCATAAAGACAAGGTCATCGCCCGTTTGGAGTGGTTTCTCGAAGGCGTAGATCCCAACTTGGTCACCCGCCAAACAGGATTGCCCCCCCAAACGATAACAATGGGTATGGGTGGAGGTGGACTCTATGGCTGCACCCAAGATGCGTGGCTGGTAGGGCATTTCCAGAACATCGGGCAGGTGGGCAGTGATGCTGCTATCCAAAATAGCCACGGGTAAAGCCTCGGTGTTCATGATGTCCAAAACTTTGGATCGAAAATAACCTGTTTCCCAAACCAACGCCGAACCCGGTTCCATGATCAGTTGAAGATGAGGAAATTGAGCTTTGAAGCCCGCGATGGCCTCGGCGGCTTGTTCCAAATTGTAATCCTCACGACTCATCAAATGACCTCCCCCCAGGTTCATGGAACGAACGCGTTGAAGCCAAGGCTCAAAATCCCTGGCCAGAATAACCAAGGTTTGGGCCAAGGCGTCCGCCCCACTCTCGCATAGGTTATGGCAATGCAAAAAATCCGGTTCCAGACCGGCCTGCTCCAGGGACTGGTACCCGCGCTCCAAATCATGCAAACGGGTTCCTAAACGAGACCCGGCGGCACATGGGTTGTACAGGTCGGTGCTAACCGGCGAATAGCCCGGGTTAATCCGCAACCCCAATTGAACATCCGCTCGATGACTCCGAAAAGCCGCGCCGTGCTGCAAGAATTGGGATACCGAATTAAAGGAAACATGATCCGCCATGCTGGCGATCTCGGCCACCTGCTCCGGAGGATAGGCCGGCATAAAAATGTGTTGGGAACCACCGAACCGAGTCGAGCCCAGGCGCAGTTCATGCAAAGAAGAAGCCGTGGTCCCGTGGATGGCTTCCTTCATGAGGTCAAAGACCGAAAACATCGCAAATCCCTTGAGAGCCAGGATAAACTGAACCGGAATTTGGCGTTGTAATTCGGAAAAGAAGGCCATGTTGGAACACAACCGATCGACGTCCATCACAAAACAGGGCGAAGGGATGGTATTCCAATCCAAACGATGAGGATCATAACCTTCCCGAGCGGCCCTTAAGGCCTGAAGGTCAAGCATGGGATCCGTAATCGTCAAAAGGCGAAGGACCATCGACGACTTCGTGCCATGGAAGGCCGTAAAGCCCCAAATCCTTCATAAAGGGGTCTGGATTGAATTCTTCTACGTTGAAAACGCCCTTCCCGGACCACGTGCCTTCCATCATCATTTTGGCGCCAATCATGGCCGGTACACCGGTCGTATAGGAAACCGCCTGGGCCCCGATTTCACGGTAAACTTCGGCGTGATCGCAGTTGTTCCAGACATAATAATGCTTGGTTTGGCCATCCTTCAAACCGCGGATATGGCAACCAATCGAGGTCTGACCTTGGTATCCCGCACCCAACGAAGAGGGCTCGGGCAAGACCGCCTTGAGGAATTCCAACGGGACAATGGACTGACCCTGAAATTGGATCGGAGCGATGGACGTCATCCCTACGTTCTCCAAAACCCGCAAATGGGTTAAGTACTGTTGACCGAAGGTCATCCAGAAACGAGCTCTGCGCAGGGTTGGAAAATTTTTGACCAGAGACTCCAATTCCTCGTGGTACAAGAGATACGAATCCTTGGGGCCCACACCTGGATAATCAATGGGTTGATGAACGCTGAGCGGCTCGGTTTCGACCCAACGACCGCTTTCGAAATAACGTCCCTTTTGGGTGATTTCCCGGATATTGATTTCGGGGTTAAAATTGGTTGCAAAGGCTTTGCCATGGTCTCCGGCATTGCAATCAACGATGTCCAGGTAATGCAACTCGTCCAGGTGATGCTTGGCGGCATAGGCCGTGAAGACTCCAGTCACGCCAGGGTCAAAGCCACATCCCAACAAAGCCATTAGACCGGCTTCGGCAAAGCGATCGTGGTAGGCCCATTGCCAATGGTATTCGAATTTGGCCACGTCCTTGGGCTCGTAATTGGCCGTATCCAGGTAATGCACCCCGCATTGGAGGCAGGCCTCCATGATGGTCAGGTCCTGGTAAGGAAGGGCCACATTGATGCAGAGGGTGGGTTTGAAATCCTTCATCAAAGCCACCAACTGGGGAACCACATCGGCATCCACGGCGGCGGTCGTCACATGGCTTTTACCGATTTCGGCCGCGATGCGATCGCATTTGGAACGGGTTCTGGAAGCCAGCATCAGGTCTCCAAAGACGTCCGGCAAGGAGGCGCATTTGTGGGCTACCACGGACCCTACCCCACCGGCACCAATAATCAAGGTTCTTTTCATAACAATTTATATTTTGGGTTTTCGGTTTGAATTTTTGGTTCTGGGTGCCGCTTGACGACCCTTGTTTCGGGTCAAGGCCGAGCGGTTGCTGGCCAAGCATAGGTTGCTCAAACGGTACAGCAAACGGGCTCCTACATTGCCGTTCCATTCCCGGTCTCCTTTGGAGGGGGCTACCTCCACCAAGTCAAAGCCAACGATGCGACGACCGCTTTGGTAAAGGACTTCCAGCAGGTGCAAGGCCTGGTTGTATTCCAAACCACCCGGCACGGGGGTCCCGGTACCAGGGGCGTAAAAAGGCAGCAGTCCATCGATATCAAAGCTGATATAGACCTGCTCGGGCAAGGCCTTGACGATCTCCAAACACAAGTCGTGCCAATGGGTTCCACGGTGCATCGCCGAAGCCAACGCATGGTCGGTCCATACCGTCACCCGCTCATCTTGTTCGGCGCATTCTTTTTCGGCCGGGCAATAATCCCGTATCCCCACCTGCACCAGTCGACTCAACGAGGGGATGCGCAGGGCGTTGAACATGATCGAGGCATGCGAATAGTCAAAGCCTTCGTAGGCATTTCGCAAGTCCATGTGGGCGTCGATATGAAGGATGCCGAAGGAATCCAGATCCTGGCCCAAAACCTCCATCAAGCCCAAGGGGGTGGAGTGATCCCCGCCCAGGATGGCCACGGTTTTGCCTAGGTTGCGATATTGCCGAGCCTGGGTTCGGACCCAATCCAACAAGTAACCGCATTTCTCGTTGGCCGTCTGCAATCCTGCCATCATTTCGGAGGCTTGTTCGGGGTTTTGGCCGTTTTCTAACCAACGCAGGTACGATTCAACCCAGCGACGCTCGGATTTGGAACGCTGCTGCCAACGCAAATCCAACGGCAGAATTTGCCTTGGAAGCGTCCAAGCTTCGGAGACTACGGGGTCTTCCAAATCCAATTGGGATGAAGCATCCAGGACTGCCTGCGGGCCTTTGCGGGTCCCATCCCCGTACGAAACGGTCAGGTCCCAGGGAACAGGCAGAATAACGAGTTCGGATTCTTCCACCGTGTAGGGTAAACCAAAAAGGAAATCCCCCTTTTGGCCTACTCCGTTGGGATCCGTTACGTTGTTAGGGGGGGGTGGATTGGCCTGGCTCATTCCTCAAACATTAAAGCGAAACAACATGATATCCCCGTCTTGAACGGTGTAGTTCTTGCCTTCCAAGCCCACTTTGCCGACCTCGCGGCAAGCCGACCAAGAACCGTGCTTGATAAAGTCCTCGTAGTGAATCACTTCGGCCTTGATAAAGCCTTTTTCGAAATCGCTGTGAATAGCACCGGCCGCCTGCGGGGCCAGCGTTCCCATGGGAATGGTCCAGGCCCGGACTTCCTTTTCGCCGGCCGTAAAATAGGTTTGCAATCGAAGGAGTTGGTAAGCCGACAAGAGCAGACGTTCCACCCCGCTTTGGGCAATGCCGGCATCGCGTAGAAATTCTTGGCGGTCCTCAAAGGACTCCAACTCGGCAATTTCGGATTCCAAGGCGGCACAGATCACCAAAACCTCGGCCCCTTCGGCAGCCGCCATGGCACGAACCTTTTGGACCATCGAGTTCTCGGTGGCCAAGTCCTCGGCCGCCACGTTGCAAACGTAGAGAACCGGTTTGGAGGTCAGCAAAAACAGATCGTAGATTAATTCGCTTTCTTCGGGGGTTAGACCGTGGGAGCGTACCGATTCACCGCGTTCCAAACCGGCTTTGACCTTGATCAAAACCTCCAGAAGGGCTTTGGCGTCCTTGTCCCCGGCCTTGGCCGCTCGCTCGGTCCGGGCTTGGCGTTTTTCGATGGAGTCCAAATCCTTGAGCTGCAACTCGGTATCAATGATTTCTTTGTCCGCTAGGGGATCCACCCGGCCGTGCACGTGTACAATGTTCGGGTCGTCAAAGCAACGCAAAACATGGAGGATGGCATGGGTTTCGCGGATATTCGCCAGGAATTGGTTGCCCAGGCCTTCCCCTTTGCTAGCACCCTGCACCAGCCCCGCAATATCCACCATTTCGAGGGTATTGGGCACCAGGTTTTGGGGCTTGACCAATTCGGCCAAGCGATTGAGTCGCTGATCGGGAACCGTGATGGTCCCAACATTGGGCTCAATCGTACAAAACGGGAAATTCGCTGCCTGGGCCCTGGCATTCGATAGACAATTAAAAAGGGTCGACTTGCCGACGTTGGGAAGTCCTACGATACCGCACTGAAGGGCCATGGAAGAAAAATTTTAGGTGTAAAAACGAGGTCTAGCGAGTCCGGTATTTTTCGTCCGGATCGGGGTAAAACATGAACAAAGGAAAGGTGAAACGACCGGCCCAAACCTGAACCCCGGGGCGGTAAAAGGGCAAGACTTCGTACACCACCTCAAAATTCAAATGCCGTTTGGGCAGGGGGACCGCACCGCCCAGGCCCAGGCCCAAGGAACCACGTTTGACAGCATAAGGTCGGGTGATGATGCGGTTGTAACCCACATAGGGATGCAGGTACAGCATGCGGTACCCAAAGAATTTTAGACCAAAATCGGCGCTGAACTGATCGTTCGCATTCTGGTAGGCCAGGTATTGAAGGCCTACATTGACATGCCAAGAACCCGCAATATGGGCATCCCCCTCCAATCGCGGTCCCACACCGTTGCTTACCGGCAATCCCTCGTATTTGACCTGACCCGCCTGCAATCCCAAGGATAGAAAATCCGCTTTGCGCATTTGGGCATGGCCGGGTTGGAAAAGGCCCCCAACCAAGAACAGGATGGTTCCTAGGACCCTCAGCTGCCAAAAGACGTTCGAATTCCAAAACACGCAACAAAAGTAACGAGCCTGCAGGCAGGGCCGAAGGTTTAACCGAAATTTGCAACCCATGATTTATCGTACCCTCCTAGGTTATTTCAAACCCTACGGCCCTGCCGTTCTGCTCACCTTCGGCCTGGCCGCTGTGAACCAGATTTTCTCCTTGCTGGACCCCTTAATCCTCCAAAAAATCATCGACCGGATCGCGGTTGCTGCCAAGGAGGGACGGCTTCAATCGTGGACCAACCAAGATTTTTTTGAGGCGGCCGGGATGTTGGTCTTGGCGGCCCTGGGGGTGGCCATGGTCAGTCGTATTGCCAAAAACCTGCAGGATTACATGGTCAACCGGATCACCCAGCAGGTCGGGGCCCGCATGTACAGCGATGGCCTACGCCATGCCCTCAGCCTACCCTACGAAGATTTTGAAGATGCCCGCTCGGGACAAACCCTGGGCATCCTCCAAAAAGTGCGCGCCGATGTCGAAAAACTGGTGTCTGCCGTCATCAATGTCCTCTTCACCTCTCTGGTCGGGATTGTCTTTGTGATGGTGTACGCGTTGAACGTGTACTGGGTCATTGCCCCTGTTTACTTTTTGTCCATCCCTCTTTTGGGGGTTTTGAGTTCCTTTTTGAGTCGCAAAATCAAAGCGGTCCAAACCGGTATCGTTAGCCAGACCACGGAACTGGCCGGGGCCACCACCGAATCTCTTCGTAACATCGAATTAATCAAAAGCCTGGGGCTTATTAACCAAGAAGACAGCCGATTAAGACGGGTGACCCAACGTATTTTGGATTTGGAACTCACCAAAATCAAATACATGCGGAGCCTGAGTTTCGTCCAGGGCACCTTTGTGAATTTGATGCGGAACCTCATCGTGTTGATGATGCTTTACCTGATTTTCAAGGACAAAATTTCGTTGGGGCAGTTCTTTTCGCTGTTCATGTACAGCTTCTACATTTTTAATCCCCTGCAGGAATGGGGCAATGTCCTCCAAATTTTTCGGGAAACCGAGATCTCTTTGCGTCGTTTTGAAGACCTCATGGCCAGCTCTCCGGAGCCGCAACCCGTGAACGCTCGACCATTGGGCCCCATTGAATCCGTTCAATTCCAAGATGTTACCTATCGACATCGTAGCGCCTCCCAACCAGCCGTCGAAGGTCTAAGCCTGGACCTGGAACAGGGCAAAACCTATGCTTTTGTGGGACCCAGTGGCAGCGGCAAGACGACCTTGATCAAACTCCTGCTGGGCCTGTACCAACCCCGCAGCGGTCGTATCCTCATCAACGGGAGAGCCTCTACCGAAATCAACCCCAACGACCTTCGCTTGTCCACCGGCCTGGTGGCCCAGGATACCCAATTGTTTGCGGGGACCATTGGTGACAACCTTCGCTTTGTGGCACCGGAAGCGGATGACGCGGCCTGCCTGCAGGCCATGGAGCAGGCATCCTGCACGGGCTTGCTCCAAAGGGCACCGCTGGGCCTCGACACCCCCATTGGCGAAGGCGGCGTCAAATTATCAGGGGGCGAGAAACAAAGGCTGTCCATCGCCCGCGCCTTGTTGCGTCGCCCCTCCCTTCTGGTCTTTGACGAGGCCACCTCGTCCCTGGATTCCATCACCGAAGAAGGCATCACCCGAACCCTGCAGGATCTCTCCGCCAAACGCAATCACACGGTTATTTTGGTGGCCCACCGCCTGAGTACCGTCATGCATGCCGATCGGATTCATGTCATGGAAAAGGGGCATTTGGTGGAATGCGG
>JBMOHV010000005.1:0-44575 GCA_049317645.1 Bacteroidia bacterium
GTGACGATGACGGGTGGTTGTACGGGTGGCGCGAATACGATCACGGGCACGATCACGGTACTGCCCAATAACACCATTGCATTGAGCTCTGGTGCGGGTACGAACAATCAGGTGGTCTGCATGAACACTGCAATAACCCCCATCACTTTTGGGACAACAACTGCAACGGGTGCAACGGTGGCTGGTCTTCCTGCGGGCGTAACAAGCAACTGGAGTGGCAATGTGGTCACGATTAGTGGTACACCAACCGTGACTGGATTTTTTGATTATACGGTCACGATGACGGGAGGCTGTACAGCGGGGGTGAATACGGCCACGGGGCAAATCCGGGTGGATAACACGATCTTGTTGACATCGGGTGCGGGCAGCAACAATCGTTCTTTGTGTATTAATACGGCATTGAGCAATATTACGTATGGTACGACGGGGGCAACGGGTGCGGTGTTTTCGGGTCTACCAACGGGTGTGACGGGCAATTGGACGTCGAACGTGGTAACCATCACGGGCACGCCTTCGGTATCGGGAACCTTCAACTACACGGTAACCATGACGGGGGGATGTTCTGCTTCGCCGAACACTGCAACAGGTACAATCACCGTGATTCCGACGAATACGGCTACATTGAGTTCAGGTCCGGGTAGTGACAACAGGGTTTTGTGCATCAATACTTCCTTGATCAACATTACGTATGCCACTACCATTGCAACAGGATCAACAGTTACAGGCCTTCCTTCAGGAGTTACAGGCAGTTGGAACTCGAATGTGGTTACAATCAGTGGTACTCCAACAGTCTCAGGGACTTTTACTTATACGGTGACGATGACAGGTGGCTGTACGGGTGGCGTCAATACAGCAACAGGCAACATCACGGTGATTCCAGATATGGTGGCTGGATCCGCCTCATCGGCACCAACTCTTTGCATTAATACTCCTTTGACGGCGATTACCCATACCACAACACGAGCAACAGGTATTGGACCAGCAACGGGCTTGCCAACAGGTGTTACGGCTGCATGGTCAGGCAATGTTATCACAATAAGCGGTACTCCATCCGTTTCGGGAACATTTAATTATTCAATCCTCTTAACTGGCGGTTGTGGTACGGTGAATGCGACAGGTACCATAATAGTTAGACCAAATAACACAATTACTTTGAGCTCGGGGGCGGGTAGTAACAACCAAGTTGTTTGTATCAATACCGCGTTAGGAATTCTCACCTATGGCACCACCATCGCTACCGGTGCCGAGGTTGCAGGCCTTCCGTCAGGGGTAACAGGATCTTGGAATGCCAACGTGTTAACCATCAGTGGTACGCCAACGGTGTCCGGAACCTTTGGGTACACGGTGACGATGACGGGTGGTTGTCCAGGCGGTTTCAATACGACGACAGGAAGCATAATCGTCAATCCAACGAACACCATCGCCTTGACATCTTCGGCGGGCACCAACAACCAAAATTTATGCATTAATACGCCCATAAGTCCCATTACCTGGGTGACAACCGGTGCAACCGGTGCAACTTTCGCGGGTTTACCTACCGGTGTTAGTGGGCAATGGGCCACCAATGTGGTCACGATCAGCGGATCTCCTTCGGTGAGTGGGACGTTCAATTTTACCGTGACCATGAGCGGGGGCTGTACGGGCGGTGCGAATACATCAACTGGATCGTTGATTGTCCGACCCAATAACACCATCACTCGAACCTCGGCGGCTAGAACCGATAGCCAATTGGTCTGCAAGGATAGTTTACTCACCAACATCACCTATGCAACAACCGGGGCCACCGGGGCCACCATAGCCGGTCTGCCTCCTGGAATTACCGGGGTTTGGGCGAATAACGCGGTCACGATTAGCGGGGTTCCTACCCAAACCGGTATCTATGTCTATACGGTCACCATGACCGGTGGTTGTACGGGGGGGGTAAATTTCCGAAACGGGGTTATCACCGTCTCGTTGAATTCAATCTTTTTGACCTCGACCCAAAATTTCCGAAACGAATCGGTCTGTGTGAATACCCCGATGGATACCATTGTTTTTTTGTCCATAGGCGCAACGGGTGCTCAGTATTTTGGTTTGCCACCAGGAGTGAATGGTTATTTTAACAACGATACCATCCGTCTATATGGCACTCCGACGGTGGTTGGGATTTATAATTATATTGTTACGTTGGCCGGAGGCTGCGACGCGGGAGCGGGCAATTCCGGTCAGGGAACCATTACGGTTTTGCCCAACAATACCATCGTTTTATCTTCAACACAGGCGACTGTGGACCAGGCCTTGTGCGAAGGAACGCCCCTCACTTTGGTCAATTACGCAACAACAGGCGCCACGGGAGCGCAGTTTTTGGGCTTGCCTCCGGGGGTGAATGGGTCATGGAATAACAACGTTGTTAGTATTTCCGGTTCACCCACGCTGCCAGGAACTTATATTTATACGGTTAGCATGACAGGGGGTTGTACCGGCGGGGTTAATACGGCGAGTGATACCATCGTCGTCCACCCCAATTACAGCTATACCTTGCTTTCGTCGGCAGGGACTTTAAATCAAAATTCAGCTTGTCTGGGTATTGGTATCCAGCCCATCATTTTTGGAACCACGCAGGCCACCGGGGCTGTATTTACCGGATTGCCTCCGGGTGTGACGGGGCAATGGCGCAACGATTCGATTGTCATCGAAGGGACGCCGTTGGCTCAAGGCACGTTTCTGTTTCGATTTACCCTTACCGGGGTCGGTCCGGGTGCATGCATGGCAGGACCGCGAATCTTGAACGACACGATTGGTGTTTCTCCGAATTCTTTGGCCATTTTGTCGGGTTCCAGCGCTCAAACGCTTTGCGTGAATACACCCATGGCTCCAATTATTTACCGAACGATTGGTTCAACAGGTGCAACGTTTAGCCAATTGCCAGCCGGAATAACCGGTGTCTGGCGCAATGATTCAATTATTATTAGCGGCACACCCACGGCGACGGGGACCTATAATTTTGTTATATCACCCAACGGGTGCGGGGGGGCTGTGGGTGCTACTACCGGTACGCTAACAATACGTGCGATTAATACGATTTCTTTGATAACCGCTATCTCCACTTCCAATCAGACCGTTTGTCGAGGTTCAGCCATTGCGACCACTCGCTACCAATTAGCCGGACCGGCCGTGGGTGTATTGTTTTATGGCCTTCCTCCAGGGGTGAATGGGTCTTTTGACGCAAATTCACGGGTTGCCACCATCACCGGTACCCCACAGGTTCGCGGGTTGTTTAGGTACAATTTGGTCCTGTTTGGAGGCTGTTCCGGAGGTTCTACCAATCAAATAAGCGGGACCATCACGGTCAATCATAACACCATTTCGTTATCGCGCAAAAGCGCCACCCTTAGCGCCCCGGAAATTACGACCAACACCCAAACGCGTTGTGTTGGAAGGCCTATTCAGCCTATTGTCTACACCTTGGGGGGTGGTGCGACCGGTGCCAATGTGACCGGTTTGCCAACGGGAATTTTGGCAGGATTTGCGTCCAGTGTTTTGACGATTAGTGGCACGTGTACCATACCCGGAACCTATACGTACACGGTCACGATGACGGGAGGATGCACCGTTGGCCAGACGGTACCGACCGGCACCCTCACAATCGTTGACTCTATTCGTTATCAAAGGGTTTCGCCTAGCAGCGGGGATACGGTCAACCAATTTACGCCGATTGATACGGTGCGTTACAAAGCTCTAAGCGGTGCCAACGGCGCGTTGTTCTCTGGCTTGCCCCAAGGCGTGGTGGGGCAGTGGAGTGGTTCGGACAGCACGGTCATTATTCGAGGAATTCCTGTAGTCAATGGAACCTTTGTTTACAAAGTGACCTTTGCCGGACCTTGCATGACGGGCCGGGGGAATATTGCGACGGGGACTATTCGGGTTAATCCGGTGATGCCGGTGGTTGGCAAAGGGGGAGGGGGAACCGACCGCGATACATCCGAAGCTCCGATGCCAGATTCTTTATGGATGGTTTATCCGGTTCCAAGCGAAGGGATGATTTGGGTTCGTGGAACGGGAGGACTGCGCCAGGCCTTGCTGTTTGTGGAAGATATGGCCGGCCGACAGATTCTCACTGGTGCTTGGTCGCAGGATACCGGCGAGGTTGGTGTCGGCGGAGAAATTGGTTGGAATGTTTCGGAATTAGCTCAGGGAGCGTATTACCTACGAATTCAGCCTTTGGATTCTGCGTTGCCTTCTCAAAGGTTACGTTTTCAGCTGGCTCGATAAAGTTCGATTCCCTAGACCGATGAGTTAGGGATTTTGGAGACCTTGCCTTGATCAAGGCGATAGGCTTCTCCGCTTTCGGGACAAGTTGCAAGGCCTTGTTCGTCAAAGAGGAGTTTGTGTCCAAATTCGCTCATCCAGCCCATTTGCCGGGCCGGATTGCCAACCACCAGGGCGTAGTCGGGGACCTGTTTGGTGACCACCGCACCTGCGCCTATGAATGCAAATTGGCCGATATCATGCCCGCACACAATGGTAGCATTGGCTCCAATGCTGGCACCCCGGCCAACCCGGGTTTGGGCGTATTGCCCGCGTCGGTTGACTGCAGATCGGGGGTTGACCACATTGGTAAAAACGCAGGATGGACCCAAAAAAACATCGTCATCGCAGATGACGCCGGTGTAGAGGCTGACATTGTTCTGAATTTTGACATTGGAACCAAGGACGACCCCGGGTGATATAACAACATTTTGACCAATGTTACAGCGCTCTCCGACCATAGCATCGTTCATGATATGAGAAAAATGCCAGACCTTGGTTCCTTCACCAAGGGTCGCGCCTTCATCTACGACCGCGGTCGGATGTATAAATACTTGGTTGTTCATCGAAAAATTGTATGAATGCGGGTTGGAAAAAATTAGAAAAAACCGGGATCGGAATTGGCTTGGCTCAAGGCTCGGTTAAAACAGGGTCTGCACAGGGGGCGGTAATGTTCTTCGGCGCCCAAAACCCGCGTCGATTGCAACGATGTATGTCGATGAGAGTGAGAGGCTTCGTGCCCACAATCGGAACAGATTGCCCTCACCTTGGTGACTTCTTCGGCGACCGCCATCAGAGCGGGCATCGGCCCAAACGGTTGACCCAAAAAATCCATATCCAAACCAGCGATCAGGACGCGATGGTTTTGACGACTCAAAAGCAAGGCGACTTTAATCAGATCTTGATCAAGGAATTGGGCTTCGTCAATGCCAATTACCAGACTTTCGCCTACATCCTGGGATGTGTTATGGTTTTGTTGGTTAATGAATTCCGTAATCTGACTGGAATGATGAATGTTATGGCAAGGAATGCTGTTGCGGTTATGGGAAACAACGGCGTCAGCGTCGTAACGCTTGTCAAATTCGGGCTTGAAAATCAAAACCCGCAGACCTGCTAACTCAGCCCTGCGCAGTCGCCGGATGAGTTCCTCGGTTTTTCCCGAAAACATCGAACCGGTGATCACTTCGATGCTACCCCGAACCTGAGGTTTGGAAGGATTCACGCCTGGATTCATCGCCTCAAGATAGCGAGGGGCGAGCCTATGACCCAAACCGAACGGGGTACAGGCCCCATCGCGGGTCCTGCTGCGGGCTCCTAGCCCAGTGGGCTTTGTGGATAAGTTTTGTGGGGGAAAGTGGGATATAGTGGGAAAAAGTGGTTAATTCGTACCTCAGAATCACCAACCATCGTGACGCAACTCATCGGAGAATTTCCATTGAAACTGGATGCCAAGTCCAGGATCAGCCTGCCGGCCGGCTTGCTGCGGCAGGTGCCTGCCGAATCAGCGGACAAATGGGTGATTAACCGTGGATTTGAGGCTTGTTTGGTGCTTTATCCGGCTCCGGAATGGGAATCCATGGTCGCAGAGCTGGGTCAGTTGAATCCGTATGTCCGCGAAAACAGGGAATTTCTCAGGTATTTCCTCCGAGGAGCGACCTCTTTGGAATCGGATTCGGCTCATCGCCTTCTTTTGCCCAAGCCCTTGCTGCAATACGCGGGCATCGACAAAGACTTGGTTCTCTTTGGGCATTTGAACCGCCTGGAAATTTGGTCGGAGCAGGCCTACCTGCGCATGCTCGACCAGGAACCCCAGGATTTCTCGGCCCTTGCCGAGCGGGTGATGGGAGGAAAATGGAATGGATAGCCCTTTTTATCATCAACCTGTTATGCTGGACGCCTGCTTGGATGCCCTGCAAATCAGGGCGGATGGGGTTTATGTGGATTGCACCTTGGGCGGTGGGGGTCATGCAAGGGCTATCCTTGGCCGTTTGGGACCCCAGGGTCGGCTTTTTGGGATCGATCAGGACCCGGACGCTCTCCAAAGGGCGGCCCAAGGTTCGCCCGATTACGGTCCCGGCTTGACCGAGGACCCTCGATTTACCCTCATTGACGGCAATTTCTCGCAGATGGAACGCTTTCTGCAATGGCACGGGGTTTCCACCGTTCAGGGAATCCTCGCCGATTTGGGGGTATCATCCCATCAGTTGGACGAAGAACAAAGAGGTTTTGCCTTCCGCCATGAATCATCCCCCCTGGATATGCGCATGGATCGTCGGGGCGGGGTTACCGCCGAGGATTGGTTAAAGACCGCCGAGCAAAGCGAAATGGCGGAGGTATTTTATAGGTACGGTGAGATTCGGCCATCCCGAGCGCTGGCCTTGGATGTGGTCAAGGCGCGTAGCGAGGGTGGTATCTCGACCACCGGTCAGCTCAAGGCCTTGGTCATGAAGTATGTGGGACAGGAAAAGCCATCTCGCTTTGTGGCCAGGGTTTTTCAGGCCATTCGAATTCACCTCAACCAGGAGTTGGACAGCCTATGCGCCCTGTTGGAGCAATCGGCGAGGCTTTTGGCCCAAGAAGGTCGCTTGGTGGTCATGAGTTACCATTCCTTGGAGGACCGTTTGGTCAAAAACTACATCAACCACGGCAGCCTGGATGGCAAAGCGCGCAAGGATTTGTACGGTCATCCCCTCCGACCCTTTGACCCCATCCGGGGACGTTTTGTGACGGCGGATGAAGAAGAATCCGTCCAAAATCCCCGTTCACGCAGCGCCCGCCTACGGGTTGGGGTCCGCAACGATTTGACCTGGAAACAGTGGCAGGAACGATTGAGCCAAGCCGTGTTATGAGCGCAGCCAAGCCAAAATCTACCTCCTGGAATCTCTGGACCCTCTTGGACCCAGAACGTTGGGTTCAGCCTGATTTGTTGCGTCGACACGGTCTTTTTGGGATCTATTTGATAACGCTGATGATTTTGTACATCGCACATATTCATCGCTGTGAAAGCTTGGTTCGTAACATGAGTTTGCTCGAAAAAAGCAACCAAGAACTCCGGTCCCAATACCTCTTTTTGAAAACAGAATTGGTGAGTCTTGGGCAATTGGAGCGCGTCTCGCAAAGAGCATTGGCCATGGGCCTGTTTCCCCTGCGGGTTCCACCCCTGGCCCTTAACCGCAGCGTGCGCGAAAACGAAATACGCCGCACTTCCCAATCTTCAACTAGTTCCAAATCAAGACCCTAGGCCAGTGATCGGAACCAATCAGGGATGGCGTTTGAACGGTGCTTTTTTGGTGCTGTTGGTATTGGCCTTTGTTATTTTGACGAGGGTCTATCTCTATGCGACGACCTGGGGGGAAGAATACCGGGCCCAGTCGGTGAAGGAAAACCTCCGCCTTTTTGATTTGGCAGCCAACCGGGGCGATATCTACGATTGTCAGATGAATTTGTTGGCTTCGTCGGTTCCGATGTATGAATTGAGGATTGATTTTGGGGTGCAGACCATGGTGGACTCGGCCTTTGACCGGCAGGTCGACGAATTGGCTGCAGGACTGTCGGATATTTTCCCGGATGTTTCCCGCTTGTTGTGGAAGACCAAACTAATACAGGCTCGTTATGCCAAAAATCCCAATCGGTATTGGTTGTTACGAAAAGGCGTGAGCTTTGGGACCCTGGCTCAAGTCCGAAACTTGCCCATGTTGAAAGATGAATCGACCTTGAGGGGTGCCTTGGTAGCGATTCAAACCAACCGTCGGGTCATGCCCTACGGTGATTTGGCCGCAAGGACCATTGGGTATCTCAAAAACGATACATCCCGCATTGGGATTGAAAAGGGTCTCGATACGGTCCTGGCCGGTACGCCAGGGCTGGTCCTCAAGCAGCGAATGGGCGGGGGTGTTTGGAAGCCCATGGGCGATGGGATTCAACGGGATCCCAAGCATGGTCAATCGGTTGTTACGACCTTGGATATTCGTTTGCAAGAGATTGCTCATGAATCACTTATCAAAGCCATGGAATCCCACAAGGCTCGATTGGGTTGCGCCATCTTACTGGAAACCCGTACCGGCAAAGTTCGGGCCATGGTTAATCTGGTACGCAACCAAAAAGGGGAAGCCTACGGAGAATGGAACCAGGTGGCTTACGGTTATCCGGTCGAGCCGGGTTCGGTATTCAAGTTGGCTTCGTTGATGGCCGGGGTTGCGGATGGTCATTGGAATTTGAACGATACCGTCGAAATGGGATCGTACGTATTCAATTCGGGTTCCTACCAAATCCAAGACGATCATCGTTACGGAGCGCGCATGAGTGTGGAGGAAATTTTCTCCAAAAGTTCCAATGTTGGGATTTCCAAATTGCTTCACCGGGGGTATTCAGCTCAGCCCAAAAGGTATTTTGATCGGCTCCGCGCCTTTGGATTGGATCGTCGCATCAACCTCCCCTTGTTGGAGGACCCCAGGCCCCTCTACCGCGATCCCGAGCATCGTGGTTGGAGCGTGTCGGATTTGTATTCCACCGGTATCGGTTATTCGATGCAAATTACTCCGCTCCAATTGTTGGCATTCTACAACGGGGTGGTGAACGGGGGGGTGCGTCAAGAACCAAGCCTGGTGGAGGCACCGTCCAAACCCAGCGGCACTCGCATTTTGGAAAAGGGTCATGCCGCGGCGGCGCTTCGGATGATGCGAAGGGTTGCGGTGGACGGAACCGTCAAGGAACAGATGAAGGGGCTCACCTTTGGGATTGGGGGCAAAACAGGTACAGCCCGCCTGCGCAATGAGCAGGGTTCGACCTCCGAAAACCGGCACCGGGCCATGTTCATTGGCTATTTCCCGGATCCCGATCCACAGTACACCTGCCTGGTGATGATTGAAGAGCCATCGGCCGGGACTTATTACGCTTCGGTTGTCGCGGCACCCGTTTTTCGGGACATTGCCGAACAGACCATGGCGATCAAAGAATACCGTCCCAACCTCCAACGGACCGCCTCTCAAGGCGCGATTGCCAACGCAGTTGAAACCACCGATGCCCGGGTCCAAAGCCCGGATGAATTGATAGGGATGGATGCTTCGGCGGCGGTATGGGCCTTGGAGCGCCAGGGTTACATCGTTTCGGTGCAAGGCAACGGACGGGTTCGTCGCTTTTGGGGCAATTTGAATTCGAATAAACCTGGACAGCGGGTTACGCTGTTGCTGGGGTCGTGATGAAACTGGATTTGTTACTCCGGGAATTGGAAGTCCTCGACACCAGAGGCCCGCTGGATCTTTCCATCGAATCGGTATGCGCCGATCATCGGGAGGCGAAGCCTGGTGCATTGTGGGTCGCGATCCGCGGTAGTCGAGTCGACGGCCATACCTGGGTTGATGAGGCTCTGAGGGCCGGGGTTAGCGTGGTGGTGGTCGAAAATGACTTGGCACCATGGGCGCAGGCCTACCCCCAAAGCACCTTGGTTCGCGTCCGAAACAGTGCCGAAGCTTTGGGTCTGTTGGCATCGGCGATGCAGGGGCATCCATCGCGGGATTTCGACCTGATCGGGGTGACGGGGACCAATGGGAAAACCAGTGTGGTGACCCTTCTTTACCAGGTATTTAGCCAAATGGGATTCACCTGCGGTTTGATATCTACCGTCGAGTGCCGGGTGGGCGATCGTGTCCTTCCTTCGACCCATACCACCCCGGATGCCCTTCGAATCAACGAATTGTTACGAGAAATGAAAGAGGCCGGATGCCGGTACGTCTTTATGGAGGTAAGTTCCCATGCCATGGCTCAGCACCGGGTCCGTGGATTGCATTTTCGGGGCGGGGTCTTTACCAATTTGACCCGGGACCATCTGGACTATCACGGTACGATGGAAAATTATTTTTTGGCCAAGCGTACCTTTTTTGATAGCCTGGAATCAACCGCCTTTGCCCTGTACAATGCGGACGATGCCTACGGTCAGGCCATGGTTTCCTGCAGTGCTGCCAACCGGGTCGCCTACACTTTGAAAGGCGGGGCGGATCTACCGGCAGGCCAAGTGGTTTTTGGTGGCTCCAATCTGGTCCTGGAGCCGGGTTCATTGCGCATGGATACGACCGAAATCCCCGTGCAGGCGAATCTGACGGGGCGTTTCAACGCCTACAACGCCCTGGCCGTTTATGCGGTGGCCCGCTTGTTATCGGCTGCCCCCGTGGATATTTCCAAGGCCTTGGCGCAGGCCCAGCCACCGCAGGGTCGAATGTGGAGCCTGAAAGGACCCGAGGGCCGCTGGGGTTTGGTGGATTACGCCCATACCCCCGATGCCTTGGAGCAGGTTTTGACCACCCTCCAGAATCTCCAAAAAGCCCCTGGCCGCCTCTTGGTGGTCTTTGGTTGTGGCGGCGATCGCGACC
Source organism: Bacteroidia bacterium (assembly GCA_049317645.1). Lineage (GTDB taxonomy): Bacteria > Bacteroidota > Bacteroidia > UBA7662 > UBA7662 > SYHX01. Next base: position 10,653 of record JBMOHV010000005.1, read on the forward strand.
AGGGCAAGCGTCCTTTGATGGCCAACGTCGCCTATGCGCATTCCGATGTGATGGTGATGACCTCGGACAACCCGCGCAGCGAAGACCCGCTTCGGATTTTGGAACAAATGCGCGAAGGATTGCCCTCGGATGCAATCTGGGAACGGGTCCATTCCATGGCAGACCGGGACGGGGCCATCCGCGAAGCGGTTCGGTTGAGTCGCCCGGGGGATATGATTTTGGTGGCCGGCAAAGGGCACGAAGCCTACCAAGAAATTCAAGGTCAACGCATCCCCTTCAGTGACCGTGAGCGATTGACGCATTACTTGAATTCGATGGACTCCGTCGACGCAAATTCTAAATCCTGAACCCGTGTTGTACTACCTCTTTGATTATTTGGACAGGGTATGGGACCTCAGCGGTGCCGGGGCCTTTCGATTTATCACCTTCCGCGCTTCGCTGGCCGCGGCCCTTTCCTTGTTAATCAGTTTGTTCATCGGCAAGCGGATTATCCGCTGGCTAAAGGACAAGCAAATCGGAGAAAGCATCCGTGATACCGGGCCGGCAACCCACCTTTCCAAGAAAGGAACGCCGACCATGGGAGGGCTGATCTTGATAGTTTCCATCCTAGTGCCGACCCTCTTGGCGGCACGGCCCGATAATATTTATGTGATTTTGATGCTCGTAGCCACCCTGTGGATGGGCGTGATTGGTGGGGTGGACGATTATATCAAAGTCTTTTTGAAAGACAAAAAAGGCCTGCGCTCCCGTTCCAAGGTCATTGGTCAAATTGGTTTGGGGCTCTTGATTGCCTCGGTCCTTTACTACCACCGGGATATTTCGACGATGGCCCTCAAAACCAACCTGCCGATCACCAAATACGGGTTGGATTATTCCAAACTGGGTTGGGATCCTTCCCTGGTTTGGGTCTTTTACTTTGCGCTGATTGTATTTATTGTTACCGCGGTTACCAATGCCGTCAATCTTACCGACGGGGTCGATGGTCTGGCCGCAGGAACCAGTGCCATTGTTGGCACGGGTTTGGGCATTCTGGCTTACATGTCGGGTAATATCAAACTGGCTTCCTACCTGAATCTCTTGTATGTGCCTGGTTCTGGGGAGGTGGTGGTTTTCTTGGCGGCTTTGGTTGGCGCCTGTATTGGATTTTTGTGGTACAATGCCTACCCGGCCCAGGTCTTTATGGGGGATACCGGGTCCATGGCCTTGGGGGGTGCCTTTGCTTCCGTCGCCCTGATTATCAAAATGGAACTGATGCTGCCCATCCTTTGCGGGATCTTTTTTGTGGAGAGCCTATCGGTCATTATCCAAGTCACTTGGTTTCGATACACCAAAAAAAGAACGGGCGTTGGCCAACGGGTATTCCGGATGGCGCCCCTGCACCATCATTACGAATTGGGAGGCCTGGCGGAGCCCAAATTGGTCACTCGCTTTTGGATTGTTACGATTCTTTTGGTGATTCTAACCTTTACCATGCTCAAACTGCGATGAAAAGGGAACGCTTGCTTGTTTTGGGAGCCGGTGAAAGCGGTTGTGGCGCGGCCCGTTTGGGCAAGGTTTTGGGTATGGAGGTCGAAGTGTGGGATCAAGGCACGATTCGTGAAGAGCGCATCCGCCAATTGGAAGCCTTGGACATTCCGTACACGCCCTCTTGTTCCAAAGACATCGCCTCCTGGAACCCGGATTTGGTGATCAAAAGCCCGGGGATTGCGCCCGAATTGCCTTGGATTCAAGCGGCCTTGAAAATGAGCCTACCCGTGGTGGATGAAATCGAATTCGCCGCCGCTCATACCCAAGCCAAGTTGGTAGGGATTACCGGAACCAACGGCAAAACCACCACCACCCATCTGACCCATCATGTTCTCAAGTGCGGTGGAATCCGTGCAGGCATTGCAGGCAACATGGGCCGCAGCTTTGCGGGGTCGGTGGCCGATGATTTGTTGGCCGATCCAAACACGGTCCCGGAAGTTTATGTCCTGGAAGTGAGTTCCTTTCAGTTGGACGGACTCTTCAAAACCCGGTTTGATGTCGGTGTTCTAACCAATATTACCCCCGATCATTTGGATCGCTACGGCTATCGCATGGAAAACTATGTGGAATCCAAGATGAGGCTGGTTCGTAACATGGATCAACGAAGCGCCCTGGTTTGGTGCAGCGATGACGCCTACAGCCGCCTAGGCCTGGATCAATTGGAACAAAAACCGTTTCAAACCTATAGCGTATCGTGGAAACGTTCTTCCTCCTTTGGAGGAGGGGCCTATACCCTAGACTCTCAACTGCAACTCGAAATTAACGACGAACTTATGTCCATCCCCCTGAATGAATTGGCCTTGGTTGGCCGACACAATGCGTACAATTCCATGGCAGCGGCGGTCGTCGCTCAATTGATGGAAGTTCGCAAAGAAAGTATCCGTGAGAGTTTGACCAATTTTGATCAGCTGGAGCATCGCCTCGAAAAAGTGGGCCGCATTCGTGGGGTCGATTATATCAACGATTCCAAGGCGACCAATGTCAATTCAACCTGGTATGCCTTGGAATCCATGGACAAGCCGGTGCTCTGGATTGCGGGGGGTGTGGACAAGGGGAACGATTATACCGCCTTGTATGATTTGGTGGCGTCCAAAGTCAAGGTTTTGATTTGCATGGGCAAAGACAACCGGGCCCTGCACGAGGCCTTTGCCGGTAAGGTACCCGTGATCGTCAATGTTTCTGGAATGCAGGAATGTGTTCAAAGAGCGTATCAATTGGCCCAAAAAGGAGACGCCGTTTTGTTATCGCCCGCTTGTGCCAGTTTTGATTTTTTTGAGAACTACGAGGACCGGGGTCGCCAGTTCAAGTATTTTGTTAATCAACTCTAGAGAATACACAGCCCCATGATGAATCGTTGGTCGGCCTTGTTCAAAGGAGATCGGGTCCTCTGGATTCTGATAGGGCTCCTCATGCTGAGCTCCTTGCCGCTGATATATTCATCCACCGGCCAATTGGCCCTGAGGAAGTACGATGGAGACACCGAGCGTTCCTTGTTGGCCCATGGCTTCAAACTATTGTTAGGAGGCGTCATCATGCTCTTTGCGCACCGCATCCCCTACCTCTGGTTAGGTCGGTTATCGGCTTGGGGGGTGTATATCGGTTGTGCAATTCTGGCTGTGACCCTGGTCTATGGGCAAACCATCAATTCGGCCTCCAGGTCTTTGGTGATTCCATTTACGAATATCAGCTTTCAGGGCTCGGATCCTGCTCGATTTTTCTTGATTTTGTGGCTGGCCCGGGGTTTGGCTTTGTTACAAAAAGACGAGCGAATTCGGCGATTCCGGGATGGATGGATGCATTTGCTAGGGGGATTGATGGTAACGGCTGTTTTGATTGCCCCCGAAAATTTATCGACAGCCCTCATGTTATTGGGCGTGGGAATCGGCATGATTTGGGTGGCCGGTGCCCGCATTGTTGATTTATCCAAAGTGGTTGGCGGTGGTCTTTTGGTCGTGCTCCTCCTGGTGACGGTGGCTTATTGGGCAGGCTGGGGACGTGCCCGTGTTTGGAAGAATCGAGTTGAATCGTTTTGGAACCCGACCCCTGGTCAGGAGGATTTTCAGGTCATGCAAGCCAAAATCGCCGTATCGGACGGGGGACTTTGGGGCAAGGGTCCCGGCAAAAGCATCCAACGAAATTTTTTGCCCCATGCTTATTCCGATTTCATCTACGCGATTGTGATTGAAGAGTACGGGATGGCCGGGGCCACCTGGGTATTGGTGCTTTACCTGGGCCTGTTTTATCGCATTCGAAAAATTGCCATGAATGCCCGTTCGCCTTACGGGGCCTATATCGCATCGGGGATGGGTATGGCTCTGATGGCCCAGGCCGTGGTGAATATGCTGGTCTCGGTGAGTGCCATGCCGGTGACCGGGCAGACCCTGCCGTTTATATCGCACGGTGGCAGTTCCATCCTGATCAATGCCTTGGCCATGGGGGTTATTTTGAGTGTTAGCCGGGACATGACAGGCGAAGGCGATTGGTCCGAATTGGATATCGAAGGCGAAAGCCAAACGAACAAAGGGGGCGATGCCGTCCCCTCCAAAGGGGAGGTGTCGTATGCCTAGGTCTCGTCAAAAGGATTCGGGTTGGAGAATCATGGTGAGCGGTGGAGGAACCGGAGGTCATGTTTTTCCGGCGATCAGTATTGCTCAAGCCTGCAAAGCATTAAGACCGGATTGTTCGGTTCATTTTGTGGGCGCCCTGGGCAAAATAGAAATGACCCAGGTTCCCAAGGCAGGATTCTCCATCACGGGTTTTTGGATCCGTGGTTTCCAACGCAAAGCCCTGTGGAAAAACCTGGCCCTGCCCCTGCAGGTTCTGGTTTCTTTGGTGCATGCATGGAATTTGTTACGAAAGTTCCGCCCCCATGTCGTCGTGGGCGTTGGCGGTTACGCGAGCGGTCCCCTTCTTTGGGTTGCTCAACGAATGGGTTTACCCACCGCTTTGCAAGAACAAAACGCCATCCCCGGTGCAACCAATCGTTTTCTCTCCGCGGCTGCTCGCCGGGTTTATGTGGCTTTTGAAGGCATGGAAACGTATTTTGGCTCGAACAAGACGGTGGTCACTGGCAACCCGGTCCGACCTGAATTGTTCAATCAAGGTACTGGCCGTGAGGAGGCCTTGAAGTTTTGGGGTTTGACAGGAGAACGAAAAACGGTGTTGGTATTGGGAGGAAGTTTGGGTGCCCGAGCTTTGAACGAAGCGGTGGAGGCCTGTTTGCGTTCCGGATCACCCGATGTGGTCTGGCTATGGCAATGCGGACGCCACTACCAATTGCCGGTGGACCTCCAAGCAAAGCAAGGACCGAACCTGCGGGTTTTGCCCTTTGTCCAGGAGATGAGCATGGCCTATGCCGCGGCCGATTGGATTGTATCGCGGGCTGGGGCGGGTACCATGAGTGAATTGGCTTTGGTGGCCAAACCCTGTTTGTTGGTTCCTTCACCGTATGTTGCCGAAAATCATCAGCATCACAATGCCATGAATTGGGTGGATTTGTCTCTAGCGTGGATTAGCAGCGACGCGACGATTTCCAACGATTTACCCAAGGTCCTCTTGGAATGGGGGCAAGACCCCGAGGCGGCCAAGACCAAGGCCTTGGGTTTGCGAAAATGGTCTCGCCCGGATGCAGCCCAACGAATTGCCACCGATTTGTTTGAATTAACCTACCAAGAGAACGCCGCATGAATCCCATGGCCTACAAGCGCTATTTTTTGATCGGTATCGGGGGTATCGGAATGAGCGCCCTTGCCCGTTATCTTTTGTTATCTGGCAAGGAAGTTGCGGGCTATGACCGCGTTAGCAGCGATATCACCCGCTCTTTGCAGGCCTCCGGGGCCTTGGTTTTGGAGCATTTGAACACCGAACAATGTCCTCCCCCCTTTGATGAGCATCCCGAACATTGCTTGGTGATTTATACCCCGGCGGTTCCTTTTGATCAGCCTTGGCTGACCTTCTTTCGGAATGGCAACTATACCATCATCAAGAGGGCCCGGATGTTGGGATTGCTTACCGCCCGTCGTCCCACGGTGGCGGTGGCTGGAACGCATGGCAAAACCACCACCACCTCGTTGATTGCTCATTTGTTGCGATGCGGAGGATTGGATGTCACGGCCTTTTTGGGTGGTCTGGGGGTTGATGCCTCATCGAACCTCATGATGGGCAGCGACCAGGCGATGATGGTGGTTGAAGCCGACGAATACGATCGTTCTTTTCACGAATTGCAGCCCGAATGGGCGGTGGTGACCAGCACGGATCCGGATCACCTGGACGTGTACGGGGATGCGGGGGCTGTCCTGCGCTCGTATCGTCAATTTGCCCAATCGGCCGCTCGATTGTTGTTGACCCGTTCGGGGTTGGATCTCCAGCCCATGGAGGGTGTTCGGCATTTGACCTATGGGAGCGACGATGGCATTTATGCGGATCAGGTGGCGGTTTCGGAGGGGTATCTCTGGTTTGATTACCATGGCAAAACCGTCATCAAGGATATCCCCAGCATGCTACCTGGTCAACATAACATCGAAAACGCTTTGGCGGCCATCACCATTGCCTTGGAATGCGGGGTGGCTCCGGAGAGCATCGCCCCGGCCATGGCGGATTTCAAAGGTATCAAGCGAAGGTTCGAGTACGTGGCCCGTGGCAAACGCCGTTGGCTGGTGGACGATTACGCCCATCACCCCCGCGAAATTGATGCCCTCATCCGGGGTCTGCGCCTTATGCATCCCAACAGCCGGATCTTGGGTTTGTTCCAACCTCATCTCTACAGCCGAACCCGGGACTTTGCATCGGAATTTGCCCGCTCCCTTTCGGCCTTGGACGAATGTTGGCTGTTGCCGGTGTACGCCGCCCGCGAAAAGCCCATGACCGGCGTTGATAGTTCATTGATTGCCAAGGACATGACCTGTCCAAATCGATGTTTGCCCCTCTTGGAAGGGCTGTGCCCAGATTGGATACAGGACGTGTTGGAACATCCTTCGGATTTGGTTGTTACCATCGGAGCCGGCGATATCGATCAGTATTTGGAGGCCCTTTCGGTTCGGATTCTGGCCGAAGATTCGCTGACCTCCCTCTCTTCAAAGCCCCTGGGTCCGCAATCGTCGGAATCGCCCACCAACCCCAACCCAACCAACGACCGTGATCTCTTCGCTTAGAAATCAAATTCGCTCGCTGCAGGGAGCCTCGGTCCGCCTTGCTTTGCTCCGTATCCTGGGGTTGGGATTGGTGACGGTCGTATGGCTAGGGGCCCAGAACGAACTGAAGGCCACCAAAATCAAAAAAGTCGCGGTGGTTTACCGGGATCACCATGGGATGCATCTCTTGAGTGAACGGGAAATTTCAAGGGTGGTGGCATTGAAGGCGAAGCGATCACCGCGAGGGATCATGCACCGTGAAAAGGCTTTGAGATCCCAGCCCTCCCTGGTCGGAGCGGACCTTAGCCTGGGTTTGGATGGCATCCTATGGGTGGAAGTCGAATCGAGTCGCCCCCTAATGAGGGTCATGCCGGTCGGCAGGCCGGGGTATTATTTGGATGATCGCGGATGCGGTATTCCCTTAAGTTCTGGCTTTGCCTGGCCTCTGCCCCTGGTTCTGGGGGCGGTGCCCGGTCACTGGTCCCAAGGCAAGGCTTCATCGCATGCCGGACTGGCCTTGGCCCTTCGTTCCCACCAAACGTTGGCGGCTGATTCCATCCTGGGGCAGGAGGTAACCCAATATGTGCTATCCGGTGAGGACTCAGCCTCGTTGGAATTGCAAACCCGTTTCGGCCAACGCATTTGGGTGGGGACTTCCATGGGCTTGGCCTCCAAGTTGAACAAACTATCGCTTTTTTATCGTTGGGCTCCGGCGGATTCGCTGCCCACACGTTTTCATAACATCAATCTCATTTTTAAAGATCAAATTGTATGTCGCTAAATTTTTCCAGTCTCAAGAACGCTGTTTCTCCCCGCAAGGCACCGGAGCCGGCCGCCAAGCCTGCCCCCGATCCCGAAATTGTAGTCGGCTTGGATATAGGTACCACCAAAATCTGCGCAGTTGTCGGTCGGCGCAATGAACACAACAAGGTGGATATTCTGGGCATGGGTTCCGCCGTTTCACAGGGGGTGAACCGCGGGACGGTGGCCAATATTGAACTGACGGTTCAGTCCATCAAGCAAGCCGTGGCCGAGGCTTCGGCACGATCGGGCGTAGATATACGCGTTGTCAACGTGGGGATTGCAGGTCAACACATCCGGAGTCATCAACAGCGCAACATGATGACCCGCCAAAGCCGCGAAACCGAGATATCCAAAGCGGATGTGAATCGATTGTTGCAGGAGATGTACCGAGTTCCCCAACAGGCTGGTTATGAAATCATTCATGTTTTGCCCCAGGATTATACCGTGGATGGTGAGAAAGACATCACCAACCCGGCGGGTATGAGCGGTATTACCCTGGAGGGTATGTTCCATGTGATTACCGGTTCGGTGGGAGCCATCATGAATATCAAACGTTGCGTTGAACTTTCCGGTTTGCTTATCAATGGATTGACCCTTGAGCCTTTGGCTTCGGCAGAAGCGGTCCTGGGCCAGGACGAGAAGGATGCCGGAGTGGTATTGGTGGATATCGGAGGCGGCACAACGGATATTGCGATTTTTCATCAGAACATCATTCGTCATACCGCGGTGATTCCCTTGGGCGGCAATATCATCACCCAGGATATTCGGGAAGGATGTTCGGTTTTGTTTGATCAGGCCGAAGCGCTCAAAGTCCGTTTTGGTTCGGCCTTGGCCCACGAAAGCATGGCCAATGAAGTGGTTTCAATTCCCGGTATTCGGGGACGAGATCCCAAAGAAATCAGCCTACTTACCTTGGCGAATATTATCAACGCCCGGGTCAAAGAAATCATCCAACATGTTCAGTATGAAATACGTAGCTCCGGTTACGAAAAGAGACTGAGTGCGGGGATTGTCCTCACCGGGGGCGGTGCCCGTTTGAAGAATATCAAGCATTTGTTTTCGTTGATGACGGGTATGGAGGCCTGCGTTGGGGATTCCAACGGGCATTTGAGCCAAGCACCGGATCTCATCAAATCCCCGGTTTATGCAACGGTATGTGGATTGGTTTTGACCTCCTTGTCCAAAATGGATGCCGATGAAAGAACCAAGAACGGACCGGGAAACAGCGTGCCCATCTCTGAAGGCGGGAACGATGATGAAAGCGCTCGAACGCCGGTCCGCGAAGGATTGCTGGATCGCTTGCTATCAGCCTTACCGGGGCTATTTATAGACCCCGAATTAGGCTCCAAAAACGGCCCGCATCGTGGATAATTTTTAATTCAACTTTCTGTCATTTAACAAAAAACGATAAATAATTTTATAACCTCTTAATCCTCTATTTTTTTATGACGCCACTCAGCAATTTTCAATTCAGTTTGGGATCCAACCCCGGTGCCATTATCAAAGTGATCGGCATCGGTGGAGCCGGAGGAAACGCCGTCAATCACATGTTCCAGAAAGGCATCAAGGACGTGGATTTTTTGGTTTGTAACACCGATTACCAGGCTTTGGAACGCAATCTGGTGAGGAATCGCCTTCAATTGGGTCCCCACTTAACCGAAGGACGTGGCGCAGGCAATCAACCCGAAATCGGGCGGCAGGCTGCCGTGGAGACCATGGAGGAATTCAAGGAACTCATTGGTAACGAAACCAAAATGGTCTTCATAACGGCCGGATTGGGTGGTGGGACCGGAACCGGCGCAGCCCCTGTCTTGGCCGAAGCTTGCAGAGCCCTCGATATTTTGACGGTGGGTATTGTTACCCTGCCTTTTTCTTTTGAGGGCAAGAAGCGACTGGAGCAGGCCGAAATTGGGCTGAAAGACCTTCGTCGTTTTTGCGATACCACGCTGGTCATCAGCAACGACAAGGTTCGCGAACTGTTTGGAAATTTGGTATTTAAAGATGCCTTTGCCAAGGCGGATGATGTTTTGGCCTCTGCGGCCAAGGGCATTGCCGAAATTATTACGGTGGACGGTTACGTGAATGTCGATTTTGCCGATGTTCGAACCGTTTTGCAACAGAGTGGCAAGGCGGTCATGGGTTCTGGCCAGGCCAGCGGTGAGAACCGTGCCTTGGAGGCTGTGCGCTTGGCCTTGTCCTCTCCCTTGCTTAGCGAGAACGATATTTCCGGTGCCCGCAATATTTTGATTAACATGAGCAGTGGGAATGACGACCCCATTCGATTGGACGAAATCGGAGAAATTAACGATTATGTCCAAACCGAAGCAGGATCAGGGACCGATGTTATCTGGGGGAATTGCACCGACGATGAATTGGGAGATGCCCTTCGAGTTACCTTGATCGCCACCGGATTCGAAGGGGATGCTCGCCGCGACTACGGTCGTGCTGCTGGCTCGGCAGGTGCAGGGTGGCAGCCATCCACGCCCGAAAAACCGTCCGTGGTCATTCACACGCTCGATTCGCCCGTTGTTGCTGAGCAAACCCCGGTCGCTGCGCAAGCCCCTGTCGCTGCGCAAGCCCCGGTCGAAGAAGAAAGCCTGCCCATGTTCACCTTGATTGACGATGAATACATGGACGATGAGGGGGACAACGGATCGGATCCGACTCCAACAACGCCCAGCCCAGAGCCTCAAGGACCGGCCTTTGAGAAGGGTTCCCTCGATTTGTTTACCAGGGTTTGGAATTTGGATGATGCTGCTTCTCCTTTCGCTTCGGATGAACCTAGCAACGAACGGAACGATGAACCGGTCGCTGCTTTGAGCGCCTCGGGAACGGAAGCGAACGATGAGGTCAATCCATTCTTTGGATACGACGGTCCGGTCGAATGGGACTTGGCACCGGTGAATGTTGAATCCACCGCGTCCATCACCGCGTCCATCAACACGGCCGTGCCTGCCGTCGATTTGGAACCTGTCAACACGGCGCCTGCTCCTTCTCCCATACCTTCGGTGGAGGCATCGCCTGTTTATACCAGCGGTCCCTCCGACGAAGATGTTTTAACGCGCTCGCGCCAGCGCATTCAGAATCTGCGCAGTCTAAATTCATTGATATCCGGGGGGAATGTTGCGCTCGAAGAATTAGAAAAAGTTCCGGCCTATGTCCGGGCAGGCTATCAACCAGCGCCTGCGGCTTCCAGTTCGGACCTACCTTTGAGCCGTACAACGGTGACGGAAAGACCTTTGGGCTCGGGTGCTCCCTTATTCAAAACGGACAACCGGTACCTGCACGATAACGTAGATTAATTTTCACTTTACCTGGCCTTCAAATCCGTTTTGCGATGAACATAGCCATCCTCAAAGAAGCTAGTCCGGAATGCCGGGTTGCTGCCACCCCTGAATTGGTCCAAGCCTGGATCACGAGGGGTCACCGGGTTTGGGTCGAAGCAGGGGCAGGGTCCGCAGCGGCTTACCCCGATGAGGCCTACCAAAACGCGGGCGCTCAAGGCGGCTCAAGGACGGATATCCCCAGTGATACGGAGGTCTTGGTAACGGTCAACTGCCCCGCGGAACTTCCACTCCCCGGTTTGAGGTGGTTAATCGGTACCTTGTCGCCGGCCCGCCACCGTTCTCTGTTGGAGCCCTGGGCGGAGTCGGGTCTGACCATCCTTAGTTTGGATGCCTTGCCTCGAATAACCCGTGCCCAGAACATGGATGTCCTCTCCAGCCAAGCATCGCTGGGCGGGTACCATGCCGTGGTCGAGGCCGCTGCTCTTTTGCCCCGTTGTTTTCCGATGATGATGACCGCAGCAGGGACCGTGGTGCCTGCCCGGGTTTTGGTGATTGGAGCGGGTGTGGCTGGACTGCAGGCCATTGCAACGGCCAAGCGATTGGGGGCGGTGGTGGCGGCTTTTGATACCCGGCCTTCGGTCAAGGAGCAGGTGGAGAGTCTTGGTGGGCAATTTATCGAAGTCGAAGGTGCGGTGGAGGATCGCCAAGCCGGGGGCTATGCGGTGGTTCAAAGCGAGGACTACCGCCAACGACAACAGGAGCGTCTCAACGAGGAGCTTCTCAAGGCGGATGTAGTGATTACCACCGCTCAAATTCCTGGTCAAAGGGCTCCAATTCTGATTTCGTCGGCCATGCTAGCCCGAATGAAAGCCGGTTCCGTTGTGATGGACTTGGCGGCCGCTGGTGGTGGCAACTGTGAAGGCACCGTGGATGGTCAGAATATTCGATTGGGTCAGGCTTTGGTTTGCGGTCGGTCGGCTCCTGCTTCGGCCAAGGCCCAGGATGCCAGCCGAATGTATTCCAGGAACTTACTTGCCTTCACGGCTTTGCTGGAAACCGAAGAACCCGCCAAGTGGGATCTCGGTCGTGATGAAATTGTAACCGCTTGTTGCCTGGCCCATGATGGGAAGAAGCAAGGGCTGCTCGCCTAATTGCATGGAACTCTAAATTGGAAACGATGGAATGGAGCTTACAGGATTTGCCAACACTGATTAACAGTGTACTCCCTCACCTTTATTTGCTATTGCTCGCTGTTTTTTTGGGCATTGAAGTGATTGGTCGGGTGCCTCAGGTTTTGCACACGCCCCTGATGTCTGGCTCGAACGCCCTTTCAGGGGTGGTGGTGGTCGGGTCCATTCTTTTGGTGGGCAAGGCCGATCAGGCTCCTTGGCCGGTCTTGGTTTTGGGTTGCTTTTCCTTGGTCTTGGCCACCGTGAATGTGGTGGGTGGATTTGCTGTTACCGGGCGTATGCTCAACATGTTCCGCAAAAAGAAATAAGATGGAAACACTGATGGAGGCGGGCTACCTAGTGGCTCTTGTTTGTTTTGTGTTAGGGATTAAAGGCATGAGCGACCCGGCGACCTCCAACCGAGGGAATCTCGTCTTGGCATTGGGCATGGGCTTGGCCGTCTTGGTGACTCTTTTTCTCCCAGGGCTCTCCAACCTACCGTACATTCTAGGGTCGTTGGTGTTGGGCTCGGTGATAGGACTACGGATGTCTGGGCAGGCCAAAATGACCGAAATGCCGCAGATGGTTTCTTTGCTTAATGGATTTGGAGGCTTGGCGGCGGCCTTGGTGGCCTTGGCCGAGGTGGTGGATTTGTTGTACGGCGAGGGTCTGCTTCGTTTGTTGACCCAAACATCAGGGATGGGGTCCATGGGTTCTTATTACTTGGTTTTCTACATTGTCACCTTGATGATCAGTTTATCGGTCGGCGGTATCTCGTTTACCGGTTCGGTTTTCGCAATGGCTAAGTTGGACGGCAAGGTGAGTGGTCAGCCCATCCGCTTCCCCATGCAGGGTTTGGCAACCAATGGACTCTTGATCGCCCAGGTCCTGTTGATCGTGGGGATGATCCTGGCTCCTACCTATGCCGAGCCGATGGTCTATCTTCTTTTTGTTTTGTCCTTGGTTTACGGGGTCCTTTTTGTAATGCCCATTGGGGGGGCCGACATGCCGGTCGTCATTTCTTTTTTGAATTCCCTCACCGGTCTGACCGCGGCTACCACGGGATTGCTCTTTGATAACCGCGCCATGCTCATGGGCGGTGTTTTGGTGGGCGCATCGGGTGTGTACTTGACGGTCCTCATGTGCAAAGCCATGAATCGGACCCTGGGCGCCGTGCTTCTGGGTCAGTTCAATGCCTCAGGAGGCGGTGCCGGTCGTGAGATGAACGGGCAAATCCGAGAGATTGGTGCCTACGATGCCGCGGTTTTGCTGGCGTATTCTTCCCGCGTTGTGGTGGTGCCTGGATATGGAATGGCCGTTGCCCAGGCCCAGCATCCCATGCACGAGCTCGAAAAACTCTTGGTTTCAAAGGGGGTTGAATGTCGATACGCCATCCACCCTGTGGCGGGACGTATGCCCGGCCATATGAATGTTTTGCTAGCCGAAGCCGATGTCTCCTATGATTTGTTGTTGGAGATGGAGGCCATTAACCCCGAATTTCCGCAAACCGATGTCGTGGTGGTGGTCGGTGCAAACGATGTGGTCAATCCGGCAGCCGAGAACGATCCAGGTTCCCCCGTTTACGGGATGCCTATTCTCAAGGCTTACCAGGCCAAGAACATCATCGTGATCAAGCGTTCTATGGCCGCTGGCTATGCCGGTGTTGAGAATGAACTTTTTTACGACCCCAAAACCCGAATGTTGTTTGGGGATGCCAAAGCCGTCTTGTCGGAGTTGATCCAAGCGGTCAAGGGCTTGTAAGGGGTCGCTTTCACCGAGATCCGTGGGGAGGGAGGGCCTTGGTTTGGAATCCCAAAAATTATTTTGGATTTCCTTCAAAAGGTGCAATTTTTGAGGGGTTCTACGTTTGTGCTTTCGGGCTCATTCCTAGGCTTTAACCGCGTTCCTTTTTTTTATTCTATCCAAAATTCACCCCCACCCATGTCCTCCTCCCCCGCTGAACTCCATTACAACGGTCAGGTTTACCCCTTGCCCCTCCTGGTTGGTACCGAAAATGAACCGGCCGTCGATATTTCCAAACTTCGGGACGATACAGGGTTGGTGACCTTGGATATTGGCTACAAAAACACCGGCGCTACCAAGAGCGCCATCACCTTTATCGACGGAGATGCAGGGATTCTGAGTTACCGCGGTTACCCCATCGAGCAATTGGCGGCCAATTCCAGTTTTATGGAGGTTTCCTACCTTTTGCTATACGGGGAATTGCCGACCATGACCCAATTGGAGACCTTTAATCACAGCATCACGCACAGGACCTTGGTCCACGAGAATATCAAGAAGTTTTTGGATGCCTATCCGGCATCGACCCATCCCATGGGGGTTTTGATGAGCACCATCGCATCGCTTTCCAGCTTTTACCCCAATTCTTTGATTGCGAACCGTCCGATGGCCGATATGGACCGGACTTACCACCGCCTGATTGCCAAAATGGCCACCATTGCGGCCTGGACCTACAAAAAATCCCTGGGGCACCCCTACATGTACCCCAACAACAAATTGGACTACGTCAGCAATTTCCTCCAAATGATGTTCGGGCACCGGACGGAGGATTATATCGCGGATCCCGTGGTGGTCGATGCTTTGAACAAATTGTTGATTCTCCACGCCGACCACGAGCAAAACTGCTCGGCATCGACGGTGCGGATGGTGGGTTCATCGCATGCCAACATTTACGCGGCCGTTGCCGCTGGGATAGGGGCTTTGTGGGGTCCGTTGCACGGTGGTGCGAACCAAGCGGTGATCGAAATGTTGGAGCAAATCCGGGCCGATGGTGGGCAGGTTTCCAAATTTGTGGCCAAGGCCAAGGACAAAAACGACCCCTTCCGCCTCATGGGCTTTGGTCACAGGGTCTACAAGAATTTTGATCCCCGGGCCCGCATTATCAAAGAAGCCTGCGATCAGGTTCTGAACAAATTGGGCGTGAACGATCCGGTGTTGGATATCGCCAAACAGCTAGAAAACACCGCATTACAAGACGATTACTTTATCGAGCGCAAGTTGTACCCCAATGTGGATTTCTATTCCGGTATCATTTACCGTGCGATTGGTATCCCCACCGACATGTTTACGGTCATGTTTGCCTTGGGCCGTTTGCCGGGCTGGATTGCCCAGTGGAAAGAGATGCGAGAGCTCAACGAACCGATTGGCAGACCTCGGCAGGTCTATGTAGGCCATCCCCGCAGGGATTACTTGCCCATCACCAAGCGCTGACCCCTGGTCCAGCCCCTTGGAACCCGGAACGGACCACCTTCTTGGCCTACTTCCTAGCTTAGTTCCGGTGGGCGTTAGTTCCGGTGGGCGTTGTGGTAGGCTTCTTCGATTTCGTCGGTCCGTATGGGCAGATCCCGCATTAAATCAACGGGTCCGGCTGCGCTAACCACGACATCGTTTTCGATCCGAATGCCCAACCCTTCTTCGGGAATGTACAGACCGGGCTCGCAGGTTATGACCATCCCTTCTTGGAGGGATTCGTAACGGGCCCCTACATCGTGGACATCCAAACCAAGGAAATGCCCCGTACCATGGGGAAAATAGCGCTTGTAGGCCGGTGCCTTGGGGTCCTGCTTGGCGATATCGTCCGAATTGATGAGGCCCAATCGAAGGACCGCATCCTGCATGATGAGGGCGGATTCCCGGTTGTAATCGTCCAAACTGCGACCAGGTCGTAGCAAATCCATCGCTTGACGTTGCACATCCAAGACCGCATCGTACACCTCTTTTTGACGGGGTGTAAAACGACCGTTGACCGGAATACAGCGGGTTAAATCGGCGGCGTAATGCGCATACGATGCCCCAAAATCCATTAACAGCAGGTCCCCGTCCTTGCAGGGAGCCGCATTGCGGGTATAATGGAGAATGCAGGCATGGTCCCCCGATGCGATAATGGGTTCAAAGCTGAAGCCTTCGGCCCCCTGGCCCAGGATAGATCCCGCCAGGGCGGCCTCCACCTGGTATTCCATACACCCGGGTTGGATGACCTTCAGGGCCTGCAAAAGGGCGTTGTGGGTAATCGAGATGGCTTTTTGGAGGGCCTGAACTTCCTCTTGGCTTTTGACAGCGCGCAGGCGGTCCAGGGCAGGGGAGGCTCGATGATAGCGGTGCAGGGGAAAATCGTTGGTGAGGCGGCCGGCCAGCCTTTGGGAGGCGGATCGAACAGGGGAGGCAGAGGCCCGGTCGTTTTCGTTCAAAGCCAAGTGGAGTTCGCTGGCGTATTTGGCCTGGGTCCACAAAACATTCTCAAAATCTTTTTCCCACAGGACTTGGGAGATCCCCGATAGGGCCGAGGCCTCCTCCCGGCTATGCCGAGGCCCTTCCCAAACGGCCAATTCGGGGCTGGTTTCCCGGACAAAAAGGACTTCCCGGTAGGCGGGGTTGGGACAATCGGGGAACAAAAGCAGGGCGGTAAGCTCCTGATCAATGCCGCTGAGCCAGTAAAGATTGGAATCCGGACGGTAGGGGTGATAGGCGTCGCCGTTGGCCGGAACCTGGTCAGCGGCCACAAAAACCGCCATGGAACCACTCCCAAGGGAGGCCGTGTAGCGGGCTCGGTTTGAGACAAAAACAGAAGAATCGAGGGGTTGGTAGCGCATACAGGGGGGCTCTAAGGGGAATGGACAAAGGTAAGCGGGGCTTTTTGATTGTGGATAAAGCCCCTGGAATCCCCTATTTTGTTTAAAAAAATGGCCGATACCTTTGGATTTACACACAAAATCCTCTACTTTTGCACTCCCTCAAAAATAGGGGTCGGACAACGATACCAGAAACCAAACACCATGCCTACCATTCAGCAATTGGTCAAAAACGGCCGGGAACACAAGGCCGACAAGAGCAAATCTCCTGCCTTGGACTCCTGCCCACAGCGTCGCGGGGTCTGCACCCGTGTCTACACGACCACTCCCAAGAAGCCCAATTCAGCCATGCGCAAAGTGGCCCGTGTTCGTTTGACCAACCAAAAGGAGGTCAACGCCTACATCCCCGGGGAGGGTCACAACCTGCAGGAGCACTCCATCGTGTTGATTCGCGGTGGTCGTGTGAAGGACTTGCCGGGTGTTCGCTACCATATTATTCGTGGTGCCTTGGATACGGCCGGTGTCAACGGCCGCAAACAGGGTCGCTCCAAATACGGAGCCAAGGCCAAACAGGTCGCAGCGCCAACCAAAGGCAAAGGCGGTAAAAAGTAATTTGATTATCAAGGTAAAGTCATGAGAAAAACCTCCGCCAAGAAGCGCTTTGTTGAACCGGACCCCAAATTCCGGGACGAAATCGTCACCAAGTTCATCAACAATCTGATGTACGATGGGAAGAAGAGCACGGCCAGTCAGATTTTTTACCTGGCCGTTGAGAACATCGAAAAAAAATTATCAGAGCCCGGCATCGAAGTTTGGCGCCGCGCCCTGAACAATGTCATGCCATCGGTGGAGGTCAAAAGCCGTCGCGTTGGTGGATCAACGTTTCAGGTCCCCGTCGAAGTGAAGCCCAACCGCAAACAAGCATTGGGCATGCGTTGGTTGATTGGCTACGCGCGTAGGCGCAACGAAAAGACCATGACCGATAAGCTAGCCGCCGAAATCATCGCCGCCTCCAAAGGTGAAGGTGCCGCGGTCAAAAAGAAAGAAGACACCTACCGTATGGCCGAAGCCAACAAAGCATTCTCCCATTTCCGATTCTAATTCCAACCGATTCCAACCCCTAGCTACGGCTCATACCCCATTATCATGTCACAGAATGATTTAGGCTTCACCCGCAATATTGGGATCGCGGCCCATATTGACGCCGGAAAGACCACGACGACCGAGCGTGTTCTTTACTATACCGGTATGACCCACAAAATTGGTGAGGTACACGACGGTGCTGCGACCATGGACTGGATGGCCCAGGAGCAGGAGCGTGGTATCACGATCACCTCAGCTGCCACCAAAACATCTTGGAAATGGCAAGACAATGAATACGCGGTCAATATCATTGATACCCCCGGTCACGTTGATTTTACGGTCGAGGTTAATCGTTCGCTCCGCGTATTGGACGGGCTGGTTTTCTTGTTTTCAGCGGTTGACGGGGTTGAGCCCCAATCCGAAACCAACTGGCGTCTCGCAGACAATTACAAAGTACCCCGTTTGGGTTTTGTAAACAAAATGGACCGCCAGGGCTCTGACTTTTTCAAAGTATGCCAGCAGGTCAAAGACATGTTGGGTTCCAACGCCGTCCCCATTCAGATTCCCATCGGCGAAGAAGAACATTTCAAAGGAGTGATCGACTTGATTACCAACCAAGCCATTGTTTGGGACGAAGCCTCCAAGGGTATGACCTTCCAAGTGATTGAAACCCCTGCCGATTTAGTGGAGGAGGCCCATCGCTACCGTCAGCAGTTGATTGAAGTCTGCGCTGATTACGATGACGCTTTGATGGAAAAGTTTTTTGATGATCCCGATTCCATCACCCACGATGAACTGCGTGCCGCCCTTCGCAAAGCAGTATGCGACCAAAAAGTGGTCCCCATGCTTTGCGGCTCTGCCTTCAAAAACAAAGGCGTTCAGGCCGTGTTGGATGCAGTCTGCGCCTTCTTGCCATCGCCCACTGATCAGGAAGCGGTGATCGGAATCAACCCCAAAACCGATGCTGAAGAAACCCGCAAGCCATCCGTAGATGCTCCTTTTTCTGCATTGGCTTTCAAAGTGGCCACCGATCCTTTCGTTGGACGCCTGGTATTCTTCCGGGTTTACAGCGGTCGCCTGGATGCCGGTTCCTATGTTTTGAAGGTCCGCAACGAGCCGGACAAAGGTATTGTTATGGAAAAGGAGCGTATTTCTCGCCTCTTCCAAATGCATGCCAACGACCGCAAAGCGATTGACTTCGTTGTAGCCGGTGATATCTGTGCTGCCGTAGGTTTCAAAGACATCAAAACAGGGGATACCCTCTGTGCCGAGAATGCCCCCATCATTTTGGAGGCCATGCAATTCCCAGATCCAGTTATTGGTTTGGCGATTGAACCCAAGACCCAAGCAGACTCTGATAAACTTGGAACAGCCCTCGCCAAATTGGCTGAGGAAGATCCCACCTTCAAAGTCAAAACGGACGAAGACACCGGCCAAACCATTATTTCTGGTATGGGCGAATTGCACCTCGAAATCATCGTGGACCGTCTGCGTCGTGAATTCAAGGTTGAGTGCAACCAGGGTGCACCGCAGGTTAACTACAAAGAGGCGATTACAACCCCTGTGACCCACCGCGAGGTTTACAAGAAGCAGACCGGTGGTCGTGGTAAGTTCGCCGACATTTTTGTGGAAATCATGCCCGGTGATCCTGAGAAGGCTGGTTTGGAATTTGTGAATGAAATCGTCGGCGGATCCGTTCCACGGGAATTTATTCCTTCGGTCGAGAAGGGTTTTGCCGCCGCCATGGCCAACGGCGTTTTGGCTGGCTTTACGTTGGATACGCTCAAGGTTCGCCTTTTTGATGGAAGTTTTCACGCAGTGGACTCCGATTCGCTGTCCTTTGAAATTGCAGCCCGTACGGCTTTCCGTGAGGCTTGCCGCAAAGCCAATCCGATTCTCCTGGAGCCCATCATGAAAGTGGAGGTCATCACCCCCGAAGATTATATGGGCGATGTTATCGGGGACTTGAACAAGCGTCGTGGTCAGATGCAGGGCATGGATTCCAGGAATGGAGCCCAGGTTATCAAAGCCCAAGTTCCCTTGGCCGAGATGTTTGGCTATGTGACTGTTCTGCGGACCCTAACATCCGGTCGTGCCACTTCCACCATGGAGTTCTCGCATTATACCGAAACCCCCAAGAATATTTCCGAAGACGTTCTGGCCAAGTACAAGGCCATGAAAGCCGAAAAAGACTAAACCGCCGCTATGAGCCATCGTATTCGCATCAAACTCAAGTCCTACGATCACAACTTGGTCGATAAATCGGCGGAGAAGATCGTTAAGACCGTCAAAATGACGGGCGCTGTTGTAAGCGGTCCTATTCCTTTGCCGACCGAAAAGAAAATCTTTACCGTGCTCAAATCACCGCACGTTAACAAAAAAGCCCGTGAGCAGTTCCAACTCTGCTCTTACAAGCGGGTGATGGATATCCATAGTTCTTCGTCCAAGACCGTGGATGCTCTTATGAAGCTGGAATTGCCCAGCGGTGTGGACGTCGAAATCAAAGTCTAACGCTATGTCAGGTATAATTGGTAAAAAAATTGGAATGACCTCCGTCTTTGCGTCGGATGGTGCTATAATTCCCTGTACAGTTCTGGAAGCAGGACCCTGTGTGGTAACGCAGGTCCGCACCAAGGCCAAGGATGGGTACGAAGCTGTTCAATTGGCTTTTGGTGATCGCAAGGAGAAATCCTCGACCCAGCCGCTCATTGGCCACTTCAAGAAGGCCGGCACAGGCCCCAAGGCCAAGGTAACCGAATTCCGCGGTTTCAAAAAAGACCTTCAGTTGGGCGACCAAGTGGATGTGACCCTCTTTCAAGAGGGTGATACGGTGGATGTCATCGGAGATACCAAGGGTAAGGGATTCCAAGGTGTCGTCAAGCGTCATGGCTTTGGCGGGGTTGGTGGCCAAACCCACGGTCAGCACAACCGATTGCGTGCTCCCGGTTCTTTGGGCGCTTCGTCCTTCCCCAGCCGCGTTTTCAAAGGAATGCGGATGGCCGGGCAAACCGGTAACGTTCGCCGCACCGCTCAGAATTTACAAATTGTTAAAGTTTATCCCGAGCAAAATCTCCTCGTGGTCAAAGGCTCCGTTCCCGGTGCCAACGGCTCTTGGGTTTTGGTTCAGAAATAATTCATTCGCCTACGTCATGGAAACCGCCGTTTATTCCCGCTCAGGCCAAGCCACCGATCGCAAAGTGGTCCTGGATGATCAGGTTTTTTGTTCAGAGCCCAACGATCACGCCATTTACTTGGACGTCAAGTTGCACCTCGCTAATCGTCGACAGGGTACCGCCAAGGCCAAGGAAAGGTCTGAAATGAGCGGTTCAACTCGCAAGCTTTTTCGTCAAAAGGGAACCGGTGGCGCACGCCGCGGGGATATCAACAGCCCTTTGTTGTACGGTGGAGCCCGTGTTTTCGGTCCCAAGCCACGGGATTATTCCTTCAAGCTTAACAAGAAACTTCGACTGCTTGCCCGTCGTTCCGCCCTATCCTACAAGGTGCAGGGTAATCAATTCTTTGTTGTGGAGGATTTTTCGATGGATACCCCCAAGACCAAGGAATTCATGACCCTCATCCGGAATTTTCAACTGGACGGACGCCGTGTTCTGTTGGTGACCGGCGAAAATCAGCCGAACCTGGTTCTCTCTGGCCGTAATATTCCCAATGCCCGGGTGATGATTGCCCAGGATTTGAATACCTACGATGTTATGAACGCTCACTGCCTTCTCGTTCAACAGAGCGCCGTGGCCAAAATTCAGGAAACCCTCCTCTAAGAACTAGTTATGGAAATCCTCAAAAAGCCGGTGGTAACCGAAAAAATGACCCTTTTAACGGAAAAGCATCAACAATATGCTTTTCGTGTCGACAGGCGTGCCAACAAGATCCAGATCCGGACCGCTGTTGAAAGCATGTACGGTGTGACGGTGGAATCGGTGAATACCATGCGATATGCTGGAGATGCCCGCAGTCGCAGTACCAAAGCGGGCATCCAGCGCGGACGCACCGATTCTTTCAAAAAAGCTATTGTTACCCTCAAAGCTGGGGATAGTATTGATTATTACGCCGGCCTCTAAACTATTGCTATGTCAGTCAAACGATTCAAACCGGTAACCCCGGGACTTCGCTTCAAGGTTGCTAATACCTTTGCGGAGTTGACCACGGACAAGCCTGAGAAGTCCTTGTTGGCGCCTCTTTCCAAATCCGGGGGTCGAAACAGGGATGGCAAAATGACCATGCGCTACATTGGCGGTGGCCACAAGAAAATGTACCGTATGGTGGATTTCCGCCGTGACAAGTTGGACATTCCAGCGACGGTGAAGTCCATCGAATACGATCCCAATCGCTCCGCCTTTATTGCGCTTTTGTTTTATGCCGATGGTGAGAAGCGCTACATTCTGGCTCCCAAGGGTTTGAAGGTGGGAGGCACCGTCATGTCCGGAACCAAGGCAACCCCGGATACGGGCAATTGCATGTACCTCTCCAGTATTCCATTGGGTTCAAGCATTCATAACATCGAATTGCGCCCTGGACGTGGTGGGCAAATGGTTCGTTCAGCCGGTGGTTCCGCTATTCTTGCGGCCCGCGATGGTCAGTACGCCATTGTCAAGTTGCCTTCCGGTGAAACCCGGATGGTCTTGCAGACCTGCATGGCTACCATGGGTTCTTTGTCGAATGAAGACCACTTCTTGGAAATCAGTGGTAAAGCTGGACGTTCTCGTTGGTTAGGTCGTCGTCCAAGGGTCCGTGGTGTTGCGATGAACCCGGTCGATCACCCCATGGGTGGTGGTGAAGGCCGTGCATCCGGTGGACATCCACGTTCACGCAACAGCATTCCTTCCAAAGGTTACAAAACCCGTCGTGGCAAGCGTCCTTCGGATCGCCTGATCATCAAACGTCGTACCAACTAATTCCGTAACGCAACTTACATACATCGTTATGCCCCGTTCCCTCAAAAAAGGCCCCTTCATTGAATACACCCTCGAGCGCAAGATCGAGGCGATGAACAACGGCTCCAAAAAAACCGTGATCAAAACCTGGTCACGGCGTTCCATGGTGATTCCCGAATTTGTCGGGCACACCATTGCTGTTCACAACGGTAACAAGTTTATCCCTGTCTATGTGACCGAAAACATGGTCGGCCACAAATTGGGCGAATTTTCACCAACCCGTACGTTCCGGGGTCACTCCGGTAATCGCAAATAATCGTCGCTATGGAAGCCAAAGCTATACTTAGGGATTGCCCTACCTCCCCTCAAAAGATGCGTTTGCTAGCCGATATGATACGCGGTCGCAAAGTTGATCAGGCTCAAGGCCTCCTGAAGTTTTCCAAAAAGGAGGCTTCTGCCCGCCTCGAAAAGCTTTTGATGTCTGCTGTTGCCAACTGGGAACGCAAAAACGAGGACCTCAGTCTTGAATCGGCGGAACTCTACGTCAAGCAGATTTTTGTCGACGGTGGTCGGATGCTCAAGCGCCTTCGTCCTGCTCCCCAGGGTCGTGGTCATCGTATTCTCAAAAGATCCAATCATATCACCATCGTGGTGGATGCCACGACCAACTCCGAAAACGCCTAATTAAATGGGACAAAAAACCAATCCAATCAGCTTTAGGCTGGGATATATCAAAGGCTGGGACTCCAACTGGTATGGCGGCAAGAATTATGCCGACAAAATTCTCGAGGATGACAAAATCCGGCGCTACCTCAGTGCGCGTATCAACAACAGTGGTATTTCCAGGTTGGTGATCGAGCGTACACTCAAGCGGATCATTATCACGATTCACACCAGCCGTCCGGGTATTGTTATCGGAAAGGGTGGTCAGGAAGTGGATCGAATCAAGGAAGAAATCAAGAAGCTCACCCAAAAGGAGATCCAGATCAATATTCACGAGATCAAGAAACCTGAATTGGAAGCGGCTTTGGTGGCCGAAGGCATTGCCCGTCAGCTTGAAGGTCGCGTTTCATTTCGCCGTGCCATGAAAATGGCTTTGGCCTCTACCATGCGTCTCAATGCCGAGGGTATCAAGGTCATGGTTTCGGGTCGTCTGGGCGGTGCAGAAATTGCACGAACTGAACAATACAAGGAAGGCCGCATTCCGCTGCACACCCTTCGTGCCGACATTGATTACGCTCTCAAAGAAGCCCAAACCGTTTACGGGAAAATTGGGGTGAAAGTTTGGATTTGTCGGGGCGAAGTTTTCGGAAAGCGCGATTTGTCACCCAATGTGGGAGTTAGTGCCGGCGGTGGTCGTTCCGAACAGGGTGGTGGTCGTGGAGACCGTCCAGGTGGTGGTCGTGGTGATCGCCGCGGGCCCCGTACAGAAGGTCGTTCCGAAGGGCGTGGGGGAGATCGCCGCAACAGAAGCTAAAGGAAACCGATATGTTACAACCAAAAAGAACCAAATTCCGCAAAACCCACAAGGGTCGAGTGCATGGGATGGCCACCCGAGGGGCCGAGCTGTCCTTCGGTAGTTTTGGACTCAAGTCTCTCGAGGCCAAATGGATTACCTCTAGACAAATCGAATCCGCTCGTATTGCGGTGACTCGCTTTATGAAAAGGGAAGGTCAGGTATGGATCCGTATTTTTCCGGATAAGCCCATCACCAAAAAGCCCGCTGAGGTGCGTATGGGTAAGGGTAAAGGAGCCCCGGAATATTGGGTGGCTGTTGTCAAACCCGGCACTCTGATTTTTGAAGCCGAAGGTGTTCCGCTGGAAGTTGCCCGCGAAGCCTTGCGCTTGGCGGCTCAGAAGCTCCCTGTTTCGACCTCCTTCGTGGTTCGTCGCGATTATGTCACCGAAGCCAAAAGCGCCTAATCGTTTTCATCGTACCCTGTAGCCCGTTCTATCATGAAGAATACCGACCTCACCGCTCTCTCCGTTACCGATTTGCAGGAGCGTATCCGTGACGAAAAAGCCAATTTGCACAAAATGCGCTTTAACCATACGGTATCACCCGTGGAAAATCCGACGCGGATTCGTCAGAGCCGCCGCGAAGTGGCCCGGATGATGACCGAACTCAACGCCCGTCAACGCTCGAACAACAACGCATAACCTACCATTCATGGAAGATTTGAATACGCCTAACGCAGCATCCGCTGCGCAATCATCGACGGCCGAACAGCCACGTCGCTTTCGCAAAGAGAAAGTTGGGGTGGTGGTTTCCAATAAAATGAACAAATCCATCACGATTTCGGTGGAAAAGAAAGTTAAGGACAGCATGTACCACAAGTTCATCAAGAGCTCGCGCAAATTCATGGCCCATGATGAGGAGAATACATGCAATGTCGGTGACCGTGTTCGGATTGTCGAAACCCGTCCTTTGAGCAAAAACAAGTGCTGGCGCCTCGTAGAAGTAATCGAACGAGCGAAGTAATCCCTCTCTACAACCCCTACCCGAAAAGATCCTACCATGGTACAACAGGAAAGCCGCTTGGCCGTAGCCGATAATAGCGGCGCCAAAGAAGTTCTTTGCATCCGCGTTTTGGGCGGAACCGGCAAACGCTACGCCAGCGTTGGCGACAAAATTGTGGTTTCCATTAAATCGGCGATCTCAACAGGCAACGCCAAGAAAGGGACCGTTTCCAAAGCCGTCGTCGTGCGCACTGCCAAAGAAGTACGTCGTCGGGATGGTTCCTACATCCGTTTTGATGACAACGCGGTTGTTTTGTTGAATGCACAGGATGAGCCCCGTGGAACTCGCATTTTTGGCCCGGTCGCCAGAGAATTGCGTGAAAAACAGTTCATGAAAATTGTTTCATTGGCCCCCGAAGTCCTTTAAGAATTTTTGATGTTATGAAAAAATCCAAGAATCACGAAATCCCTATTGCCAAACCCAAACTCCGCAAAGGAGATTTGGTTCAGGTGATTGCCGGTGACAGCCGCGGTAAACAAGGCCGTATCCTTCTTATGGTACGCGAAACCAATCGTGCCGTCGTTGAGGGCCTGAACATGGTCAGCCGTCACACCAAACCTTCTGCGACATCACCCAATGGAGGCATTATCAAGAAAGAAGCGCCGATTCACTTGTCCAACTTGCAATTGGTTGTGGCAGGTAAGCCAACCCGCGTCGGACGCAAAACCAACGAGGCCGGAGATCTGGTCCGTTTCGCCAAATCCAACCAGGAAATAATCCCGTCATGAGCTATCAGGTACGACTTAAGGTCAAATACAATACGGAGGTCGTTTCGGCCCTCAAGGAGAATTTTGGATACAAAAACATAATGGAGGTTCCCCGCCTTACCAAGATTTGTATCAACCAAGGGGTCGGCGCAGCCGTCTCTGACAAGAAATTGATTGACAATGCCTTGGGCGAAATAACCCTCATCACCGGTCAGAAGCCCATTGCTACTTTGTCTCGGAAAGCGATCTCTAACTTTAAGCTCCGCGAAAAAATGCCCATTGGGGTCAAAGTGACCCTCCGTAACGAGCGGATGTATGAGTTTTTGGACCGTTTGGTGGCTGTTGCATTGCCTCGTGTTCGGGATTTCAAAGGAATTCCAACCAAGGGTTTTGATGGCCGTGGTAATTACACGCTGGGTGTAACAGAACAAATTATTTTCCCAGAGATCAACATTGACAAGGTCAGTAAGATCAATGGTATGCACATCACTTTTGTCACAACGGCCCGCAACGACGAAGAAGCCAAGGCACTCTTGGCCGAACTGGGTCTTCCCTTCAAATCTTCAAAGAACTAAATCATGGCCAAAGAAGGTATCAAAGCCCGCGATAAGAAACGCCTCAAAACCGTTGAGCGCTACGCTGCCAAGCGTAAAGCCCTCAAAGAAGCCGGTGATGTTTTGGGTTTGCAGAAGCTGCCCCGGAACGCATCTCCAGTCCGCATTCACAACCGTTGCAGTATTTCCGGTCGTCCCCGGGGCTTTATGCGTCAGTTTGGCATCTCCAGGGTCTTGTTCCGCAAGATGGCTTCGAACGGCCTCATTCCGGGTATCACCAAAGCCTCCTGGTAATCCTCCTTTTTTTGAATCTACGACCCTTTTTTTATGACTGATCCAATTGCCGATTACCTAACTCGCCTGCGCAATGCGCTGAAGGCCCGTCATCGTATTGTTGAAATCCCGGCGTCCAACACCAAAAAAGCCATCACACAGGTTCTTTTTGAGAAAGGCTATATTGCCAATTACAAGTTTGAGGACGAAGGACCCCAGGGTCATATCAAAATCGCTCTCAAATACATTCCCGGCACCGGTGATCCCGTTATCCAAAAGCTCACCCGCGTTAGCCGACCAGGGCTTCGCTCCTACAAAGGGGTCGAGGACTTGCCAAGGGTCATTAACGGCCTTGGTATCGCCATCCTTTCCACCAACAAGGGTGTCATGACTGACAAAGAAGCCAGAAGGCTGAATGTCGGGGGTGAAGTTCTCTGTTACGTTTCCTAATCCGGTCATCCTAAGAACCAACTATCGCATCATGTCACGAATAGGCAAGCTTCCGCTCAGTATTCCCTCCGGGGTTCAAGTCCTTATGGACAAAAATAACGTTACGGTCAAGGGCCCCAGGGGTGAATTGTCCCGTTTGGTCGATCCGGATATCCGTCTGGAAATGATCGACGGTGTTATCACGGTCAGTCGTCCAACCGATAGCAAGCGTCATCGCGCGCTTCACGGCCTTTACAGGGCCCTCTTGGCCAATATGGTCCACGGTGTTTCCGAAGGTTATACGTTGCAACAAGAATTGGTGGGTGTCGGTTACCGTGCCAACGCCAACGGACAATTTCTAGAATTGTCCCTGGGTTATTCGCACGACATTGTTATGCAAATCCCCCAAGAAGTCAAATTAGTAACCGAAACCCAAAAGGGTAAGAATCCTATTATTACCCTCAACAGCCATGACAAAGAGCTGTTGGGTCAGGTTGCTGCCAAAATCCGTTCACTGCGGGCACCAGAGCCCTACAAAGGCAAGGGTATCCGCTTTGTGAATGAAATCGTCCGTAAAAAAGCCGGTAAATCGGCCTCTAAGAAATAATCGCTAACCCAAACTCCCAAAAACGTCCCATGGCCTACGACCGTAACGAACGTCGCTCCCGCATTCACAGGGGGATACGCAAGAAAATCACCGGTTCCGGTGAGCGTCCCCGTTTATCGGTGTTTCGTTCCAATACCGAAATCTACGCCCAGATTATTGATGACGACCAAGGCCGTACCCTGTGTGCTGCCTCCACTCGTGAGAAATCCCTCAAGGGAATGAATGTCAAGCGGGTTGAACAATCAACAGCGGTTGGCAAACTCTTAGCCGAAAAAGCTTTGGCAGCCGGCGTGACCAAGGTCGTCTTTGACCGGGGGGGCTATTTGTATCACGGTCGGGTGAAGGCCTTGGCCGAAGGTGCTCGTGAAGGCGGTCTTCAATTTTAAACTGAAATATTGTTATGTCAACTACAGATATTCGCAGGGTCAAGGCCAGCGAGATAGAGCTCAAGGATCGTTTGGTGAGTGTTCAGCGCGTTGCCAAGGTGACCAAAGGTGGACGGACCTTTTCGTTTTCGGCCATTGTGGTCGTTGGGGACGAGCAAGGGATCGTCGGCTACGGTTTGGGCAAAGCCAAAGAAGTATCGGAAGCGATTGCCAAAGGCATTGATGATGCCAAGAAATCTTTGATCAAGGTTCCGGTCTTCAAAGGGACCATTCCTCACGAAGCCGAAGGAAAGTTCGGAGGGGGTTTGGTTTTCATCAAACCAGCATCGCACGGTACCGGTGTTATTGCCGGTGGTGCGATGCGTGCCGTTTTGGAGAGCGCCGGGATTACCGACGTCTTGGCCAAATCCAAAGGTTCATCCAACCCGCACAACGTGGTCAAGGCAACGATGGCTGCCCTCGGCGCTTTGCGGGATCCCCACACCGTATCCCAACATCGTTCGGTTTCGGTTTCCAAAGTATTCAACGGTTAATAGTTATGGCAACTTATCAAATTACCCAAGTC
Organism: Bacteroidia bacterium; assembly: GCA_049317645.1. GTDB lineage: Bacteria > Bacteroidota > Bacteroidia > UBA7662 > UBA7662 > SYHX01. The sequence goes on from JBMOHV010000005.1 coordinate 39,172, forward strand.
AAAAGCGCCATTGGCCGTACGGAGCGCCAGAAGCGCACCTTGGTGGCTCTGGGCCTCAAAAAGAACCAAAGCAGCGTCCGCCAAGAGGGAACCCCTCAGGTTCTGGGCATGCTCGAAAAAGTTAAACATCTGGTAAAAATCGAGGAGATCTAATCATGGACTTAAGCAAAATATCCCCTGCCGAGGGCAGTGTACACCGGACCAAGCGTATTGGCCGCGGTGAAGGTTCTGGCCGTGGTGGTACTTCCACCAAGGGGCACAAAGGAGCGCAAGCCCGTACAGGCTATTCCTCCAAACCAGGATTTGAAGGCGGTCAGATGCCTCTCAAATTGCGTGTTCCAAAATTCGGCTTCAAGAGCCGTAACCGCGTTGAATACATCGCTGTGAACCTGGATCAGTTGCAGAATCTGCACGAAGCTCACGGTGCGTCGGAAATGACCCCGGCGTTTTTTGCACAGCACGGATTTGGAGCTACCAGGGGAAGCCGCATCAAAATTTTGGGTCGCGGTGAATTAACCGGCGCCATCAAGGTGCAGGCTCATGCCTTCAGTGCGACCGCCAAAGCCCGTATCGAGGCGGTCGGTGGATCCGTCACTGCCGTCCAAACCACTTCCAACTAAGCCCACACCCATGAACAAGTTCATCGAAACCCTACGGAACATCTTCCGGATTGAGGAGTTGAAGGATCGGATTGTTCTGACCTTTGCCCTCCTCCTGGTTTACCGTTTGGGTTCTTATGTGGTCCTACCGGGCATTGATCCGGTGGTCCTCGAGCGCTTGAACCCGACGGGTGGTTCGGCTGGCTTGACCGGTTTAATTGACCTCTTTGCGGGGGGTGCCTTTTCGCGTGCCTCCATTTTCGCTTTGGGGATCATGCCTTATATCTCGGCCTCTATCGTCGTCCAATTAATGGGTATGGTGATTCCTTCTTTCCAAAAAATGATGAAGGAAGGGGAAAGCGGTCGCAACAAAATCAACCAAATCACTCGTTACCTAACCATCGCCGTAACGGCAGCCCAAGCCATGGGCTTTTTGATTAACCTCAAAGCCCAGTCTTTGGAGGCCATCATTCTACGCTCTGGCGATACCCTTGATATTTCTTTCGTATTGTCTACGGTGGCTGTTTTGACGGCGGGTACCATGTTCGTGATGTGGCTCGGCGAAAAAATCACCGACAAGGGTCTAGGGAATGGTACGTCTCTCATTATTATGGTGGGGATTATCGCTCAATTGCCCGATGCTCTGATTGCTGAGTTTCAGTTTCGTTCCGGAGCTGGCGGTGGGGGCTTGATTCCTTTCTTGGTAGAAATCGCCATGCTGGCGGTGGTGGTGGGCCTGACCATCCTTTTGGTTCAGGGTACCCGCAAAATCCCTCTTCAGGTGGCCAAGCGCGTTGTGGGCAACCGGGTTTACGGCGGTCAGCGCCAACATATTCCTATCAAAGTGAACGCAGCCGGTGTTATGCCGATCATTTTTGCCCAAGCCATCATGTTTTTGCCTGCGACGGTTGCGCAGTTCTTCCCAGAATCCGATCTGAGTGCTGGCGTCATGGCGGCCTTTGTGGACTATACGGGTGTCACCTACAATCTTGTTCTGGCCCTCCTCATTGTGGTCTTTACCTATTTCTACACTTCGCTTTCGGTGAATGCCAACCAAATGTCCGAGGACCTGAAGAGGAACGGCGCGTTCATTCCCGGTGTTAAGCCTGGTCGGAGCACCGCTGATTATATTGACGATGTCTTGGCTCGTATCACCCTCCCTGGTTCGTTGTTTCTTGCCGGTGTTGCCATTTTGCCTGCCATAGCAATTATCCTGGGTGTCAATTCTCAGTTCGCCCAGTTCTATGGTGGAACCTCTTTGTTGATTTTGGTTGGGGTTATCTTGGATAGCCTGTCCCAAATCGAAACCCATCTGCTAAATCGTCACTACGACGGACTCATGAAATCGGGTCGTATCAAAGGGCGTTCTAACAATATCATGGAGGGCCCCCGAGCCTAAAATTTATGGCCAAGCAGACCTCCATCAAGCAAGACGGCACCATTCTGGAAGCCTTGTCCAATGCCATGTTCCGTGTGGAATTGGAGAACGGTCACGTGATTGTGTCCCATATTTCTGGCAAGATGAGAATGAATTATATCAAGATTTTGCCTGGCGACAAAGTGCAGGTGGAAATGTCCCCGTATGATCTTACCAAAGGCCGTATCTGTTACCGCTATTAACCTATTAACACCCCAAACGAGCGCATATGAAAGTCAAAGCCTCCGTCAAAAAAAGGAGCATAGAGTGCAAAGTGGTTCGCCGCAAAGGCAAGCTCTATGTCATTAACAAGAAGAACCCAAAGTTTAAACAAAGACAAGGATAATTATGGCAAGGATAGCTGGCATAGACCTGCCCCGTAACAAAAGAGGTGAAATCGGGCTCACCTACATCTTTGGGATAGGACGCTCCTCCTCCCGCAAAATCCTGGCCAACGCCGGGGTTGATATGAACACCAAAGTGGGTGAATGGGACGACGAACAGCTGAATGCTATTCGTAAGCTCATCACCGACGAGTTCAGAGTGGAGGGCGAGCTTCGTTCCGAGGTTCAACTTAACATTAAGCGCTTGATGGACATCGGTTGTTACCGTGGTCAGCGGCATCGTAAGGGTCTTCCCCTGCGTGGTCAGCGGACCAAGAACAATTCGCGTACCCGCAAAGGCAAGCGCAAGACCGTGGCAAACAAGAAAAAGGTCACCAAGTAATATCCAAACAACTCAGAATCATTCATGGCAAAATCAACCAAAGTCGTCAAAAAGCGTGTGGTCCGTGTGGATTCCACCGGTCACGTGCATGTTCACTCCACGTTCAATAATATTATTGTCTCGATAACCAATACCGAGGGTCAGGTCATTTCCTGGGCATCTGCCGGCAAAGCAGGGTTCAAGGGCTCCAAGAAAAACACACCCTATGCAGCCCAGGTGGCTGCCTCGGATTGTGCCAAGGTGGCCTACGATTTGGGGATGCGTCGTGCCGAAGTTTTTGTGAAGGGTCCGGGTTCCGGTCGGGAATCAGCGATTCGTGCTGTTTCCACTGTTGGCATCGAAGTCACCGCCATCAACGACGTAACGCCCATGCCTCACAACGGTTGCCGTCCCGCCAAGCGCCGTCGCGTTTAATTCCCTTACCCGTTTTATCCCTTTTCTAACCATACGACATACCCATGGCCAGATACACAGGTCCCAAATCCAAAGTTGCCCGCCGATTTAAGGAGCCCATCTTTGGGCCGGACAAGGTATTGCAAAAGAAGCAATACGGTCCCGGTCAGCACGGTCCATCCAAACGTTCTCCCAAAAAATCTGAATACTCGGTTCAGTTGGGCGAAAAACAAAAAATGAAGTACACCTACGGGGTCTTGGAACGTCAGTTCGCCTTGACTTTCGCCAGAGCCAACCGCAAAAAAGGCAGTACCGGTGAAAACCTCATCAAGTTCCTCGAAGCCCGCTTAGATAACACTGTTTTTCGTTTGGGAATTGCCCCAACCCGCGAAGCAGGTCGGCAGTTGGTTTCTCACCGGCACATTTTGGTGAATGGCAAAGTGGTGAACATCCCTTCGTACCAGTTGAATCCCGGCGATATCGTCGGCGTTCGTGAAAAATCCAAAAACCTTGAGACAATCGTTGATGCGGTTGGATCCAAAATGGTTTCCAAGTTTAATTGGTTGGAATGGAATCGCGAAAAACTTGAGGGTCGTTTTGTTGATTTCCCGGAGCGCGATCAGATTCCTGAGAATTTCAAGGAGCAACTAATTGTCGAATTGTACTCCAAGTAACCTCAGCCGTTCTCCCCTCTTTCTTTTTTCTAAAAAATCCCTATGTCCGTAATCGTTTTTCAAAAACCTGAAAAGGTTATCATGCACAAGGCCAGCGAGTTTCAGGGGTCTTTTGAGTTCAAACCGTTGGAGCCCGGGTACGGGCTTACCATTGGAAATGCCTTGCGTCGTATCCTCTTGTCTTCTTTGCAGGGTTATGCCATTTCATCCATTCGTGTTCCCGGTGTGGATCATGAATTCTCCACGATCAAAGGAGTGGTTGAAGATGTGATCGAATTGATTTTGAACCTCAAGCAGGTCCGTTTTAAGCCCAATGGCGAAGGAATCGACGGCGAAAAACTCATTGTTATCCTCAAGGGCAAGGGAGCTTTCACCGCCGGTGATATCGAACAATTTTCAAGCAACTTCAAAGTCCTCAATCCGGATTTGGTGCTTTGTACCATGGATGGGAAAATGACTTTGGAGCTGGAATTAACCATCCGTAAGGGTCGTGGCTACGTAGCAGCCGAAGACAACAAAATCGAAGATGCCCCCATGGGAATCATTCCGGTGGACTCTGTTTTCACCCCCATCAAAAATGTCAGTTACCAAATCGAGAACACCCGTGTCGAACAAAAGACCGACTACGAAAAATTGCTTCTGGATGTGGTGACGGACGGTTCAATCCATCCAGAGGATGCATTAAAGGAGGCGGCTCGCATTCTGATTCAACATTTTGCGTTGTTTTCGGATGAGACGATGGCCCTCGAACTGGCCTCTTCGGATCCAGCGATGGAAATTGACGAGGATTTCCTGGCCAAGCGCAAATTGCTGAAGTCCAATTTGGGCGACATGAACCTTTCGGTTCGTGCTTTCAATTGCCTTAAGGCCGCTGAAATTCGTTCCTTGGCCGATTTGGTCAAGTTTGACATTGCCGATCTGTTGAAATTCCGCAATTTTGGCAAAAAATCCCTCACCGAATTGGAGGATTTGGTTCGCGAAAAGGGCCTCACTTTTGGCATGGACATTCACAAATACAAACTCGACGAAGACTAAGCCCCGGATTCTTAACGAAACTCCGCTAAAGACAACGATATGCGCCACGGAAATACCATTAACCACCTCAGTCGGACCTACGGTCATCGCAAGGCGATGCTCCGTAACATGGCCGTCTCCCTAATCATGAACAAACGCATCAACACGACCTTGGCGAAGGCTAAGGAGTTGCGGAAGTTTGTTGAACCTGTTTTGACCCGTTCCAAATCGGATACCATGCACAATCGTCGGATGATTTTTGCCGATTTGCAGGACAAAGAAGCCGTCAAGGAATTGTTTGCGACAGTCGCTGAAAAAATCGCAACACGCCCAGGTGGCTATACCCGCATTATCAAAACGGGTTTTCGTTTAGGTGATGCTGCCGAAATGTGCATGATGGAACTGGTTGACTTCAACGAATTGTTGTTGGCCGATGCAGCGTCCCGCAAAGCCAAGACCACCCGCCGTAGCCGTTCCGCCAAGAAAGGGGTTTCAGCTCCCGTGGCTTCGGTTGCACCGGTTGCGGAAGTAGCGGCCCCACTGATTGTGGAGGAAACCCCTGCAGCCATCGTTGAGGAAAC
>JBMOHV010000006.1:0-43165 GCA_049317645.1 Bacteroidia bacterium
TGATGCAGGCTTTGCTCGAAAAGGGTTTTCGGTTGGCTCGCCGGACGGTGGCCAAATACCGGGAGCAAATGGGGATACCGGTGGCCCGGCTTCGCAAGCTTTATTAGGCTTAGCGGCCGAAGGCTTTTTTGAGCATCATGGGGGTCGTCAGGGTGGTGAGCACGCCCATCAGGACCAAAATCGAAAAGAGTTCGGTGCTGATCATTCCGTTTTTGTAGGCAATGTTAGCGATGACCAATTCCATGATACCGCGGGCGTTGAGTCCGATGCCCAGGGTCAGGGAGGCCCGGTGGCGCATGCCGGCAAGACGACCTCCCAGGTAGCCCCCGGCGATTTTGGAGGCATACGATGCCAGGAGGATGGCTCCCATCAGGCCCAGGTTGTGGATGGAGCCGATGTTAAATTCCAGGCCGATGCCTGCAAAAAAAATAGGCGCCAAAAATCCCATGGCCATGTTGCTGGTGGTTTTTTCGATCACGCGCAGGTTGTCTTTTCCGATCAGGGATTCGCTAATCAGGAGGGCCGCAAAGAAGGCACCCACAATAAAGTGGAGGCCCAGGATTTCGGTAAAGGTGGCAAAGAGGAGAACAAAGGCAAAGAACAAAGCGTGCAAGGTTTCTTTGCCCCGCAGCAGGGCGACCAAGTTGTCCAAGGATTCTTGGATATAATCGCCTTTGTGCAGGATGCGTCGAATAACAAAATACACCAGGGTGAGGATGCCCCCAAACAAAGCCAGTTTGAAGATCGAGACGGCTCCGGCGGTGAGAACCAGGTTCATGGACATGTCGGTGCCTTTGAGGCTGAGCAGAACGCCCAGGATGGAGAGGGCCAGGACATCGTCAAAAATGGCGACCGAAATAATTTGTTGGCCGACGACGGTGTTGATCTTGCGCAGGTCCATGAGGATTCGAATGCTTACGGGGAGGGCGGTGATGGCCACGCAGAGTCCAATAAAAAGGGTGGAGGGGAGGTCTTGGCCAAATCCCATGCCCACGGCGATGCCACTAAGGATGGGAATGGTAAAAGCGGTGATCGATATAATAATGTTACGGCCCTTGAGGGATCGGAGGATATCGTCGATGTTGATTTCGAGGCCGGCCCGAATCACCAGCAAAAAAATACCCAGTTCGGAAATGACTTTGATTTCTTCGGTGCGATGAATCAGGTTCAGCAGGCTGGGACCCAAGAGGATGCCGGCCAGGATTTCGCCGATCATGGCGGGTTGGCGGAATCGTTCCAGCACCTCGCCCAATAGGCGGGCCGCAACCAACAGGATGAGCAGGTTGGTAAAGAAGGGCAATTCGTGGAAGGTCTCCATTTGTGCTCTAAATTAGCCAAATTGTATGAATTCTATGTTCAGGGCCGAGGTTTTGGATCGGGCGGTGAAGGGCCTAGCCCTGGTAGCACACCCGGTTTGGATGCCCTTGTACATCAACGGCCTGGCTTGGTCGGCGGGGTTGCCGGCTTTGGAGGCGTATCCCCCGCAGGTTTTCCGATGGTTCACGGCGGCGGTGGCCTTGATGGCGGTGGTTCTGCCGCTGCTGTCGTTGTTGTGGATGAAGAGGGTGGGGATGATCAGCTCGTTGGAGGTGCCGGAGGCGGGGCAAAGGCGGTCTCCTTACACCGTGCAGGCCCTGTGTTTCGGGGGCTTGTGGTGGATGTTGGCGGATTTGAACCTGAGCCCTTGGCTGACGCGTCCTTTACTTAGTTCGTTGGTTCTGGTGTTATGGGCCTTGGTTTGGCTGGAACGCACCAAGGTATCGGCCCATGCCATGGGCATGGGGGCTTTGACGGCGGCCACGGCCTGCCTTTACCGGCAGGGGGCGGATTGGGGCTGGGAGGCCTCCGCCGTGGGCGGCTGGGCGCCCTCGGGCTGGGCACCCTCCGCACTTTTGGTTCCGGCGGCGGTGCTGCTTTCGGGGTTGGTGGTTGCGGGCCGCCTTCGGTCCGGGGCCCATACCCCTGCTGAACTGCTCCACGGATGGGGGGCAGGGCTCTTGGCGATGGGTCTGGGTTTGTGGGGCCTGGGACCTACGGATTAACCCGCTTTTGGGCTTTATTTTGCCATCCTGAATTCAAACCATGTCCACTGTATTGTTCCAAGTCGAAGAGGGGGTCGCCCGCATCACCCTCAACCGCCCCGATGTTTTCAACGCTTTTGACGACGAACAGAGCTATGCGCTGCAGTCGGCCCTCAAAGAAGCCAGCCGCAACGACGAGGTGCGGGTTGTGGTTTTGACTGGGGCGGGCAAGGCTTTTTGTTCGGGCCAAGACCTCAAATCCATCAAGGATTCCAAGGACCGGGACCTGAGCGAATCCCTGCACAAGCGCTACAACCCCATCATCCGTGCCATGCGCGAGATGCCCAAGCCTATCATCGGTCGGATTAACGGGGTGGCGGCCGGGGCGGGTTGTTCCCTGGCTTTGGCCTGTGATTTGACCGTGGCGGCCCATTCGGCCAAGTTCATCGAGGTTTTTGTGAATGTGGGTTTGGTGCTGGATTCGGGTTCCAGCTATTTCCTGCCCCGTTTGGTGGGTTCGGCCAGGGCCTTTGAAATGAGTACGCTGGCCGACCGCATCGATGCCCAGACCGCCGTTCAATGGGGTCTCATCAACAAAGCGGTTCCGGACGAAGAGCTGGACCAGGCCGTCCATCTATGGACCGATCATTACCGCCAGGCCCCTACCAAGGCCATTGGCATCATCAAAAAGATGTTGAACCGCAGTTTTCACTCCGATTTGGACCAAATGCTGGACTACGAGGCCCTCTGCCAGGGCATCGCCGGTCGCAGCGAAGACCACAAGGAAGGGGTGGCCGCCTTCAACGCCAAGCGCAGCCCCCTCTTCACCGGGCGCTGACATTTGGTAATATTTGCTTAAAGTTGCAAGGTTATTCTTGAACTACTTTTGGTCGATTCGACTCCAAGATGATCTAAAATAAATGTTATGGGATTAAACAACCTTCTTGCTGTCTTTTTGCCCAAAGACAAAGTTTTTTATACCTTGTTTGAGAAGGTCGCCATCACGGTGGTCGAAATGGGCGATTTGTTGAGCCAAGTGGTGAACGAGCCTGATTACAACCAAAGGTCCTCCCTGATTGCCAAGCTTGAGCAGTTGGAACACCGGAATGACGAGTACACGCACCAGATTTTTCAGGAATTGGGCAAGAATTTTATCACCCCCTTTGATCGGGAGGACATCCATTACCTGGCCATTGCACTGGACGATATCTGCGATTACATCTATGCCTCCGGCAAGAAAATCAATTTCTACAAGGTCAATCCCGACGACAGCGGCATGCGCAAAATGGCGGAAATTATCCGACTGGGTTGTGCCGAGGTCAAAACGGCCGTCTTTGAACTCCGGAACATGAAGAATCTCAAAATCATGTCCGAAGCCATCATCAAAGTAAATTCTTTGGAGAACCAAGCGGACGATGTTTTTGATATGTGCATTGAGCGTTTGTTTGATATGGAGACGGATGTCAAAGAGTTGATCAAAAAGCGGGAGATTTACCAGGTTTTGGAAATTGTTACAGACAAATTCGAAGATGCAACCAATGTGATAGACACCATCGTTGTCAAATACGCTTAGTCCATCGGATATGACCCTTTTGATTGTCATCATTGTACTAGCCCTTGTTTTTGATTACATCAACGGTTTTCACGACGCCGCGAATTCGATCGCGACGGTGGTGTCCACCAAGGTTTTAACCCCTTTGCAGGCCGTTATTTGGGCGGCTTTTTTCAACTTCGTTGCCTTTTTTATTTTCAAAGACCATGCGGTGGCCAATACCATCGGCAAAACCGTTCACGGCGAGTTCATTACGCTGCAGGTTATTTTTTCGGGCTTGATTGCCGCCATTGCTTGGAACCTTGTGACTTGGTGGTACGGGATTCCTTCATCGTCATCGCATACGCTCATCGGTGGCTTTGCGGGTGCAGCGTTGGTGAATGCTTTTTGGAATCAGCCCGGTCTGGATTTTGAGGCCATTGTGGCGATGGACAAAATATCCAAAACGTTGCTCTTTATTTTCTTGGCGCCTTTGATTGGCATGACGATTTCGGCCTTTATCACCTTGGTGACCATTCAGCAAAACCTCTGGCTGCGGACTGGGATTATCATCGCTTCGTGCATGTTGACTTGGTTTGCCTTTGATTATTTTGAACAAATCAAAATGGCCGATGCGGCTCAGAAGGTTTACGGCTCTTCGGTCGATTGGTCGTCCCAAGAGGGGGAGGTGCGGTCGCTGATTCGGGGCTACGACGAGGTGGGTTCGGAGGGCTTGGCTGCCCAGGTGTCCTTGCTTTTTCCGGGCTCGGAGCCTTCTTTGACCCTCAAATTATCCAAAAACTTGTCCAGTGCCGATAATTCGGTGATGGTTTGGGGCATAATGGCCGTGGCCTTTTTGTTTGTTTTGGCTTTTTGGTATGTCGAGAAGTTCACAACGCCGACGGCGTATAGGGTGGGGGATATGTTCAAAAAATTGCAGTTGCTTTCATCGGCGGCGTTCAGTGTGGGACACGGGGGCAACGATGCCCAAAAGGTGATGGGGATCATTGCGGCGGCGATGGTGGCCAACGGGGATATCGAGGACATCAAGAACATGCCGAACTGGGTTCCTTTGGCCTGTTATTCGGCGATCGGTCTGGGCACCCTGAGCGGTGGTTGGAAAATCATCAAAACCATGGGCACCAAGATCACCAAGGTGACGCCGTTGGAGGGGGTTTGTGCCGAAACCTCCGGAGCTTTGACCTTGTTTATGACCGAGCAGATGGGGATTCCGGTGAGTACAACGCATACGATTACGGGTTCGATTATCGGGGTGGGGGCGACCAAAAGGCTTTCGGCCGTCCGCTGGGGGGTGACCATTCAATTGCTCTGGGCCTGGGTTTTGACCATTCCTATTTCGGCGATTTTGGCGGGTTTGGTTTTGATGCTGGTTCGCAGCCTTTTTTGATCGCTCTGCTCGGCCTATCCTGCGTTGATGCCGGCGCGCCCGTTTTGAGCCCAGCCCTCGCGCCCTCGCGCCCGTTCTGATGCTGGCGCGCCCGCGCTATCTTGTTGGGTCCATTGTTAAAACCATTGCATGATGACCGACCAAGAGATTGCCCGTCAGACGACCCTGCTTCATGTGGATCGGATTGCGGAACGTCTGGGGATTCCACCGGAGGCCCTGGAGCATTACGGAAAATTCAAAGCCAAAATCCCTTTGGAATACACCAAGGCGGAGATGGGCCGGCCGCGTGGGCGTTTGGTGCTGGTTTCGGCCATGAGCCCAACGCCGGCGGGGGAAGGCAAAACAACGTGTACCCTGGGTTTGCTGGATGGTTTGAACCGGATCGGGGTGCGGGCGGCGGCGGCCCTCAGGGAGCCTTCGCTGGGTCCGGTTTTTGGGATCAAAGGGGGGGCGACCGGGGGAGGACGGGCCCAGGCGGCTCCGATGGAGGACATCAATTTGCATTTCACGGGGGATATCTATGCGGTGGAGCGGGCCCATAATTTGTTGGCGGCCCTTTTGGACAATGCCTTGCATTTTGGGACGGCCCCCGGTCGCCTGGATGCTCGTTCGGTTTTGTTTCGTCGGGTCATGGACCTCAACGATCGCTCGCTGCGGCAGGTAACCCTGGGTTTGGGGGGCAAGGCCAACGGGGTGCCCCGCGAAAGTGGTTTTGATATTACCGCGGCCTCGGAATTGATGGCCATTCTTTGCCTTTCGAAGGATGCGGCCGACCTCCAAGCCCGCTTGGATCGAATCTTGTTGGGACGCGGCGCAGATGGCCCGGTATTGGCCGGTGATTTGGGAGGTACCGGGGCCTTGGCGGCTTTGCTGCGCGATGCCCTCAAGCCCAACCTGGTCCAAAGCCTGGAAGGCAACCCGGTGTTGATGCACGGGGGGCCCTTTGCCAACATTGCGCAGGGGACCAATTCGTTGTTAGCAACCTATACGGCGCTCAATCACAGCGATGTTACGGTGACCGAAGCGGGTTTTGGTTTTGATTTAGGCGGCGAAAAATTTATTGATATCAAATGCCGTAACGGTGGTTTGTTCCCCGATGCCTTGGTCTTGGTGGCGACGCTGCGCGCCATTCGCTACCACGGTGGTCAATCCCTCAAGCAGCTGGCAGAACCCAATGCGGAGGCCCTCCTCAAGGGTCTGTCCAATTTACAAAAACACATCACCAACGCTGCGCTTTTTGGCTTGGTGCCTGTGGTGGCGTTGAACCGCTTTGGCACCGATACCGACGAGGAGATCCGCATCGTCCAAGAGCATTGCCGGGGGTGGGGCGTAGACGCCGTCGTCTGCGACGCCTGGGCCCTGGGAGGCCAAGGAGCCGAAGCCCTGGCCCATGCCGTCATGCACCGCCTCCAGGGCCCACCACCCCCGCCCCGTTTTCTCTACGAAGCGGATGCGCCCCTTGCCGACAAAATCCACACCCTGGCCACCCGCTTTTATGGCGCCTCGGAGGTCCTTTTGAGCCCCAAAGCCGCCGACCAATTGGCCTATTTCGAAGCGTCTCTAGGTCGTAACCTTTTGGTCTGCATGGCCAAAACCCAAAAATCCTTTTCGGACAACCCGGAGCTCCTCGGCGCCCCTACCGATTATACCTTCCGGATTCAGGATGTCCAAATCAGTGCTGGTGCAGGCTTTGTCGTACCCATTGCCGGTGAAATGATGCGCATGCCCGGTCTCCCCAAAGTCCCGGCTGCCAACCAAATCCGTCTGGACGAACAAGGTCAAATAACCGGTTTGTTTTGAAAATCCCCTACTCCACCGTGACGGACTTGGCGAGGTTGCGGGGCTGGTCCACATTGCAACCCCGGAGGATGGCGATATGGTAGGCCAGTAATTGCAACGGAATGCAAGTCAGCAAGGGCGCAAAGGCTTCTTGAACGGGAGGCACCTCGATCACATAATTGGCGATCTCGGCGGCTTGCACATCGCCCTCGGTGACCAAAGCGATAATGACGCCTTTGCGGGATTTGACCTCCTGCATATTGGAAATCACTTTTTCGTATTGGGCGTTTTGGGTGGCGATGAAAACCACCGGCATTTCTTCGTCAATCAGGGCAATGGGTCCGTGTTTCATTTCGGCCGCCGGGTACCCTTCGGCGTGGATGTAGGATATTTCCTTGAGTTTGAGAGCGCCTTCCAAGGCCACGGGGAATTGGTATCCCCGTCCCAAGTAAAGGAAATTGCGGGCATCGCAGAATTTGGCAGCGATATCCCGAATATGAGCCTCGGTTTGGAGAATTTTCTCGACCAAAGGGGGGATGCCTTCGAGTTCCACCAAATTGTTCTGCAATTGGGTTCTGGAAATGGCACCTTTGCGGTATCCGGTCCACAAGGCCATCTGGGCCAGTACGGTAACCTGGGCGGTGAAGGCTTTGGTGGAGGCCACCCCGATTTCGGGACCGGCATGGGTATAGGCGCCGGCATGGGTGGCCCTGGCAATGGAGGAACCAATCACATTGCAAACGCCCAGGATGGTGGCTCCTTTTTCTTTGGCCATTTCGATGGCGGCCAGGGTATCGGCCGTTTCTCCGGACTGCGAGATGGCGATGACCACGTCTTCGGGGTAAATCACCGGGTCTCTGTACCGGAATTCGGAGGCGTATTCCACCTCCACCGGGGTGCGGGCAAATTCTTCGAAGAGGTATTCCCCAATCAAACCCGCATGCCACGATGTACCACATCCAATAATGAGAATGCGCCGGGCATTGACCAATTTGAATTGGTATTCCAGCAGGCCTCCCATTTGAATTTTGCCGATATCGCTGCGAACCCTTCCGCGCATTGAATCGGCGATAGAGCGAGGTTGTTCCCAAATCTCTTTGAGCATAAAATGCTCGAAACCGCCTTTTTCGATGGCTTCAAGCTCCATCTCCAATTGATGTATTTTAACATCTTTCTTTTCGTTGTGGATGGTTTGAATGCTTAGCTTGCGATCGCGGATGCAGGCCATTTCCCCATCGTTGAGGTAGACCACGCTTTTGGTATGTTCGATGATGGGGGAGGCATCCGATGCCAAGAAAAATTCATTGTTGCCAACACCGACCACCAAAGGGGATCCTTTGCGCGCGGCTACCAAGGTGTCTTTGTCTTTCTTGGAGAGAACCACGATGGCGTACGCACCGTGGACTTCGTTGAGGGCCAAACGAACGGCCTCTTCGAAGCTGACCTGCTGTTCGGTATAAATGTATTCGATCAAATGCGTCAAAACCTCGGTGTCCGTGTCCGAGAGGAATTGATGACCCTTGTTTTGGAGTTGGGTCTTGATGGTTTGGTAATTTTCGATAATCCCGTTGTGAACCAAGGCCAACAAACCGTTGTGTCCAAAATGCGGGTGGGCGTTGCGGTCGTTGGGTTCACCGTGGGTCGCCCAGCGGGTATGACCAATGCCCAGGTGGCCCTGGGTATCCTGGTCGCCAATATTGGCTTCGAGATCGGCGACTTTGCCGGCTTTTTTGTAGGAGGTGATTTGCTGTTCATCGTTCATGATGGCAATGCCGGCGCTGTCGTAGCCCCGGTATTCCAGCCTTTTGAGTCCTTTGATGAGCAGTGGGGCCGCTTGGCGGTCCCCCATATAGGCTACAATTCCACACATAAGAGAAGGGTTTGGTTGCCAAGGGGTTCGTTCCTTGGAAATTCAAAGATAAGTTACGGAATGCGGGTGTAGGTTACCCTCAAGCGGGGCCGGACACGGAGCCGGACCATGGCCAGGTTGCCTACCGGATTGACGGGGATGACCCCCAGATCTTCGCCTTTGGGGCCTTCTGCCAACAATTGTTGAACATAGCGGGTTATTCCAAAGCGGTAGAGGCCGTTGCGGAGGTTTCCGTCGTAATAACTTTCAAAGAGATCGGGCATGCGCGATGCCATGTTACGGCCCTGGCTGTCCAGCGGGACCAAAAAGAGCTGGCTGGGAGGAGCAACCCCCGCAAAACCGCTGCTATCGGCGTTCACAAATTCCAGCACCGCTTTGTGGATGACCCAACCGGAGGCGGTGGGCAGGGTCGTGCTATCTCCGGCGCCCAATAGCCGGCGCAGGGTGCGGTTTAGGGATTCGGCGCTGAGCCGGGTTTTGACCCCGGAACCGGCTTGGACATAGGTGAATTCCAGGGTGGTATCGGTTTCGCTGTTGCGGCCCATCGCTTGCTGGACCTCGGAGTTGGCGTAGTCGAATTCAAAACGATTGCGGCTGCCCGAAACAGTCCGTAACATCAAATCAAGGCGGCGGCGTTGGCTTCCGTTTTTGTAGTAGAGGTAGAGCCCGGTGCGGGTGGCGACAGGGCTGCTTTGAAGCAAAAGTCCGTTTCCGTTGCGAAGTATGTTGGGGTCGGTGAGGGCTTCGACCCAGAGGCCGTTCAAGAAACGGACAAAGGAGCCGGCGTCTTTGTATTCAACACTGTCTTTGCCGGCCAGCAGGCCTTGGGCCAGTTGAAGTCCGGCGGTGGTTTGATCCAAGCGCATGCGCAGAACGCCGCTGTATTTGATGATCGAGTCCAGATTTTGGCCAACCGGCTCGTTGATGGGGTCAATGACTCCGCTGCGGAAGCGGTAAACGCTTTGGCCCAGGGGTTCGCCGATGGTGCGGACAGGATCCCGGGAATAATAGGTCCGGTTGGGGGCCACGGTACCGGCCAGACGATGAACGCGCAGAACCAGGCTGGTATTGGTATCGCCTTGGTAACCGGCCAGGCTCATCGAAAAAACCAGGGAATCCAGGGTAAGGGTGGAATCGGGATCGCCCAATCGGATGTTCTCGCTGCTGGGCAGAACCTGAAATACAAAGGAGGCGCGGGCCCTTCCAAAGGCGGGGTTGTTGAGTTCACCCAGCAGAAAGGAGCCGGGCAATTGACTTTGCAAGGAATCTTCGAGAACGGTCCCGCTCACCAGGCTCACGCTGTCGGTGAGGGTGAGGTAACGGTCCTTGTCAGGCAGGAGGTCCAGGCCCAAGGTGCCTTCTTGGTTGCAGGAGACGAGGCCCATGCCCCCTGCCAAGGCAAGTGCCAGGGCCGTGAGCCGGCCCCCAAAGGGACGGTTCATCATGAACCGACCGTTTCGGTCACGGATTGTAACAGAGATTGGTAAAGGTCCTGGTGGACATCCGCCAGGTTTTGGCTGTTAAAAGTGATAATGGGAGCCGCTGGGTCGGCATGGGGGAAGCTGTCTCCCAAGGATTCGGCGTAGGTGACGGCGTCAGCATGCTGGATGGCCAGTTGGTGAAGGCTGTTTTCGTCCAAGGGGGCCAGGCAGGCCAGGTCTTCGTCGGAGACCATTTCAATGCGGGCCTTGGCCTGCAGGTCTTTGCCTAGTTTTTCTTTGAATTGGGAAGGGTGGACCGAATAAACGAGGCGGGATTGCCCAAAAACAGCGGAATGGCGGTAGTAGCGCTTGAGGTAGAGGGGGATCAGCGAGGTCATCCAGCCATTGCAATGGATGATATCGGGGGCCCAGCCTAGTTTGACGATGGTTTCCAGAACGCCTTTGTTGAAAAAAATCATGCGCTCATGGTTGTCGGCAAAGAATTTGCCTTTGTCATCGCGGATGTCGTGTTTGCGGTGAAAAAAGTCCTCGTTGTCCAGGAAATAAACCTGCATGCGCGCCTGCGGTAAGGAGGCAACCTTGATAATGAGTGGATTATCGGTTTCGCCGATGACGATATTGATGCCCGATAGGCGGACGACTTCGTGGAGGCGGTGCTTGCGTTCGTTGATGCTGCCGTAGCGGGGCATCAGAACCCGGATCTCCATGCCTCTTTCCTGCATTGTTTTGGGCAACTGAAGGGCGGCTTGGGCTATTTCACTGATCTGAAGGTAGGGGTTCATTTCATGCGAAACGAACAAAATACGGGGTTTGGCGCTCATCGGGGTCCTCTACAAATTATTATACTGCAAAAATATAGATAATAAAGCGAAAATCGCAAAATTTGACACCGAGATATTAACCTATCTTTAGCAACCATGCAGATTGTACGAACGCTTGCCCATTTGAGGCAGGTCTTGGATGACCTGAATTCGAAGGGAGCCTCGCTGGGCTTTGTGCCCACCATGGGGGCCCTGCATGCGGGGCATTTGGCTTTGGCTGAAGAGGCCAGGGCCCAAACAGGGGTGGTGATTTGCAGCATTTTTGTGAATCCCCTCCAATTCAACCGGGCCGAAGACTTGGCCCGTTACCCGCGCCATGAGGAAGAGGATCTGGCCCTGCTCAAGCCGGCCGGGGTGGATTTGGTTTTTATGCCGGAGGTGGGGGATTTGTTTGGGGGAGGATGGGAGCCCCCGGTATACGATTTGGGCGGTTTGGATACGGTTTTGGAGGGGGCCTGGCGACCCGGGCATTTTCAAGGGGTGGCGCAGGTGGTGGGGCGTTTGTTGGACCTCATCCCCTGCACCGACCTCTTTATGGGGCTCAAGGATTATCAGCAATGCTTGGTCGTGCAACGGCTCTTGGATACGAGGAAGGGTCGCCAGGCGGTCCTTCATCGAAGGCCCACGGTGAGGGATGCGATGGGTTTGGCGTTGAGTTCCAGGAATTTATTGCTGAGTGCCGAGGAATTGGAGCGGGCGCGCGGCATAGCCCGGACCTGGCGTTGGATGAAAGAGGCCATGGCAGCCCCGCTCTCGGGTGCGGTCCCGCTCTCCCCGTCCGCCCCGCTCTCCCCGTCCGTCCCGCTCTCCCCGTCCGTCCCGCTCTCCCCGTCCGCCCCGCTCTCCCCGTCCGCGCTGATTGAGGGGGGGCTGCATCGCCTGGAGCAGGAGGGCCTACGCCCCGAATACCTCAGCCTGGTCCGGGATGGGACCTTGGACCCCTGGTCCGGTCCCGCCGACTACGGCCTGCCGCGCGCCCTTTTTGCCGGCTGGCTGGGTTCGGTCCGTTTAATCGATAATGAGCTCCTTGCTACGTAGATTTGCCCGCTTTTCGCAGTCCAACCCCTCCAAAAAACCGCTTATGTGGATACAAATGGTCAAATCCAAATTGCACCGTGTCAAGGTCACCCAGGCCGAGTTGCACTATATCGGTAGCATTACCATTGACAAGCGTTTGATGGATGCCGCGGGCCTGATGGCCTTCGAGCGTGTTCAGGTGGTCAATATCAACAACGGCGAAAGGTTGGAAACCTATGTCATCGAGGGCGAAGCCGATACCGGGATCATTTGCCTAAACGGACCTGCAGCCCGCAAAGCCCAGGTGGGTGATTTGGTGATTGTGATTGGCTACGGTTTTTACACCCCCGAAGAAGCGGCTCATCACCAACCCCTCACCGTCTTTCCGGACGATAACAACCGATTAATCGTCGGATGATTCACGACGAATCCCAGCCGGGCATAACGCAGCCGGCTCGACGCCGACCATGGGGCGCCCTCTTGTCGTTGATCGCCGGGGTCATCATCTTGTACCTGGTTTTTCGCAAAATTGATCTTCGAGAATTCGCCGATGCCTTGTCTCAAACCCGTTGGGAATGGATAGGAGCGGCTTTGTTATGCGGCCTTTTGAGCCATTGGTTCAGGGGTTTACGTTGGGCCTTGCTGGCAGAACCCTTGGGTCATCGCCCTTCGGCACTCAAGGCCTTTTACGCCGTCATGTCGGGGTACCTGGCCAACCTGGCTTTGCCTAGGCTGGGGGAGATCACCCGCTGCCTGCTTTTGGCCCGCAAAACCCCCTTGGGTTTGAGTGCGCTCTTTGGCACGGTGGTCCTGGAGCGTTTGTTGGATTTGGCGGTCTTGATGGTCCTGGCCTTGGGGGTCTTGTTGGGTTACCAAGATTTGTTGCTCGACCCGTTTCTGAATTATGTTAAAACAAATTTCGATTCCGGTGTTTCCCTCGGTTTTTTGGTAGCCTTTTTGTTGGGAATGGCAACGGTGGTGGTGCTTTGGAGAACCCTGGGTCGCCTGGTGCCAGTTCCGGCCCAAATTCGACAAACCTTGGCCGATATAGGCAAAGGCGTGACCGGACTGCGTCATGTTCCATCCCCTTGGCTGGTGGGCGTTTATACCGCCTTGATTTGGTTGGGGTATTATTTGATGACCTATTTCTGCTTTTTTGCCTTCCCCGGGGCGGAGTCTCTGGGGGCACCCGATGCCATGCTTTTGTTGGTGGCCGGCGCTTTTGGCTTTGTAATGCCGGTTCAAGGGGGGATGGGCGCCTATCATGCGGCCATTGTATGGACCCTGGGTATGATTCCCGGTTTGGACATGAGCCCGACCACGGCCTTGGCCTTTGCGACCCTTAGTCATTTGGCTCAAACCGTCTTGGTGGTGGTGGTGGGTGGCTTAAGTTATTTTTTGATGAGTTTGTACCGCGACCACCAGGTCGCAGAACCTCAACCGGTCAATCCCCATGCAAACCCAAGCGGCTCCGATCTTTCGTAACGATCAGGATCTGTTGGCGCTGGTCCAAGAATGGAAGGCGCAGGGTCATCGTTGGGTTTTCACGAACGGTTGTTTTGATCTTTTGCACCCCGGTCACCTGCGGGTTTTGAGCGAAGCGGCGGCCCAGGGAGATCGCTTGGTGGTCGCCCTCAACGACGATGCCTCGGTTCGGGGTCTCAAAGGGCCCCAGCGCCCGGTGCAGGACGAAAACGCCCGGGCTGCGTTGCTCTCGGCCTTGGTGTGGGTCGATGCCGTGGTCCTTTTTGGCCAAGAAGATCCGGGCGAATTGATTCGTCTATTGGTCCCCGATGTTTTGGTCAAAGGCGGGGATTATACCATCGAAACCGTGGTGGGCGCTGATACGGTCCTGCAGGCCGGGGGTCGCGTTCATTTGGTGAATTTGCTGCAGGGTCATTCCACGACGGCCCTGACCCATCGCTTTCTAAAACCCTCGTAACACAGCCATGGTTTGGTTTGGCATCGCTCGTTTGATTCTTCGGCAAAGACTGCCCCTGCTTGGGTTGGTCCTGGCGCTGACCTGCTTGATGGGTTGGCAGGCGACCAAGGTCAAGATGTCGTACCAGGGCAACCGGCTCATTCCCGAAAGCGATACGGCCTACAAGGTTTACCAAGATTTTTGTCAACGCTTTGGGGTGGATGGGAATGTGATGGTGGTGGGGGTTTCGGTACCCTCGGTCGCCGACCCCGCCTTTGCCAGGGAATGGTCCCAGCTGGCCAGGTCCATCCGCCAAATCCCTGGAATCGCCAAGGCTTATACCGTCGCGGATTTGCCCCTGCTGGTTCGCAACGATAGCCTGCGGGCCTTTGAATACAAGGAACGCCTGGGCCCCAACGGATGGAACAGCGGGGGGGATCGTTTCGAAAATGCCTATGAGCGCTTGTTGGTCAACCCCCAAACATCAACCGCCCTCATGGCCGTGGCCTTGGAACCGTCAGCTCTCAACGATTCGCGGCGAATTGAGGTGGTTTCAGCCGTTGAAAAACGAACATCAGCCTACGCCGTTGCTACGGGTAACACGGTTTACCTATCGGGCCTGCCCTATATCCGTACCGTGATGGCAACCCAGATTAAGGATGAATTGATTTGGTTTTTGGTCGCATCGGTGGTGGTGACGGGGATGGTTCTGTTTTTGTTTTTTCGGTCCTTTCAAACGGTGTTGCTTTCATTGACCTTGGTGGGAATTGGAACTGTTTGGGCCATGGGTATCATGGGTATCATGGGTTACAGTGTTACCTTGATATCGGGTTTGATTCCAGCCCTGATGGTGGTCATCGGGGTTCCCAACGGGGTTTATTTGGTGAACAAGTACCATAACGAATACCGCAAACACGGCAACAAAATCAAAGCACTTACCCGCATTGTCGAGCGCATTGGGGTGGCAACCCTGATTACCAACGCCACAACGGCCGTTGGATTTTTTGTTTTTTACTTTACAGAAAGTGTTATACTCCAGGAATTTGGTTTCGTGACCGGATTGTCGGTCATGGTGATGTTTGTGTTAAGCATCGTGGTGATTCCGGCGATCCTTAGCCTGCTTCCGGCCCCTGGTTTTCGTCAAATTCGCCATCTAGAGAATCAGCGCATCCGGCGATGGCTGGAACGCCTGACGCGTTGGATTGAATTTCGTCGTCGGGTGGTGGTGGCCGCAACGGTGGGTCTATTGGTGGTGGCGATCAGTGGAATCCTGCAATTAAGGACCAACAGTTACGTTGTCGATGATTTGCCACGGAACGATCATGTTTACCGGGATTTGCGTTTTCTCGAAAAACATTTTGGCGGGGTGATGCCCTTGGATTTGGTTTTGGATGCCGGCCGTCCCAACGGCGCCCAGTCTCCAGCCCTTCTCCAAAAGGCCGATCAAATTCAGAATTTGTTGGAGCAGCAGCCCATCCTTGGGCCGCCTATTTCGATGGTAGAATTGGTCAAAGCGGCCAATCAGGCTTATTTTGGGGGGTCTCAGGCCCACTATCAATTGCCCAACGCTCAGGAAAGGGCCTTTGTGCTTCCTTATTTGTTACGAAGTCGTGGTGAATCCGGAAAGGACGGTCTCAGCCTTCGCCTCATGGATTCCTCCAAACAATTTATGCGTATTTCCTACAACATGGCCGATGTAGGAACCGACTCCCTTCACCGTGTTCTAGCTGCTTTGCGGTTGGGGGTGGATTCCATCATGGAAGGTCGAGATGAAAAGGTCTTTTTCACAGGGAATTCCCTGATGTTTCTACGGGGGAATCAATACCTGGTCCGTTCGTTGGCGGGTTCGATTTTGATGGCTGTTTTGTTGATTGCCCTCATGATGGGCCTCACCTACCGTAGTTGGAAGGCGGTCCTTTTTGCCTTGTTGCCCAACAGCCTTCCGTTGCTTTTTACGGCTGGTGTAATGGGGTGGATGGGGGTTTCGATCAAGCCCAGCACGGTCTTGATTTTCAGCATTGTTTTGGGAATTGCTGTGGATGATTGCATTCACTACCTGGCCCGATATTACCAAGAAATCAAGCGTCATAACCGAAGCACCATGGAGCATTTGCGGGTTTGCACCCTGGAAACCGGGGGGTCCATGATATATACCTCTATTATTTTGTTTTTTGGCTTTGTGGTCTTTGCATTTTCGGATTTTGGAGGGACCCAGGCCCTGGGCCTCATGTCGGCCGTGACCTTGCTTTTGGCCATGGTGGCCAATTTGGTCCTGCTGCCGACCCTGATTTTGTGGATGGATCGTTGGAAACGACCCGGTTCGGCCGTTCAACCCTAACGGAGCGGGGACGAAAACGCCTATTTTTGCGCCTTGGTTATGAAGAGGTACCGGGAATACACCAAAGCCGATTGGACGGCTTTTCAGCAGGAAATCACCGAATTCTGGAAAGAAAACCAGATTTTTGAGCAAAGCCTGAAGGCGGACGAGCGTCCGGTCAAGGTCTTTTACGAGGGCCCCCCTTCGGCCAACGGGATTCCGGGCATCCACCACGTCATGGCCCGCACCATCAAGGATTACTTGGGACGGTATTGGACCATGCAAGGGTACCGCGTCGAACGCAAAAGCGGATGGGATACCCACGGACTACCTGTTGAATTGCAGGTGGAGAAGAAATTGGGAATCCGCAGAGATGATATCGGTGAGCGGATTTCCATCGAAGAATTCAACCGGCATTGCCGGGAAGACGTTTTGCAATACACCGGCAAGTGGGAAGAATTAACCCGCCTGATGGGTTACTGGATCGATTTGGATCGGCCTTACGTCACCTACCACAACGAATACATCGAGTCGGTTTGGTTTTTGCTCCAAAAACTTTACCAAAAAGATTTGCTCTACAAGGGCTATACCATCCAGCCTTACAGCCCAGCGGCAGGGACGGGACTCAGTTCCCATGAATTAAATCAGCCGGGGACCTATCGTCAGGTCAAGGACCTTTCGATGGTGGCCCAATTTCGGTTGACCGCCGATGCGACCCAAGCCTTGCTCCAAAATCTGCAGTTTAGCGACGGAGACCAAGGGCGGGCCCTATTCAACGGGTTGAATCTGCAGGTCTACGCCTTGGCCTGGACCACCACGCCATGGACCCTGCCTTCCAATACCGGTCTGGCGGTGGGCGCTGCCATTGATTATGTTTTGGTGAGCGGTCCCAACACTTACACCTCCGAAGAGCAAGGGTTTTTGTTGGCTTTGGATCGACTGCAGGCCTATTCCGACAAGGATTCCTTGAAGGTTTGGGGCCAAATCAAGGGCTCGGCCTTGCAGGATTTGCGCTACGAGCCCTTGTTGCCCTATGCACGACCCCTTGAAGGGGATCCGTACCGGATGGTGGTGGGGGATTTTGTCAGCACCGAAGAGGGAACCGGTTTGGTTCATTTGGCCCCCAGCTTTGGAGCCGATGACTTCAAGGCGGGGCGTCAATACAACCTGGGGTCCCTGACCTTGGTGGACCGGGCCGGGCGTTTTAGCGAGGAGGTTCAGGATCCCGAGTTTCCGCTGGCCGGCTATCCGGTCAAGGAGGCCTTCCTCAACGACGAAGAAAAAGCCCAGTGGTTGGCCGTTCAACAAAAGCAATTGGCGCCTTTGATCGCCGACCTGCGAAAATTATTGAGCGCGGATGATCTCATTGCCCTCAAACTCAAGCGGGCCGGTCAAGCCTTTCGCATCGAGAAATACGAGCACAGTTATCCGCATTGTTGGCGTACCGACAAGCCTATTTTGTATTATCCCTTGGATTCCTGGTTTGTGCGGACCACCGCCTTCAAAGACCGGATGATTGAACTGAACCGAACCATTCGCTGGAAACCCGAAAGCACGGGTACCGGGCGCTTTGGGCATTGGCTCGAAAACCTGGTGGATTGGAACCTGTCTCGTTCCCGTTTTTGGGGAACACCGCTGCCTTTGTGGCGTACCGAAGACGGGCTGGAGACGCGCTGCATTGGTTCCATGGCCGAACTCCAATCGGCGATGGAGGAAGCCCGTGCCGCAGGTTGGCCCAATCCCAACGAAATCAACGATTTGCACCGTCCCGAAGTGGATCGGATTGTCTTGGTTTCTCCGTCGGGTCGTCCGATGCACCGAGAGCCCGATTTGATTGATGTTTGGTTTGATTCGGGGGCCATGCCCTATGCGCAGAATCATTACCCATGGGGTTCAGGGACCGAAGCCATCGCAACGGGTTTGCCGCCTTCTTTTCCGGCCGACTTTATCGCGGAAGGGGTGGATCAGACCCGGGGTTGGTTCTTTACCCTGCATGCCTTGGCGGTGATGCTTTTTGATAGCGTGGCTTTTCGATCGGTGATCAGCAACGGGTTGGTTCTGGACAAGGACGGTAACAAAATGTCCAAGCGTTTGGCCAATACCATCGATCCCTATTTGATGCTCAACCGCTACGGGGCCGATGCTTTGCGTTGGTACATGGTGGTCAACGCACCGCCCTGGGACAATCTCAAGTTTGACCCCAAAGGGGTGGAGGAGGTGCAGCGTAAATTTTTTGGAACCCTCTACAATACGTACCAGTTCTGGGCACTCTATGCCAACCTGGATGGCTTTGATCCCCAAGCAGAGCCTCCGGCCCTGGAGGCGGATGCCGAAGGCCTTCACGAAATGGATCGCTGGATTTTGTCCCGCCTGCATTCCCTCATCCACGAGGCCGTTACGGCTTACGAAGAGATGGAGCCCACCCGGGCCGCTCGGGCTGTCCAGGAATTCACGGACGAGCATTTGAGCAATTGGTATGTTCGTTTGTGCCGTCGTCGTTTCTGGAAGGATGGCAAGAGCCGCGATAAGTGGAACGCCTTTGCGACCCTGCATCAATGCCTGCGGACCTTGTCCCAATTAATGGCGCCTTTGGCCCCCTTCTATGCAGATCGCCTGTACCGGGATTTGATGGGTGCAGGTACGGGCAATGCTCCTATGTCGGTCCATCTGGACCGCATGCCTCAGGCCGATCGGAATAGGATGAACCTGGAGTTGGAACAACGAATGCAATGGGCCCAGCAGGTTTGTTCCTTGGCCTTGTCCCTTCGCAAAAAAGCCGGGATTCGGGTTCGTCAACCTCTGCAGCGTTTGGGCTTGGTTCCTCCGGCTGGTTTGGATACCGACAGCCTGGCAAGTATGCTGGACCTGATCCGCAACGAAGTAAATATCAAAGACATTGTATGGACGGGCACCGGTGATTTGCAAATCCAACGCAAATTGCGGCCTCAATTTAGGCGGCTCGGACCCCGTTACCCAACGGTTATCCAAAAGTTGGGAGCGGCCCTGGAACAAATCAGCGCTCCGCAGGTCCAAGGGTTTCTGGACAAGGGTCTTTTGGAGCTTCGAGTAGATGATGTAAATTGTGTTCTGGAAGTAGAGGACTTGGAAGTTATCACCTTGGATATTCCAGGCTGGCAGACGGCCTCCGAAGGAACGCTGACGGTAGCCCTGGATACCTCCCTAAGTCCTGCCTTGGTCTTGGAGGGTACCGCTCGCGAATTGGTCAACCGTGTTCAAAAAATCCGCAAGGATCGCGGGTACGAATTGACCGACCGCATTCACTTGATTTTGGAAGACCTTCCGGTGGTCAAAGACTTGGTGGCAGAGCACGGGGCTTCCATGGCCAACGAAGTCCTGGCCCTTCAAATCCATCAAGGTCTGCCATCCTCCAGGGAAGGGGCCGAGGTGCTCGACTTGGAGGGCCTCGTGATCCGGGTTTTTGTTGACAAAGTGGATAACAAACCTGCCTGAACCGTACGGCCAACCCCATTTGGCTTTTAATTTTCGAATCCATTCACAACGCTTGCATTTTACCCGCTCAACTATGAACAGCTCCAACAAAAACCGTTACAGCGACGAAGAATTACAGGATTTTCGCAAAGTCATCAACGAAAAACTTGAAAAAGCCCGGGCCGAATTCCGGTATCACCAAGAACAGCTCATGCATACCAACGAAAACGGAACCGATGATACGTCCAATTCGTATGTTACCCTCGAAGAAGGCTCCTTAACCCTCGAAAAAGAACAGCATTCGCAGCAGGCCGCCCGTCAGCGCAAATTCATCGATCACCTCGAAAACGCCTTGATTCGCATCGAGAACAAGACCTACGGGATTTGCCGTGAAACCGGCAAATTGATCCAGAAGGAGCGTTTGATGGCGGTGCCCCATGCCACCCTTTCGATGGAAGCCAAACTAAAGCAATAGGTTGAAGCCCAAAATCCTGGCGATCACGGTCGCTTTAGGTCTTTTGGTTTTGGACCAGGTGTCCAAACTTTGGATCCGAACCCACATGGCCCACGGCGAATCCATCGAGGTTCTCGGAAGGTATTTTCAGTTGTTTTTTATCGAAAACAACGGGATGGCTTTTGGTTTGGAATGGGGGGGGCGTACCGGAAAATTATTGCTCACCTCCTTTCGACTTATCGCCGTGGTTGGTTTGGGTACTTATTTCTGGAATACGATTCACAAAGGTTTTACCCGAACCGGAGGAACCATCGCCTTGGCCTTGATTTGGGCCGGGGCCTGTGGCAATATCGTGGATTCTTTGTTTTACGGCCGCTTGTTTGGCTACGAGGATTGGATGTATGGTCGGGTGGTTGATATGTTGTATTTCCCCCTTTTCCAAGGATTTTTGCCGGATTGGCTTCCGGTTTGGGGAGGGGATTATTTTGTTTTTTTCAGACCGGTCTTTAATCTGGCGGATACTGGAATCTCGGTTGGGGTGGGTATGAGCTTGTTCTTTTACAAGCGAATCTTTGTCGAAATCCCCTAATTTTGGCTGTACCGGCCTGAACCCAAAACCGGAACCCATGCCAACTCTTGAATATAGAATGCCATGCATCAAACGCTATGCCATGTTGGCGGCACTTTCCTTGTCTTTGCTGGGCCTCTTCGCTTGCCAATCGCCCCGCAAATGGACGGCCAAGGGCGACGAAATGGCTGCCGCAGGTTTGTACGAAGAGGCCTCCCTTCAATACATGCGGGCATTGCGCGCCAAGCCCACCTTGATTGAGGCCCGAACCGGCCTCAAGCGTTCGGGTCAGCAGCACCTCGATGCTTTGTTGCTCAAGTTTGACCGATTGCACCGGGAGCGACAATTAACGGATGCGGTTTTTGCCTTTGTCAAGGCCGAGAGGTTTTACCGTGACTTGGAGGCTCTGCGCGTTGACCTGGATTTTCCGGCCCGTTACCGTGCAGACTACGAGTCCGACAAGGCAACCTACCTGGAAGGGGCCTACAACCAAGCGGCCCGTCTGATGGACCAAGGTCAGTTCACCGAAGCCCAGGCCGTCTTGGCCGATATGAAGCGGGTCGATCCCAATTACCGGGATGCGGCTCAAATGGAGCGGGTGGCCCGTGCGATTCCGGTCTACGAAGATGGCATGGCGATGTTTGACCGTCAGCGTTTTCGGGCGGCCCACCAGCGCTTCAAAGACGCCGAAGCAATTCTGCCCGGTTTCAGGAACTTGGACTCCATGATGATTGTCTGCGAGAGTCGTTTGATGATGAAGCTGGCCATCCTGCCCTTTGATGGGAGCACCGGATTTGCCTTCATGCTAACACCGCATACCTTCTTGCGATCGGCCCTTACGATGGAACGCAATCGTTTCATTCAGCTGGTCGACGAGGTCGCTATTAACAATGCTTTGCAGCAGCAGGCCAACCTGCTTTTTGGCGGCAACAAGGTCATCCTGGAAACCGCTCGCTCCCTGGGCGCCAATGCTGTTATAGGTGGCAAAGTCCTTGAACTTCAAATCATTCCACCGGACTTGCGTTCGGAGATCCGCAGGGGTTGGGAAGGGTATTCGGTGGAGGTGGTGAACCCGACCAACCAACAAAAACAAACCGAAACCCGTTACAAGAAAGTTGAATACACCGAGTGGACCGGTCGCAGTGTGATTCGCATGAAGGTTCAGTGCCAAATGGTCAATGCCTCGAACGAGGAGGTTTATTTTTCGGATATCTTTCAGGTGGAGACGGGTGACGAGCTACGCTATGTGACCTACGATGGGGACAAGAGCCGACTCTATGCCGGGGTGTGGGCGGATCGCAACCGCGTTGATCCCTCCGACAAGGTTTTCACCGAACGCCAAGAGCGCCGCGATATGGAGCGGCTTTTGAACGGCCGTCGCGAATTTTCACCGGTGTCGGGCATGATGGGTGAATTGCAAACGGCCATGTCGGTGCGTCTGCGCGATGCGGTGCTTTTTGCCGAAAAGAACCGCCCCTAGCCAGTTCGTCTAGCGAACCAAGTGCAGGAGGCCGGAACGTTGGCCTTTTTGACGGGAGGCCTCCGTGTATTCCAGATGATAAACGTAGGTGCCCGCGGGCAATGGCTGACCCTTGTGGGTGCCATCCCATCCAAAGTTCAAATCCTCGGATTCAAAAACCACTTGACCGTACCGATCGTAAACCCGAACCCATACCTGGGCAATGTTATAGAAAGTCATCCCAAAAGTCCGGTTAACGGGGTTGTTGGGATCATCCGGAGCAAAGGCATTGGGCAGATACAAAAAAGCGTTGCATTCATCGTGGACCCTGACCCGAAGCAAGGCCGTATCGCTGCAGCCGTCGGGGCCTGTAACAATATACCGTATTTCGTAATCACGTCTGATGTTCGGGGCAAAGAGGTTACCAGTAACTCCATCGCCTACATAGCGACCTCCCGCCGGTTGACCCAGTTCCAACCGTACCGGTCCGTCATCCAAACAATGTTCGACGGGTCCGGGCAGGAGGGCATCCGGAACCTCCAAGATTCGAAGCTGCAGTTCCAGCAAGGAATCACAACCCCCGGGACCGGGGATCAATCGCGTATAAGTGCCTGAATTGGAATAGGTTTGGCCGCGCCATCGGTAAGGGCCGCAATGCCTCACTTCTTCGCTGGCGGTATAACTACTCCCGATGGTCAATTGGAGGCGTACGATGCTGTCGCAGCCTTGGACGCTGAGGAGGGTATCGGCGTAGTTGCCCGATTGCCGCAGCCAACGACCGTCAAAATAAAAACTATCGCAGACGCTGCGTTGCAGGCTTTGGTTGTAGAGGGGGTGGACGGTGAGTTGGAGAACAGAGAGGCTGTCGCAGCCCCAACGATTGCGCAGGCTGTCGGTATAGGTTCCCGAAACAGTTATGTTACGGCCATTGATTCGAAACGAACCGCAAGCCCGAACGGGTAGCGGCACCAGGTTGAACGTGTCCTTGGGGTAAACGGTCAGGAAAAGGGTGACCGTTGAATCACAGAGGGTGGTGGAACTGTAGGTTACCAGGTAAATGCCGGTGCTATCAAATCGGCGATTTCCCAAAAAGCGTGCCTGTCCCTGGCAGAGGGTATCGTAGATATCCCGGTTGGCACTCAGGCCGTAATCCGAAAAGTAGGCGTACCGGATGGCGTTGGCGGATTGGGCATCCAGGTCCGATGAGCCGGCAATGAGCCCGGCATGAAAGGTATAAACGCTGTTCTGCAGGGTGACGGTTCCGCTGGACGGAACCAAGGGGCCGATATTCTTGCGGGCCACCCACCATTGGCTTCCCGGCAGGGGAGCAAAATCAGAAGCATTGAGGACAGTGGATAGACCGTTCACGGTGAACAACCCTTGGCCCCCGTTTTGAACAACGGCCAGCAGGTAGAGGGAATCGCCGGGGTTTCGATAAAATCGAGCTTGTCGAGAACCGGTGCATTGGATACGCGGCAGCAGAGCTCCGCCCACTTCACAGCCCATTCCCGTAACATGAAATACATAAACCGGTTTGTTGGTCTGGATAATTTCGGAAGGGTTGTTGACCGTCAGGGGATAGGTCTCCCCGGCCGATGTGAAGGTGTACAAAGCCAAACCGTTGATCCGTAGGACAGTACCGGTATCCGTGGACGTCACATAGTAGCGGTCCGGCAGGGCATTGCTGCCTCCTTGGTTGCTAAGGATTCCTTTGCCAACAATGTATTCGGTGCCGACCGACTGTACGGGTACCAACTGATCCCCCACCATATCGCGGCAAGACCCGTACTGAACCAGGTCTTGGACGGCATCGTCTGAATAGGTCACCGCAATGGGCTTGTTGCTATTAATGAGCGACCCGCTGACTTTGTTAAGACCGCCCGTGCCCACTGCAACCCCCGAATAAGTTTGACCCCGCATCAGCATACGCTGAAAGGATACGTTTGCATTGTGCCCAACGATATCAGAGCGGGGGCTTACCGTAACGAGGGTGCTGTCCTGGGTGGCGACGATATCAAAACGACTGCGCGCTGCGGGAACCAGGGAGGCATCGTTGACCCAAGCCGCCAACGAGGCTTGGCCTCCCACAAAAAACCGCAGGCCCAAGGCCGTCTTGCCTTTGAGGGTAAAGGAGGCCGCGTTCTGGGGGGAACGGATTTCGTAGAGAACACCTACGGGCTGGGTGGAACGTATGCGCAGTCCCAAATTGAGAATCGCGTTGGCCGGTTGGTTTTCCAATTGGGCCAGGCGCGCTGTGAGGTCATGGACGAGGACGCTGTTGGGGGCAACGGTCAAGTTGATGGGGGCGAATCCAACGGGGTTGGCCGGTTGATCCACGGTGATTTGGGCGCCCGAGGGTCCGGCCGATAGATGCAATGAAACGGGAACCTCTCCCAATCCGGCGCTGGCCTCCGGGGCCGCAAACCAAAACAAGGTATCGGTCTGGGCCAAGGCCGCGGGAACGGTCAGCAGGGTCCAACAAAAAACCACCCAGAGGGGCCTGAACATGCGATGATTGCTCAGGCGATGATTGAAAACAAGCATTCGGTTGGGATGTGGGTGTTAGGGGCGTTGTGTGACAGGGTAGGGGCAGCCATGGGTTCGAGTTGCCGGGATGCGAACATAGGAACTTTGGCTCAAATCCCGCAAGGCTTCGACGAGGTCCTGTCGGATTCCGATCGCAGGTCCCTCGGGGTCCTGGTCAACGGCCCCTACATAGCGAACGGACCACGTATCTCGTTGGATTTTGCGTACCCATGACAACGGCTTCTTCGCTTGTTCACGGTCTTTTTGGAGGACGACCAGGGTGGGCAAACGAGCGATGCGATAAGCCCCCATGCTTTGACCTAGCAAATCCCGGTAAACCTTGGCGCCGGCGTAGGGGCTCATGCTGGAGTCCAAAGCATGGGGGTAGATCCACAGGATTTCGCCGTTGAGTTCCGCTATTTTTTCTTTTAAACCCACTATTCTGGGCAGGTAGAGGTGATAGGCAGGGCATGCGATATCGCCAAAAACCAGCAACAAGATCTTCTGGTTTTGGGGATGCCGCCACGAATTTCTGCGACGCTGTGGTCCGCGGAGGGATTGTAGGTGCAGGCCTGGCGCGCGTTCACCCCAACGCAGAGGGGCTTTTTCGGGGGCCTGCGCTGTGGAGGTCCTCCCCAAAGCCCCCCCCACCAACCACAGGACCCAGACCCCAAGGAGGATGGCGAGTTGTTGGAGTCGAAGTTTAGAAAAGTGGGGCACGGTCGGTCTGCAATGTTTCCCCCAAATTTATCTTTGGCTGTGCTCAAGCAGACCCGTTCCACCGAGAATTACCTCAAAGCGATTTATCGTTTGTCGGGCTACGATTACGGGGGCCTTCCCGAAGGACACGACGCCTATCCGGTCAACACCAACACCCTTGCAGCCTCGCTCCACACCAAGCCATCCTCGGTGACCAGCATGTTAGTCAAGCTATCCGAACGAGGTTTGGTTGACTACCAGCCCTATCAAGGGGCTTTGTTGACCCCTTACGGGTTCAAATTGGCATCCCATGTAGTTCGCCGCCATCGGCTTTGGGAATATTTTTTGGCCGGCAACCTGGGCCTGGGTTCAGGGGAAATTCATGAACTCGCCGAGGAACTGGAACATGTCCGGTCTGATTTGTTAACGGACAAGCTCTCGGATTTTCTTGGGACCCCTACAACGGACCCGCACGGCAACCCCATCCCCGGATCGGACGGGCAAAGCGTTGGCTTGCACCGAGTCGCCTTGGGGTCGTTGGATCGTGATTTATCCGTTCCATTGGTTTTTGCGGGCATTCAAAACCGTGAATTGAATTTGTTGCGGGATGTGAATGCCCTGGGCTTGCTGTTTGGACAGGCCTTTGAAGTGATTCATCGTGGCTCCGCGGCGGGAGAATCTTGGGAACTTCGTTTAGCGGATGGGCGTACCGTGCATTTGGAGGATCAACAAGCGACGACCTTGTTGGTTGTGGCCAAAACCGGCATGCAGACCTTGCCTAACTAGTACGGCCCCAAGACCCATGCACAAGACCATCTCTTTAGGGGAAAAAATCGTCACCTCCTTTGTGGTGGGCCCCGAGGATACGGCTTCTTTTGGGGGCGTTGAAGTACACCCGGTTTGTTCGACCTTTGCCATGGCGCGGGAAGCCGAGTGGGCTTGCCGGCAATTTGTTTTGAAACTGCGCGAAGACCACGAAGAAGGCATCGGTAACGGCTTGACCATTGAACACAAGGCGCCGGCTCTGATGGGTCAAAGGGTGGATGTCATTGCAACCCTGGAGGCCTGCAGTGGCAACGATGTGTTATGCTCCTGGGAGGCTTTGGCCAACGGGCGTTTATTGGCGACCGGAACCTGCACCCAAAAGGTTTTGGACCGAGGGCTACTCCAACAACGCTTTGACCGATTGCGCGATACCCTATGAGCCCGGCCCCCAAATCCAAACCCGTAACACCGGAGATCATCAACCGCAAAGCCCAGCACGATTACGAGATCTTGTTGCGCTTTGAAGCGGGAATCGTCCTGACAGGCTCGGAAATCAAGAGCCTACGCGATGGCAAGGCTGGGTTGGGCGATTCCTATGCGGTCTTTGACGGCCCCCAACTCTTGGTGCGCAAGATGCATATTGCAGCCTATGCCCAGGCCTCTTACCTGAACCACGAACCTTGGCGCGATCGCCTTCTATTGCTCAACAAAGCCGAGCTCCGAAAAATCCATCACCGCATCACCGAAAAAGGATTGGCCCTCATTCCGTTGCGTTTGTTTTTTAGCGAGAGGGGTTGGGCCAAGTTGGAATTGGGATTGGCCCGAGGTCGCAAATCCCACGATAAGCGCCAGGCCCTCAAAGAAAAAGACCTGGACCGGGACCAGCAAAGGGAAACCGAACGGTAACCCTAGCGGGGCCAACCCTCGGCCCCTGTCAGGGGCACGAATCGAAAGCCGGGGTAGGACTGGGTGCTGAATTCCCCTTCCGAAAGTCGGGTGATTTTGAGCATGGTTTGTTCTTCGAGCGTCCCCACCGGGATCACCAGATGCCCCCCCACTTTGAGTTGATTTTGGAGGGCGGATGGAACGCTGGGCGAGGCCGCCGTGACCAGAATACGATCAAAGGGGGCAAAGGAGGGAAGGCCCAGACTGCCATCCCCCACAAAGAGTTTGGCACGGCAATTCAAGTGTTTTAACAACGATTGCGCAGGCTGATGCAGGGGCTTGATGGTTTCGATGCTGTAGACCCGGGCGCCCATTCGGTCCAGGACAGCGGCCTGGTACCCCGAGCCGGTGCCAATTTCCAAAACTTTGAGGTGGGGGGCGACTTCCAGGAGGCTGCTCTGAAAGGCCACGGTGTACGGCTGAGAGATGGTCTGGCCTTCCCCAATGGGCATGGCCTTGTCCTGGTAGGCCATTTCGCTGAGGGCATGGTCCAGGAAAAAATGCCTTGGGACCTCCAACATGGCCTGCAGAACGGCCGGGTCTGCGATGCCTTTGGATTTCAGTTCTTCGATGAGTTGCCTGCGCATACCCTGGTGACGGGGGGTATCCCGTAGCGATAGGGCGGTGAGTGGAGGCATAGAAGGCATAAATTTACAGGGTGCAGGCTTTAAGTTTGTCACAATCATGCATACAGAGCCTCTTTCGGTACCCCCGGTTCGCGTGGCCCTTCTGGGGGCTGGGCACCTCGGCAAAATCCATCTCAAATGCCTGCTCGAATTGCCGGAGCGGTTCCACGTGGTGGGGGTCTACGACCCGGATCCATCGGCCTTGGCCAAGGCGGTCGAAGTCTTTGGGGTCCCTGGCTTTGATCAGCCCGAACCTTTGTTGGACCTGGTGGATGCCGTGGATATTGTGGCCCCCACCCTTTCGCATTACGATTTGGCCTTGATGGCCCTGCGTCGTCTCAAGCATTTGTTCATCGAAAAGCCGCTGGCCGGCACCCCGGCTCAGGCCCTTGAAATGCTCAACATGGCCCGCGAGGCCGGGGTCAAGGCGCAGGTGGGGCATGTCGAACGCTTTAATCCTGTCTATACCCGGGCCGCCGCCATGGGCTTGGCGCCCCGCTTTATTGAAGCCCATCGTTTGGCTTCCTACAACCCCCGCGGTACCGATGTATCCATTGTTCTGGATTTGATGATTCACGATATTGACTTGGTTTTGGCGATGGTACGCTCCGAAGTGCGCGATGTCAAAGCCAGCGGGGTCTCGGTGGTTTCATCAACCCCGGATATTGCCAATGCCCGTTTGGAATTTCACAACGGAACCGTCGCCAATTTGACAGCCAGTCGAATCAGTCTCAAGGCCATGCGCAAGATGCGTATTTTTCAAAACAACGCCTACCTCTCCCTGGATTTTTTGGACAAAAAGTTGGAAATGATCGAATTGCAAGACCAACCCGGTGAGGGATCCAACTGGATCGAATTGGGCCTGGGTCCCGATAAGGCACCGCGTTACATGGCCGTTGAACGAAGCGAACCCCCGGTTGGTAACGCCATCCGCGATGAATTGGATGCCTTTGGGCGTTGCATCCAACAAAACACCAAAGAAGCCGTTAGTATCGAAGAGGGTTACCAAGCCCTGCGGGTTGCCAATATGATTCTGGACAAAATTGCCAATGCGTCGTAGCCTTGGGGTCGGCCTCTGGGCGCTATCCCTTTGTCTGCTCCAAAGTTGCGGTTGGTATGCCAAAGACCAAGGGGTCCCGGCCTACCTTCATGTGGATACGGTGCAGGTTGTAGGCACCCCCCAAACCCAGGGCACCCTTTCGGCCCGCGTCAAGGATGTTTGGTTGTACATCGACGGGGATCTTCAGGGAGCCTACCCGCTCCCGGCGACCATTCCATTGCTTCGCGATGGGACCGTCCGGTTGCAGTTCAATGCGGGGATTTTGCTCAACGGTATTTCAGCGACCCGTGCGGCTTATCCGTTCTTTGTTCCTTGGGATACCGTGGTAGATCTCTACCGTGGTCGGACGGATACCCTCAGGCCCCGCACATCGTACCGCAATACGGTGCGTTATGTTTGGTTGGAAGACTTTGATAATTTGGGATTTGGACTGCGGGCCCGCAGTGGTTCGGATACCGTCCTGCTTCGAGAAAGCCGAACGGATTCGGTTTTTGAGGGACTTTCTTCGTTGTATATGTCGGTGGATCAAAGGGCGCCGTACCTGGTGGCCGAGAGCATTGATCAATTTGGGCTCACCGCAGGGAAGCCTTGTTTCTTGGAACTCAATTACCGTAACAATGTACCGTTGCAGGTGGGTCTTCAGAGTCAATTGGGTTCGGATATCAGCGACCCCCTTTGGATTGTCGAGTTAGCGCCCGCGGCCCTTTGGTCCAAGCAGTACATCAACTTTTCGCCTTATTTAGGCGTGGTCAACGGGGCGCGTTACCGGGTTCTGCTTCGTCCATTGCACCCAAGCGGGTCAACGGTTACCAGTCGTGTTTGGGTGGATAACCTCAAATTATTGCAATGAATCGAAGACGCTGGGATATGCTGATGCTGATCTTGGGCGACTGGTGCGCGAGCTGCCTTGCCTGGATTTTGTTTTTTGGCTACCGACAGTCTTCTTTGACCGGGGAATCCTGGGCTTTGAGTTTTGAACATGGATTGCAGGGTTTGACGGGTGTGCTCACTTTGCCTTGGTTTTGGGTCCTGGTTTATGCCTTGTCCGGCTCCTACCAGGATATTTACCGCAAATCTCGGTTAAACGAAACGGGGCGCATGTTGTTGGCGGTCCTCCTGGGTACCGTGCTCTTGTCTTTTGCTTTGCTTTGGGATGATCAGGTTCCCTCCGAAGCCTTTTACCTGCAGGCGGTCCTGGTTTTTTGGGCCTGGCACCTGGGTTTGGGCCTACCGATTCGCTTGTTTCTTCTAACGCGCTTGTCGCAACGATTGCGCTCGGGACGCATTCGCTTCAAAACCTTGCTGGTGGGCTCAGGCCCGGTGGCTTTGCAGCTGTACGAAGAACTGCATCAAAATCCCGGAGCCCCCAAGGCCAACGAAATCCTCGGTTTTGTCTCTCTCAACGGTCACCAAAACGATCGCCTGACGTCGGCAATCTACCCGGATTTGCCTACCCTGCGATGCTTGGGCGGCGCGGATGCGGTGGCCGACTTGGTGCAGCGTTTGGAAGTCGAAGAAGTTTTGTTGGCGGCCGAGCCCGAAGATCGGGAATACCTGACCGGCGTCCTTCAAGCCCTTCGCAGCGAACCAGTGATCCTCAAAATGGTTCCCGTGATGTATGATTTGTTACTCGGAAAAGTAAAAATGCAACAAATCCTGGGTGCCGTCCTCATTGAGGTACGCCCCGAGGTCATGCCCGCCTGGCAAACCACCCTCAAAGTATTGATGGACAAGGCCCTGGCCTTGGTGGCCCTGGCCTTGCTTTCTCCTTTGATGCTGTACTGTATGTTGCGGGTTCGCCTGGATTCTCCCGGTCCAGTTCTCTATCGTCAAGAGCGAATCGGGCTCAAGGGCCGTCGCTTTTGGATTCTAAAATTTCGATCCATGCGCCAACATGCCGAGATGGATGGCCCTCAACTTTCTTCGGTGGATGACCCCCGAATAACCCCATGGGGGCGGGTCATGCGCAAATGGCGATTGGATGAACTCCCACAGTTTTGGAATGTGTTGATAGGGGATATGTCCTTGGTGGGCCCCCGCCCGGAGCGCAAATTTTACATTGATCAAATTGTTAGCCGGGCCCCTCATTACCGGCATTTGTTGCGGATCAAGCCCGGCCTAACCTCTTGGGGCCAGGTTCGTTATGGATACGCCGAGAATGTGGAACAAATGATACAGCGACTTCGCTATGATTTGGTTTATGTGGAGAATCGTTCGCTGTTGGTGGACTTCAAGATTTTAATCTATACCTTTTTGATAATTTTGAGGGGTGAAGGCAAATAACCATTTATTTCAAAACCAAGGTGTGCGGGTTCTCCTTTTGGGGGCTCTGATGGCCTGGACCACCTTGGGGTCTACCCAGGCGGCCCGTTTGCTGATTCCCATGGACCAGAACCAAAGGGATCACCTCAAAGCCTACGGGATCGCCTACTGGGCCATCAGCCGAGGCATGGATGCCGAGTGGTTGCTCAACTACCGCGGCGGGAGTTTTGCCATGCCGCAGGTTCAGGCCCTCGAATCCGAATGCCGATTGAGGGGGGTGACCTACGAAGTTCTGGCCGAGAATACCTATACCGGACTCCTGCAGGAAGTGGCCGACCCTGCGGTTAATATGGAGGTGGTCAAACTCGAAAAAGCCCCCCGGATCGCCGTCTACACCCCTCCCACCAAGCAGCCTTGGGACGACGCGGTGACCATGGCTCTGACCTATGCTGAAATCCCGTACGACAAGATTTACGATCCTCAGGTCCTGGACGGTCAGCTCCCCATGTACGATTGGTTGCATCTTCACCACGAGGATTTTACGGGGCAGTACGGCCGCTTTTATTTTGTCTACCGAAACGCTGCCTGGTACCAAGCCGAGGTTGAGGAAGCGGAACGCCTGGCCCAGAGCAGGGGATTTGCCAAAGTCTCGGCCCTCAAGTCGGCGGTTGCTCAACGGATCCGGGAATTTGTGGCAGGGGGTGGGTTTTTGTTTGCGATGTGTTCGGCCACCGATTCCTACGATATCGCTTTGGCGGCTTTGGGCCTGGACATCTGCGAATCCATGTACGATGGGGATCCCTCCGATCCGTTGGCCCAGGACAAGCTCAACGACGATGCCTGCTTTGCTTTTCGGAATTTCACCCTGACCTCCAATCCCTTGGAATACGAGTTCTCGAATATTGATGTGACCACAACCCGGGGGATGGTCCCCGAGACCGAAGATTTTTTCACGCTCTTTGATTTCTCAGCCAAATGGGATGTGGTGCCTACCATGCTTTGCCAAAACCATACCCGCTTGATCAAAGGATTTATGGGTCAAACCACGGCTTTTAACAAGGATTTGATTAAACCCGAAGTCCTGGTCATGGGCGAATCCAAATCCCTGAACGAGGCCCGCTACATTCATGGCAATTTTGGCAAAGGAACCTGGACCTTTTTTGGGGGTCACGACCCCGAAGATTACCAACATCTGGTCGGGGAGCCCCCCACCGAACTGAGCATGTACCCGAATTCCCCGGGC
This sequence comes from Bacteroidia bacterium, assembly GCA_049317645.1. Taxonomy (GTDB): domain Bacteria; phylum Bacteroidota; class Bacteroidia; order UBA7662; family UBA7662; genus SYHX01. The sequence continues at coordinate 32,185 of JBMOHV010000006.1, forward strand.
TACCGACTTATTCTTAACAATATTTTGTTTCCGGCGGCCCGCAAGAAGAAACAAAAAACCTAGGCACCCCAAGGGCCTCCCAGCGGGAAAGAATCGCAGGTCCTAGTCCCAGAAAGTCCAATCCACCCCGAGGCGCAATCGTCGATCCCCCAGGGGATAGCCCGGCACCCATTGACCAACGCTTTTAGGCCAACCCAGGTTGGCATGTTCCCACCGCACGAAGAGGAGGGTTTGGCGAACTTTGATCCCGGCCAGCAAGTCCATCCAGGGATAGGCCCCCACCTGTCCGCGGGCCCCCGCTGTACCTAGGGTCCACAAGCCCAATTCGGGTCGGTAATCCGGGCCGTTGAAGGCGCTCATCCAACGCAGTGCCAGCCCTCCGACCCATGACCAGCCTTTGGAGGTTTTGCGTTGGTAATAAAAACAATCCTCCATGGACCACAGGGGAACCGGTATCCAGGTGGGGTCGCTGCTCCATTGCAGCAGATGTTGGTATTTCCATTGCCAGCCTTGTTCGCTGCGTCGGTTGAACCAACGGCCCCTCAATTCGAGACGTGCGTAGGCCACCGGTCCGGGTTGGCTTTGCAATAGCAGTGCTTTCCCATCGTTGCTGGATGAATCATCGCCCAGGCCGTTGAGATTCCAGGCCACCCCTCCGTTCATGGACCAGCGGTGGATGCCCGCCATTCTCGGTTCCCAGGTTGTGTGAAGGTTCAACCCGCGGGTGGAGGGTCGTTCGGCAACGTCCCAAGACAAGGCGTTGGTTTGCAGCAGGCGTTGTCGGTACGACGGGGGTTCAACCCAAGCCGACCATAGGGTTCGGGTTGGCAACCAGGCCCGTTTTTGTTGGGGTAGGATCTCCCATTCCAAGCGCGATGCCAGACCCAAAAACCCATGATAGAGTCCCTGCTCCATGCGCAGTGTGCTCCCCCCGGGGAAGGCCCACGATGCATGCATGGTCAGACCCTGGTCTCGTCGATCCACGGCCGCAGGCCCCTTGCTAGACTCGTTGGGTTGGGTGGTCCCGCTGTAGTAACGCCATTGGGACCAGGTGAGCGCCACCTGCAGGGTTCCCCACGTTGTGTTACGAGATAGCCCCAGTTCCTGACTCCATTGCCGCAAAGCGGTGCTATCGGACGCCGCACTGCTATCACGCAAGGCGCCGGGGTTGGTATAAAAACCTAGGTTTTGGCCCACCCGTCCGTCGCGGAAACCCCAACGCAGGGTCTCGAAACCCAGGCGATGAAAGGCCTGCCAGCCGTTGCTGTATTTGAAATCGTTGCGCAAGCTCCATCGCTGCATTCCGTTTTGGGAAGAGGCATCGCCCAAGCGCACCCCCAGGTTCAGGGGATTGTAGCCCGCCGATAGCGGAGCAGTGGCGGAAGAGGTCCCTCCATTTTCGTTCCAATCCAACCCCATGATACGCCCTTCCAGCCAAACAAAATGCCGACCCGGAGCAAGGGTACCGCCGGCGTACAGATCCGTCGTACGGGATTTCCCCCCGGAGCGCTGCAAAAATCCATCGTGGGTGAGCGATCGGAAGCGAGCACCGGCGCGCAGTCCAGGACCCAATCGTTGATGGTGCTCCAATCCCAGGGTTTGTAAATTGTTACCGCCAGCCCCAAAGGCCAGCCGGGTCCACGGCTTGGGGTGGGTCGGGATTTGTAGTTCTTGGTCGGCATCCATCGCGCCAGGCCAAGGCCCCCACCATCGATCACGGGCGGTTTTGGGAGACCATGCAAGGGGCACCCACGGGTATCCCTCCCCTCCGGTGTGCAGACGGCTGCTTTCAGGTCCCGAAACGGTCCCCATCATCAACGGGACCAGGACCAACGAATCGTATTCCAAGGTGTCGATCTGCGTCCAAGCCCAACGCAGGCGGGCCGTATCCAAACAAAGGGCTTTGAATTCATTCGGCCCCTGGGTTTTTTGGGCCAGGGCGGGCCTCCAACCAAGGAACATCCCCAGCATGCCTGCCAACGCAAATCCTGCGATGAAACGGATTCGCTTTTGGAGGACGGAACAGGTTATTGGCGATCCCTGCATTGGGTCACAAAGGCGTTCAGGTGCTGCACCAACAGGCGACGATCCCGCTCCGGAAATTCAATTTGTATGGGGATATAGGCCAATGGCATGCCATGTTGCACAAAAAAATCCCGATGGGGCGCCAGCTTGACCAAGTCTTTTTCGGTGGTGATGACAGCCCGGTTGGGCCCGTGCAGGCCCCGAAAGGAGTCCAGAATTTCATCCAAGCGCTCGGGGGTGTATTCGACGTGATCCTCGTAACACAAGTGTTTGTAAATCAGGCCTTGGTCATTCAGGTGGTTCCCTAACAAATCAGGGTTGGCGATCCCGGTCACCAAGAGATAATGACCTTGGGGCTCGAGGGGACTTTGCTCAAAAGGCTCCATAAAAACGGGGTCCAAATGTTCGATCGAAGAGTAAAGAACTTTGTCCGGGCTGAGGCCCGCAATTTTGCCGCTGTAATACTTGCGATCGTAGAGGCGTAGGGTGGGGGGGCATTTGGTGAAAACGACGATGTTGGCGCGACGATATCCCGTCCAGGGCTCGCGCAATGTGCCCCATGGCAAAAGATGGTCTTCAAAAAAAGGTTTGCTGTAATCGCTCAGGACAAAACAGAGATGCGGCTTCAAACGACGATGTTGAAAGCCATCGTCCATAACAACAGCTTTTAGATTCGGAAAGCGGGCTTGCAATTGTCGCAGGCCCTCCAAACGGTCTTCGCAAACGGCCAGGGGGACAAAGGGTAATTTGGCAAAAAGCATGTAAGCTTCATCGCCGAGGGTCCCGGGGTTATCGCCTTCACCGGCCAGGTGAAAACCCTTGGTCCGACGGCCGTAACCCCTCGACAGGATGGCGATGAGCCCCAAGGATTCGTGGAGGTAGGCGGCCACGGTTTCGGTATGCGGTGTTTTGCCGGAACCGCCTGCATTGAGGTTGCCGATGCAAACAACCGGGACCGATGGGGAAGTGGACTTGAACCAACCCTGATCGTAGGCCAAATTTCTTAGCCACATAATGAGTCCGTAGACCCATGACAAGGGCCAGGCCAAGAGGTGAAACCAGGGACGGTTCATGGTGCCTGTGGGAAGCGATAACATGGCTGGACAAAAGTACATTACCTTTAGTGCAGCAACCCATCCGGGTTCAAGAAGCCATGTTAATTGACGAAGCGGTCCGGATTTTGGACCAAATTTTTCCTGTTGGTCTGCAACAATCGTACGATCGCTGCGGATTTCAATGCGGCCGCACGGATCGGGCCTTGACAGGGATCCTTGTCGGGTTGGATGTCAGCGATGAACTCATCGAAGAAGCACTGGAGCAGGGTTGCAATCTTTTGGTCACCCATCACCCTTTGCTTTTTGACCCACTCACCCGAATAGGGAATAGCGGGCGGGTTGAGCGCCTTGTTCATCGAATCTTGGAGGCCGGCCTTGCGGTCTATGCGGCCCATACCAACGCGGATGCCATGCCCGATACGGTGAGCGGGGCCTTGGCCGATGCCTTGGGCCTACGGAACCCCCAAGTTTTGGAGCCCATGAAGGGGATCCTACGGCAATTGGTGGTCTACATTCCTACCGATCATGCCGAGGCTTTTCGAGATGCCCTGTTCCAAGCAGGTGCCGGGCATCTGGGGAACTATGGCGAGGCCAGTTTTGGGGTCTTGGGGCGAGGAACGTTCAAGCCCTTGGACGGGGCCCAGCCTTTTTTGGGTCAGGTGGGCCAGAGGGAAGAGGTCGAAGAATGGCGCATGGAATTTGTATTCGAAGCCTGGAAAACCCCCGCCATCCTGGAGGCCATGACCCAGGCCCATCCCTACCAGGAGGTGGCCTACCAATTGTACCCCCTGGAACAGAAGGTTTCGCGCTACGGAATGGGCTTGGTGGGTGATTTGGAACAAGAAATCCCGCTCCAAACCGCTCTTCAACGCATCAAAGATTTTCTGGGCTGCCCCCTTCGATACAGCAAGCCACCGCAGAAGACCCCTGAGGGCGGTATGATACGCCGCATAGCCCTGTGCGGGGGGGCTGGGGCCACTTTGTGGCCGCTTGCACAGGCTGCCGGTGCCGATCTGTACCTGAGTTCAGAGTTCAAGCACCATCATTTTTTGGATGCAGGCGGTCGCTTGGTTCTGGTGGAGGCCGGTCATGCCGAGACAGAAATTCCTGCCTGCGATCGGTTGCGTCAGCGAATAACCCCCTTGTTTCGTACCTTTGCGGTCCTCAATGCCAGGTCGTCTCAAAACCCGACCGTTTACCTGACCTGAGGGATAAACCAACGCCTTATTTTCAGACAATTATGGATCATAGCGTCGAAATCAAACTGGTATCGCTCTTCAAATTGCAGCAAATCGAATCCGAAATCGATCGCCTGCGCACCTACCGTGGTGAATTACCCATGGAGGTTCGGGATTTGGAGGATGAATTAGCCGGTATGGAAACCCGCCTGGAGCGCCAAAACGAAGAACTTTCCCAAATCAAGAGGCTAATCGCCGAAAAGGAAGCGGGTCTCAAGGAAGCCCAAATTCACAAGGGTAAATACGAAGAGCAGCTCAAGGGGATTCGCAACAGCCGAGAATTTGATGCACTCAGCAAGGAAATCGAGATCCAGTCCCTCGAGATCCAGATTGCCGAAAAGAAAATCAAGGAATTATCGGCCCAAAAAGAATTGCGGAGCACCGAAATTCTGTCCTTGACCGAACAATTGGGCGAACGCCGCAACGATTTGGACAAGAAACGGACGGAATTGGACGGCATCGTCGCCGAAACCGAAGAAGAAGAAAAGCAACTCATCAAAGAGGCCGAAAAGGCTTCCAAGAAAATCGAAGCCCGTCTATTGGGTGCCTACCACCGGATTCGGGGCAATGCACGCAATGGCTTGGCCGTGGTGAGTGTCCAAAGGGATGCCTGCGGTGGCTGCTTTAACCATATCCCACCCCAATTGCAAATGGACATCCGCCTGCGCAAGAAAATCACCGTCTGCGAGCATTGCGGTCGCATTTTGGTTGATTCGGATATGGAGACGATGATGGTCAATTAAGGGCCAGGAATTAGATTTTACGACTCCTTTTAGGTGTTACGACTCCTTCAGGAGGATGGCGATGGCCTCTCTTTCTTCGAAAACCCGGCGCCCATGGGGGCTGTCCTTCAATTCTTCGGTGAGGTCTTGGCCCGCCCAATGCTCGTAGTGCCGGCCGTTTTTCCATAAGCGACTGCCTGTCAAGTCGTAAACTTTTCCTTCAAAGGCCACCCAAATTTCGGGCCGGTCCTGTCCATTGCACAACGCCAAGCGGGCTCTTCCAATAACAGGAAGCGAATCTTGAGGACTCATGGCTTAAATTTCGGCAACGATGAAGACAATGCAACCGGGTCCCCTTGTTCTGCCCGTTCGGGGTGTTTGGCCTCAATGGGGCAGGGGTTGCCGATCGGCCCCCAACGCAACCCTCACCGGGGATTTAATCCTGGGCGATGCGTGCACGGTTTGGTACAATGCCGTGCTGCGGGGCGATGTCAATGCCATCCGCATCGGGGATCAAACCAATATTCAGGACGGGGCGGTCATTCATTGCACCTATCAGCGGGCTGCCACAACGGTGGGATCGCGGGTGAGTATCGGACACAGGGCCATCGTCCATGGATGTACGATTGAGGACGAAGTCTTGATTGGGATGGGCGCGGTGGTGATGGACCATGCCGTCGTTGAAAGCGGTTGCATCGTGGCAGCCGGGGCCGTGATCCTCGAAAATACCCGCTGCAAGGCCGGGACCCTCTACGCCGGGGTGCCCGCCAGGCCTGTCAAGGAAGTCAGCCCTGAACAACGGTTGGCGATGCGCGAAACCGCCTTGCGATACCTGGAATACGCGGAATGGGCCGGCCTGGAACCGCTTCAGGTGGGTAACGAGCTGCTACGCTAAGAAGGGCAACGGTCATGGAACGACCGGCCCCCGAGCTTTGGCTTCTGTGGAGAGGCCGTCGTCGGTAGAGGAAGGCTTTTGGGCAAGCCTAAAAACTACATTAAATCGACCCAAAGGCCCCAAAAAACCACTTTTGGCCGTAATTTAACCCGTTGAACTTGTTTTGTATTTCCCCAGTTAACCACGTCTTCCGTACTATCCGATGACCAAACTATTTCACATGTTAGCGAACCGGCGTTTGTTCCTCAGCCTTGGGTTGTGGGTATTGATAATGGCCTGGCCCTTGGGCTCTGCCCAGGCTTCTCATATTCTGGGAGGCGAAATCACGTACCGTTGTTTGGGGAACGGTCTCTTTGAATTTACGATCAAAGTCTACCGGGACTGCAACGGTATTCCATGGACCCAAACAGCCATGGCGCTGCAAGGCCCTCAAGGCACCACCAATCTGCCTATTATTCCCGGTTCACCGGATGATATATCTCCGCGCTGCCCCGGGAGCACCTACCTATCCTGCAATCCTCCCTCGTCGGCTTCCAACCAAAACCAGGGCTCGGTAGCGCGCTATGTTTTTCGGGGTATTGTGGACCTGAGCGCATTGGGGCCTGCACCACCGGCCGGTTACACGTTCAACACCACCCAGGCCGGCAACGGTATTCCTTGTTGTCGCCCATCGATTGACAACAGCACCGCCGACAATGGATCACAAACCTTGTTGGTCAAGATGTTTCCTTACCGCGATCCCAATACCAATCTTTTGTTATCGCCAGCCCAGTTATGCGATAATTCTCCGGAATTTGCGACAGATCCTACATCCTTTGCCATCCTTAATCCGGTGGATACGGTTTTCATGCAGTCCTTGGCCTTTGACCCGGATTTGGACAGCACGCGCTTCGGTATTGATTTTCCATTGGGAACCTCGGTGACCGCTCCGTATGCGTACACCGCTCCGTACACCGTTAACAATCCGATTCCTGGCCTGATGCAGCCCCCCTTTGTGAGCGCGAATAATATTCCGATCAACCAGACAACGGGTGAAATTGTGTACCAGCCCACTACCCAGGGAACCTTCGTGATGGTAATCAAGGTGAGTTCTTTTCGGTGCAACCAGTTGATTTCGGAAGTTTACCGGGATTTTAACCTCAAGATCATCCCGAATGCGCCTACTTCGCCCCCTGTCTTTAATCCGAACGGACCTTTGAACGGGATTTTCACCCAGCGACCGCCTTTTATCCGTGCGCCTTTTACCTTGCCCAACGGGGACCCCAGTTTTGAAGGGACCTATTATGCCGGGGATACGATTGAGAGTTTTGTGAACGCCGAGGATGCCTTTCCTTCGTTGTTGGGAAACCCCAACATCCCAAGTACCTGGGTTCCTGTTCAGCAGACTGTTAGTGTGTTTGTTCGAGGTAGTCAATTGGCTACCAATTTTCCAGGCTATAACAACTGCGTGCAGCCACCCTGCGCCCGTTTGCAGCGCATCAACGATACCACCCTACCGCCCAACCCGCCCCAATTCCAGGCGACCATCTTGCCTTACGGTAATGGAACACCGGCTGGTTTTGGTTTCACTGGCACCGTCCAGAGCGGTGTCAAAATTGTTTGGCCAACGGCTTGCTCCAACCTTCCCCGAGGCGTGGCCAACTGCGGAGTCCTGCTCTCCAGTAACAAATTCCAGATTAATGCCTTTGATAATAATTGCCCGGTCGAAGGCCGCGATGCCCGCGTTTATACCTTCAAACTCATCAACGTACCGCCTCTTCCGCCGGCCCGTATTCGCGGTGTCTCGGTGGCGCCGACCAACGATTCGGTCACTGTGTATTGGCAAAACCCCTACGGTCGACCCGGGGCCATCATCGATACGGTCACCATTGATTCCTTGGACATGCGCAATTACAGCGATCAGAACAGCACCTTTCAGCGCAAAAAATCGGTGTCTCGCCGTATTTATTCGTTCAAACAATACCGATTGTATCGCAAGGCCCTGGACCGTGTGACCGGTTTGGCGGCCAGCCCCTGGGTACGGGTGGATTCCTTGGCCGCGTTGGATTCCAGCAAAATGGTGGATGCCTCCCCTTCGCTGGATTTAGCGGCTTTTGATTATTTGTACCGGGTAGGAGTTGTTTCCCGTTGCGATTCAGTGGAGTTTATTTCGGATAGCCTCAAGGTGATCCGCGGCGAATTGTTGTTCAATTCGGCCAGTGTTACGAGCACTTTTACATGGGACTCGATGAGCACCCGCAATCCGTACATCCCCCAGCATTGCTTCCCGCGTTATTATATCCAAAAGCAATCCACCGTTTCAGGGGTCGGGAACTGGCTAAACGTCGATACTTTTTTTGCGGTGGGCAATGCCCGCTATGTCTATTCCGAAATCACGGGGATTCCTTGCCGAGATACTATTGCGTTCAGGGCTGGTTTGCCGGATACCAACGGCATCGTTTACTGGAGTACGACTCCCAATATTGCCCTCAAGCAATCCAATCAAATAGCGCCCGTTGAGTTGTTGAGGGTCTCGGTTGATACCTTGCCGAACGGTACCGGTGAGCTAGGGATATCCATGAATTGGAGGCCCGGACCATCGGGGGCGTTGGGGGGGTACAATGTGTATCATGTGTTGGATTCATCTTCTTTGCTCGCTGATTCAGTGGCCCAATCTTGGGGTTATTTTGATACGGCGTACACCCTTTATTATTATCCCGATTGCGATCCCAACTTGGGGCCTGTATGGTTAACGGTGGCCGGGGAGGATTCTTGCCGGTTGACGCTCGGGACGTTTGACACTTCCAATTACCACAACACCATTTACAATTACGCCGAATACATTTATTGCAGCCGTGACCGGGGCATGAATTTGACGTGGAACAACTATTACAAGTGGCATCCCAACCTGCTCAAGTACAGAATCTATCGTAGCGATATCGCCAATCCAGGTTATGTCTTGATTGATTCGGTGGCTCCGGCTCCTTACGATAGTTTGAATCGTTACCTGGATCGCAGCAGCTTGCCATCCGGTGATTTTTATTGCTATCTCATTGAGGCGGTGCATCGCAATGGTTCGACCGCCACCTCCAATCCTGGTTGTGATACGGTTTACAATCCCCTGGTGACTTACAATCATATTCGTCGAGTTTCGGTGGATACCACCACCGGGCTGTTGAGCCTCAAGTACATTTTTAATCCGGTGGATATTGTGGGTTATTTCCTGCTTCAACGCCAAATTCCCGGACGTGACTATGTGACGCTGGATACGTTTCGGGTGTCCGATATGGATTTTGCGACCGGGGTTCCTACCATCAATTTCGTAGACTCTTCAGCCAAGCCAGATCGAGAATCCTATACCTACCGCATGGTCGTTGTCGACCTCTGCGATGTGTCCATTGATACCTCGGATGTATTCACCAACCTTTTGCTGACCGGGGATGTTGACAAGTTCACCTATCCCAAGTCGGCTACGGCCCTCCAATGGTCTTTGGTGAATTCCTGGCCCCAAAACCTGGAATACTACCTGGTGAACCGGGATGATGTTGCAACGGGTCGAACCAGGGCTTTCATTCCTGTTTGGCAGCTTCCAAGCCCCGTGGTTCGTAATTATGTCGATACCGTTCCTCAGGATGCATCACCCAATGCCTTGGGACGCTTTCAGTATTACCTAGCAGCACGGGAACGCAATCCCAACCGGGATGATTTTTTCCAGGAAGAATTGTATTCCAATATCATTTCGGTCATCCATCCGCCACGCCTCTTTATGCCAACCGCGTTTGTACCCGGTGCCGCTGGTGGGAATGGTTCTTTCTTGCCATCGGGGATTTTCATCGATATCCGCAAAGAATTCAAGTTGGAGGTCTTTAACCGTTGGGGTCAATTGCAGTTTGAAACCAATGACTTCTTCAAGGCTTGGGATGGTACCAACTTGAACGGGGACCCTGTTGAACAAGGAACCTATGTCTATCGGGTGATTTATACCGGACGAGATGAGAAAACCTACGCCTTCAATTCTACGATTCTGGTTTTGCGCCAAAAAGATTAATTCGAACCATCTACCGCTTATGAAAATGCGTGCCTGTTCCTTTTTGTTCTTTGGTTTGTTGTTGGGGAGCCTGTTCGGGGTCCTTCCTACCCAGCGGCTGTCGGCTCAACCCACCTTTCGAGGGGGGGATTTGACCTACGAGTGCTTGGGGTCTTCGGGGGTCTTCCGGTTTACAGCGGGGGTTTATATCACTTGCCCCGGCGTTAATCCCTTCAAAGACTCCTTGGCCTTGTTTGAGCGATCCATGATTCCTGGCGCCGTTCCGGTTTTTCGGGGTTGGCTCCGTTACGATGCGGGTCAGAGTTATAGCATTGCGGATTCATCGGCTCCACGTTTGGCGCCCTTGCCTCTTGCCTCCTGTCAGAGTAGCAATTCAATCATCAAGGATGTTCGTCGGATGGTTTTTGTAGGGGATCTATTGCTGGATACGGTGCCTGTTCCCGCAGCGGGATACGTCTTTTTTGTTCCTCACGTTTCGGAGGCATTGGCCGTTGTGGGTGGGGTGAACGGTGGGTTGCCATCGAGGGCTCTTTTTCCGAGTGACCCTGCCGACAACATGGTGGTGGGTGCGGTTGGTCCTACGGCGCGTTTAGCGGCCAAGATGCTAGGATACGGTGGCTTAAGGCCTCAGTACATCTGTGATGCAAGCCCCTCCTTTTACAACGATCCCAATCCTTTGTTCATTGCCAATCCTAATAATTTTGTTGCGGATAGTGTTACGGTAGCCAATATGGCGGTGGAGTCCGATTTTTACGATTCCATTTCGTATCATTTGGGCGGACCTATTTATGATACCAACCTTGTGTCTTTTCCTGTTTACAATACGGGTATTGCTTTTAATACAGCGACAGCACCCGCCGGGTTGTTTAACCTGAATTCTCTGAACGGCGAATTCAGTTTCAAACCATTGCGCCTGAACAATCTTTCACCCACCCGCTACCATTGGGGTATCACAGTGCGGAGTTGGCGTTGCAATTCCCTGCTCTCGGAGGTTTACCGAGAATTTGTGGCCGAGGTTA